>JAPYPT010000214.1 GCA_029937535.1 Alphaproteobacteria bacterium
ATAAATGCCAGAGAAGCGGCGGAAACGCAACCGATGCCTTGAACATGGCGGGAATGGCATAAATAATCGCTGTTTTTCGAGAGTTCCCCGCCGTGACCCAAGGGCGATATGGGCGATTCTCGAAAGCTGGATACACAGGGCAGGCCTGATCATCAGCCCGCGGACAATGCCCGTTCTTCAGCACGGCGGATGAAAGCGTACCAGATGACCAGCAGCGTCACACCGATGACGAATGGGAGAGCCATCAGATTGACCTCATCCCAGCCATATCGATACAGCAGTTGACCGGAAAGAAACGAACCCGCCGCCGTCATGGCAAACACCAGAAAATCATGCGCGGCCTGGGTCTTGGCCCGTTCGGCCGTTGTATGGACCTCCGTCAACAGGGTCGAGCCGCCAATGAACAGGAAATTCCAGCCCACGCCCACCAGGAACATGGAAATCACGAAATGCCAGATCGCAATCCCCAGCAAAGCCGCCACGACCGATGCCAGCAACAGCAGGGCTCCCGTCAGCATGATCTTGACCAAGCCAAACCGGGAGATCAAATGTCCCGTGAAGAATGACGGCGCGAACATGCCCACCACATGCCATTGAATAACATATCCAGCATCATCGACCGGGTGTTCAAAGGCAATCATGGCCAAGGGCGTGGCCGTCATCAACAGGGCCATGATGCCATAGCCAACCATGGAAGATCCCGCGGCCGCGATAAACTTCGGCTGGGTCATGATTTTCAGCAAGGGCCGGCCTTTGTCTTTTTGTTCGGCTTCCGACAGGCGCGGAATGCGCACGAAAGATACCAGGGCGAAGACACTGACGGACATGACGGCGAGCAGCAGATAGCTCGCCAGATATTCGATGTCGGGTATCAGGTAGCGGCTGTGTACGGCGAGCGAAGGCCCAATGACGCCGGCCACGACGCCCCCCGCCATGACCAGGGATATCGCCTTGGGGCGAAAGGCGGGCGTTGCCACGTCGGCGGCGGCGAAACGATAATACTGACAAAATGCGTTGTAGAACCCCACCGTCAGGGCACCCAGGCACAACAGCCAGAAATGCGAATGGTAAAGGGCCAGGGCGGAGGTCAGCAAACCAATCACGCCGACCACGGCCGCGCCCATGAAGCCGGCGCGCCGGCCAACCCGGCGCATGACCAGCGAGGCCGGTATGGTCATCAACGCCGTGCCCAAAATGACCGCGCTGACAGGCAGCGTCGCCAGCGCCTTGTCGGCGGCCAGCTTGTAGCCGATCAGACCGCCGACAAAAAACAACGTTGTCTGCCCGCAGACGAAAATCACCTGACAAAACGCCAGCAGCGTCACATTGCGATATTGGGGATGAACAAACACCGGCGCAACCTAGTGATTTGGCAACTCCAGGACAAGCCCGAATGGGGAATCCCTAGAGCATGTCCTCTTTGAACATGCTCCGATTCTTAAGAAAAAAGAAATTGAACCAACGACTTGGATCGCAGGAGCGAATCCAATTAGTTGAAAATTGCGCTAGCCGCCCATGCGCATAATTTTTAGAATCAACACATCCTCGATGCCTTCGCCGCCAACCATTTTCCGGGTTAGACGGAGCACGCGTTTTTTGAGATCCGTTAGATTGATCGCGCCGGTCTCGTCATCGCGCAAAATCGGCTTCGTGAAAAGCTCCGTATGCATGGCGTCGCACAACCGCGGCAACACCGCATTCACATCATTCTTGGCGCCGATATCTGTGACCTGCAGGCTCAGGGTCAGCAAAACCTGATATTCGACCCGTCCGTTGGCGATAACCGGTGCGGAAATCGGCTCAAACTGAACAAATAATGCCTCGGCGACCTGTTCGGCATCGCTGCCCTCGCCGCTGGCCTCTCCGCCGCTGCCGCCGCCTTCGCCATCGGCCGCCGCTTCCTGGTTCAGGCCCAGGGGTTCATCAAGCATACCCATGGCGAACAGGCCGCCACCCGCGCCGCCAAGCAGCACAATTACGCCGACAAGGATAATGATGATCTTTTTCACGAACAGCTCCGCATTTCCACCGATCCTCCGAGGCCCATCACTTACCTCGCAAATGGGCATCGCGTAAGCCAATAGGATGACAGGAAATAGTTAGGAGAAGGTTACCTTGAAAACCGCTCTAAAAATGCCGGTAACCGGACCGCGGCAAGGTGATGGGCCGGCCCGAACCATCCAAGGCCACGGCGCCTTGACCGGTCACGACCGTGCCGATGCGGGTAACCGCAACGCCGGCCGCCGCCGCCAATAGGCGGTTTTCGTCCTCGGGCCGGGCCGTGAACGCCAGCTCATAATCATCGCCCGCCGTAACCGCCCCCACCGCGCCACCGATCAAATCCGCCAGTGGAGACAATGGCACCCTTTCCAGTTCGACTTCCATGCGGACGGATGATTGCGCGGCCACGTGGCCCAAATCGGCCATCAAACCATCTGATACATCGATACAAGAGCTGGCCAGACCGCGCAGGGATTGGCCCAGGGCCAGGCGCGGCTGGGGCCGGCGGTAGTTGTCAATGGCCGCCTGCCGGTCAAGCTCCGCACCGCCCGCCAGGCCGTCACGCAAGATCCGCAGCCCGACGCCGGCGCCACCAATTTGCCCGGACACAAAAATACCGTCCCCGAGCCGCGCCCCATTGCGGCGCAAGGCGCTGTTCATGGGCAATTCACCGATGGCGGTCAGGGACAGGCACAGCGGTCCGTCCGTGGCCACCGTATCACCGCCCAACAGAGCTATCCCGTGCCCCGCCTGCATCTCTCCCAGACCGTCGGCAAAGGCCGCAATCCAGCTTTCATCCAGATCACGGGGCCAGGCGGCCGTCATCAAATAACCAACGCCCCTGGCGCCCATGGCGGCGAGGTCGGAGAGGTTTACCGCCAAAAGTTTCGCGGCGACATCGGGCGCGGGGTCATCGCCGAGAAAATGTACGCCGGCAATCATCGCATCCGCCGTGAAAACCAGCTGCTGGCCCGGCGGCGGCGTCAATATTGCGGCATCATCGCCCAGGCCAAGGGCGCCGGGACCGGCAAGGGGCGCGAAATAACGCGCGATCAAATCGAATTCACCGGACCCCATTCTTGGGTCCATCGCCCGGCCTGGTGCCCGGCCCGGTGTCCGGGTTAGCGGGATTTCGCGCGCGCATTCCTGTGTTCCAGGACCTCGTCACCGCGCAGCTTGCCCGCCACTTCCTGCAGAATGCCATTTATGAAGCCGCTCTCGTCGCCGTCATAGAAGGCTTTGGTGATTTCCACATACTCGTTGATGATCACCGCCACGGGCACATCCGGGCGATGGTTCATTTCATATGCCGCGCAACACAACACTTTCGAGAGGATCTGGTCCAGGCGGGCATACTTCCACCGCGCCGGCAACACCGCGTCCAGAATTTCCACCAGGCTGGAATGATGACGGCAGGCGCCGCGCACCAGATCGGAAAACATATCGTTATCGACTTCCGCGTAGGCATCTTCGGGAAATTCGGCGCCCGGCCTATGGGTCAGAAACTCGATGATGGCATCTTCAACATCGCTACCATCGGCGATCTGGCCGCCCAGGGCCAATTGATAAAGCGCCTGGACAGCCGCCAAACGAGAAGCCCGGCGCCGCGCGCCAGGGACTGGTTTCCCGGTTTTGTTATCACCATTGCTGTCTTGGTTCATCGCGGGAAATATCCGAATTGCCGCTTAACCTCGATCATGCGCAGCGCGGCGTTGGCGACGGCCCCGCCCTTGTCCAGTTTATCCACCGAGGCCCGGGCCCAGGCCTGTTCCTGGTTCTCCACCGTCAGAACGCCAAATCCAACAGCTATGGAAAACTCCAACGACAAATCCATCAGGCCACGGGCGCATTCACCGCAGACATAGTCATAATGGCTGGTCTCGCCCCGGATGACGCAGCCCAAGGCCAGATAACCGTCATACCGGCGACGGCCGCCAACCAGTTCCATGGCCTTGATGTTCATGCGAATGGCGGCCGGCAGTTCAAAGGCGCCCGGCACCTCCAAGCGGTCATGGGTGGCGCCCGCCGCCTCAAGCGCCGCAATGGCGCCCCTTGCCAGTTCGTCGGCAATATCGTCGTAGTAGCGGGCCTCCACGATCAGGACATGGGGTACTTCACTCATGTGTTGTTAAAAATCCTTGATGGGGATGCCGCGCGATCCCGTGATGGTCAGGCCGTAACCTTCGATGCCGACGATGTCATAGTCGGAATTGGTTAAAAGTTCCATCTCGCGAATACCGAGATCGAACAAAATTTGCGCCCCGATACCATAGTCGCGTAATTCCACTTGGTGGGGCACATGTTCACCGGCCTTGCGGCGGATTTTGTCGGATACCGCGGTTGGCAGCGCCTCGCGGATCAACACCACCACGCCCCGTTCCTCATCCGCGATCAGGTTCATGGCCGATTGCAACAGACCTGCCTTGCCGGCCTTATCGCCGAGGGCGTCGCTTAACACATCGAGCGCATGCATGCGCACGGGCACCGGTCCCGGCTTGGTCACATCGCCCTTCACCAAGGCGATATGCTCGGAATAGGCAATCTTGTTGACGTAGACAACGGCGCGGAACTTACCACCATGCACGCTATCCAATTCCGCCTCGGCGCAGCGCTCCACATAGGTTTCCGTGCGCCGGCGGTATTCGATCAGGTCGGCGATGGTGCCGATTTTCAAACCATGGAACTGGGCGAACTTTATCAGATCGGGCATCCGCGCCATGGTGCCGTCATCGTTCATGATCTCGCAGATCACGCCGGCCGGCGTCAGGCCGGACAGACGGGCGACATCCACCGCTGCTTCCGTGTGGCCGGCGCGCACCAAGACACCGCCTTCACGGGCCAGCAAGGGAAAGATATGGCCCGGCGTGGCAATATCCGTGGCATCGCTGTCGGGGTCTATGGCCACGGCGACGGTACGGGACCGGTCAGCCGCCGAAATCCCGGTGGAGATGCCCTGGCGCGCCTCGATCGAGACCGTGAACGCCGTGCCGTGACGGGATTCATTCCGCTGGGCCATCAGGGGCAGGCCCAGTTTTTGCACCCGTTCGCCGGTGAGAGACAGGCAGATCAGGCCGCGGCCGTAGCGGGCCATGAAATTGATCGTCTCCGGTGTCGCCATGGAGGCGGGGATAACCAGATCGCCCTCGTTCTCACGGCCTTCATCATCCACCAGGATGAATAATTTGCCCTTGCGGGCATCCTCAATGATCTCTTCGATACTCGAAAGATAAGTTTCTTGTTCTGTAACAACGTCGCTCACAACATCTCCTTTTGCGCCAGCCGCGCCACATAGCGCGCCAGCACGTCGATTTCCAGGTTGACCCGGTCGCCACTCTTGGCGGTGCCGAAGGTCGTCATTTCCTGGGTGTGGGGAATAATATTAATACCAAAGCCGCTTCCATCCACCTCGTTGACCGTCAAGGATACGCCGTTCAAACAAACGGAACCCTTGGGCGCGATATAGGGCGCCAAGTCATCCCCCAGCGTGAAGCGAAAGCGCAAACTATCTCCATCTTTCAGGATACGGGCAATTTCAACCACCCCATCCACATGGCCGGAAACAATATGCCCGCCCAATTCATCCCCTACTTTCAGGGCCCGCTCCAAATTGACGGCGGTACCTGTCCCCCAATCGCCCAAATTGCTGCAGGCCAGGGTTTCGGCCGATGCGGTAACGGAAAACCACCCATCCGCCTTATCAACCACGGTCAGGCAAACCCCCGAACAACAGATCGAGGCGCCGATGGCCATGGCCGCCGTATCGTACGCCGTTTCGATAACGAACTTCGTATCGCCGGCGGGTTCGGCTTCCTTGATGCGGCCGATATCTGTGACAATGCCTGTAAACATATCCCTTATTAGCCCCGATGAACGTAGCTTTCCAGTATATCATCCCCCAGAACGTCAATTCCTTCCAGCCGGAAGCGCGGCATCTGGTCCAGGATCGGCAATTCCATGGCGCCGAAGGCCGCCAGACCATCGCCTCCCATCACCCCAGGGGCGCGGAACCAGGCCAGGCGATCGACCAATCCCGCCGCCAGGAACGCCGCCGCCACGGCGCTGCCGCCTTCCACCAACAGCCGCGTGATGCCCCGCTCCGCCAATGCCGCCAAGGCGGCAGACAATTCAATCCGGCCATCATCATTTTGTCGCACGGGCATGATTTCGGCGCCCCGTTCCGTCAATTCGACGCTGTGTTGCCCAGCTGCCGTTAACAGCCACAAAGGCAGGGTCCCCGCGCCCCGCGCGAGACGGCTGTCAGGCGGCAGCCGCAGTTTGCTGTCCAAGACCACCCGTACCGGGGATTGCTCCGTCATGCCGGGCAGACGACAGCTCAGTTCGGGATCATCGGCCAGGGCGGTGGCGATACCGACCAGGATCGCATCATGCTGGGCGCGCAGCAGATGGCCGCGGGCGCGCGCCGGGGGCCCCGTGATCCACTGGCTTTCGCCACTCCGGGTGGCGATGCGGCCATCCAAGGTGGTGGCCACCTTCAAGGTCACCATGGGCCGATTTTTCTGAATGCGGCTGAGGAAACCACTGTTCTGCTTCAGGGCCGCCGTCTGCACGGCCCAATCGACGTCGATCCCCGCGTTGCCCAGCATCTCACCGCCCCGGCCATCGACACGCGGGTCGGGATCGGGCGCGGCGATGACGACACGGGATACGCCGGCATCGATCAAGGCCTGGGCACAGGGCGGCGTTTGGCCGTGATGAGCGCAGGGTTCCAGAGTGACGAAAGCAGTGGCGTTCCTGGCCTTGGCGCCGGCCTGTTCCAAGGCCCGCGCCTCGCCATGCGGGCGGCCGCCGGGCTGGGTCCAGCCGCGGCCGACGATCAGCCCCTCACGCACCAGGACACAACCGACCGAGGGGTTGGGCCAGACATTGCCCAGGCCACGATCCGCCAGGGCCAGGGCCAGACCTAGATAATCGTCATCGGAGCGTGGCGTGGGCGCGGCATCAATCGTTTTCGAGCTCCTCCTCGCCGGAGATCTGGCCAACAAAATCCTCGAAATCGCGGGCCTCGCGGAAATTCTTGTAGACCGAGGCAAACCGTACATAGGCGACCGGGTCCAGATTGGATAAGGCCTCCATGACCAGTTCACCCACGGCGTCCGAGCGGATCTCGTTCTCACCGGAACTCTCCAGGCGGCGCTGGATGCCATTCACGACGCGCTCAACGCGTTCCTCGTCCACCGGCCGTTTGCGGCACGCCAATTGAATGGAGCGGATCAATTTATCCCTTTCGAAGGGGACCCGTTGACCGTTCTTTTTCAAGATCATCAGGTCCCGCAACTGCACCCGCTCGAAAGTGGTAAAGCGCGACCCGCAATCGGCGCAGAAGCGCCGCCGCCGAATTGCCGCGTTGTCCTCGGTGGGACGGGAATCTTTTACCTGGGTATCGTTATGTCCGCAAAATGGGCAGCGCATTAGTGGTTATTATCCTCGTTCGAAGAGCCACAATCTAACAAATGGGACTAATATATGGGAAACGCCGCGCACAGGGCCTCGACCCTGCCACGCACTTCAGCCTCTACTTGTCCGTTGCCGGCCTCGCCATTGCTGGCCAAGCCATCCACAACATCGGCGATCAGACGGCCCACGGTCTCGAATTCCGCGACGCCGAAGCCGCGGGTCGTCGCCGCCGGGGTACCTAGGCGCACACCGGAGGTTACGGTTGGTTTTTCCGGATCAAACGGCACGCCATTCTTGTTGCAAGTAATCGCCGCCCGCTCCAACGCCGCTTCGGCGACATTGCCAGTCAGCCCCTTGGGCCGCAAATCGACCAGCATCAGATGCGTATCTGTACCGCCCGAGACGATATCCAGGCCCCGTTCCTGCAAGACCGCCGCCAGGGCCCTGGCGTTTTCCACCACCGCATGGGCATAAAGTTTGAATTCCGGCGTCAACGCCTCGCCAAAGGAGACCGCCTTGGCAGCGATCACATGCATCAGCGGGCCGCCCTGCAAGCCGGGGAAAATCGCCGAATTGATCTTTTTGCTCAAGGCCTCGTCATTGGTGAGTACCATGCCGCCGCGGGCGCCACGCAAGGTCTTGTGGGTCGTGGTTGTAACCACATCGGCGAGCGGCAGGGGCGATGGGTGGCTGCCGCCGGCCACCAAACCGGCGAAATGGGCCATGTCGACCATCAGTTTGGCCCCCACATCATCGGCAATGCGACGGAAAGCGGCGAAATCAAGCACCCGGGGATAGGCGGAGCCACCGGCAACGATTAATTTCGGCCGATGTTCCTTGGCCAGCCGCTCAACTTCGTCGAAGTCGACGCGGGCGTCCTGCAGACGGACGCCGTATTGGATGGCATCAAACCATTTACCCGATTGATTGGGCGGCGCGCCGTGGGTCAGGTGACCGCCGGCGGCAAGGGACATGCCCATCACCGTATCGCCGGGGCGCAACATGGCCATGAAAACCGCCTGATTGGCCTGTGAGCCTGAATGGGGCTGTACATTGGCGAAACCACAGCCGAATAGCTGTTTGGCCCGTTCGATCGCCAACTGTTCGGCCACATCCACGAATTCGCAACCGCCGTAATACCGCCGTCCCGGATAGCCCTCGGCGTATTTATTTGTCAGCACGGAGCCCTGGGCCTGCAACACCGCCCGCGAGACGATGTTTTCCGAGGCAATCAACTCTATCTGCCCCTGCTGGCGCCGCAATTCATCGGCCAGAGACGCGAAAAGCTCCGGGTCCCGGTCCACGCCATCTTGGGCAAAAAAGTCATCCCTGGCGGATGAAGCCACGTCGGCGGGGTCTAACGACATGCATGGATCCTCTTAACGCACAAGAATACCGGCGAAATAGCAAAAAGACGCCAACCGCAAGGGCCGAAATTGCGCCTGATATGCATTGGTAACCAATTCGGCGCCTATTTCCGCTTGCATACCATATGTAGATGTCAGTGCCAACGCATCACAACGTCTTCATCGTCCGAAAAAATCAGTATCACTATTGGCTAGCAGCTAGAACAAAAGACCTATCTATATGAAAAACATCTGAAATTCACAGTA
>JAPYPT010000215.1 GCA_029937535.1 Alphaproteobacteria bacterium
CCTCCGCACACGCCAAACCGCCACGCCCGGCGGTGGGCTGATATGTACCTTTCAACTCGCCAAGTCAATGCAAAAAAAGGCGAAATAGCACACAACTAGTGTTTCACATCCTAGCCCCGGGGATACTGCCTTACAGTGGTCCGGCGCGGGATGTAATTGCATTACACGCAGCGCGGCTTTATATGCGGTGCCATGGCGGGGCGCAAGCGAACAAGTGAACGGCACGGAAGACGTCAGGGCAACCGGCGGCGGGAAGGCTGGGTCGAGGGACGGCCCGACAAGCCGACCGCCCGGCGTGGCCGAAATCAGCGGGAACCCTATTGGATTTACGGCCAGCATGCGGTAGCGGCGGCCTGCGCCAATCCGGACCGCCAGGTCCTGCGCCTGTTATGCACGGCGGATGCCGCCCCGCCCCAACATGCGCAAAAGCCGGAAATTGTCGACCGCCGCGGCCTGGAAGAGAATTTACCCATGGATGCCGTGCATCAGGGCATCGCGGCCCAGGTCGTCCCGCTGGGCAATCACGATCTGGAAACTTTGCTGGCGGACGAGAGCTTAAACGGAATTGTCCTGGTCTTGGATCAAATCAGCGATCCCCGCAATGTGGGCGCCATTCTTCGGTCGGCCGCGGCATTCGGGGCCATGGCGGTGATCATGCAGGACCGCCATGCACCCCAAGAGGGCGGCGCCCTGGCCAAGGCCGCTAGCGGCGCCTTGGAAACCATGCCCTTGGTGCGGGTCAACAACCTGGCCCGGGCCCTGGAACAACTGGCCGGCGCCGGTTTCTGGCGTCACGGCCTCGCCATGGGCGAAGGCCAGCCATTGACCGATCTGGATATGTCGGGGCGGATCGCCCTGGTCCTCGGCGCCGAGGGCGAGGGCCTGCGTCCCCTGACCCAACGCAATTGCGATAGCCTGGTGCATTTGCCCATGGATCCCGCCATGGACAGCCTAAATGTCTCGGCCACCGCCGCCATCGCCCTGTTTCTGGCCTATACCAAAAGTCATTGATAGCGGCCCTTGGTGTTCGCGGGTTTTCACAAGCAATTGAGGTGATGTGACTTCCAAAAGCGGCGACTTCTCCCCATGTGGAGAAGTCAAAGCTGCTGGGAGTTTGATTATGTCTTATGGAAACATCGTTCTAAAAACCGCCTTTACCGCCATGACCCTGGCCCTGGCTGTCCCAACCGCCGCCGTGGCCATGCCGGATATCATGGATGTCAGCTGTCTGGCCCGCGACACCCTGAATGACTACCTGGATCGGGCCTACGGTGAAGGCCGGATCGCCCAGGCGGAGTTGGAAAACGGCCACGGTGTGGAACTGTTCCTCTCGCGTCGGGGCACCTGGACACTGGTCGAACTCATGCCCGATGGTCAAAGCTGCGTGCATGCCTATGGCCAACGCATGAAAGTTAACGGCAATCTGCCAGTGAAGCATAACCCCTCGTAACGCCGGATCTGTTTTAGGCCGCCCCTGGATCACGCCGATCCGGGGGTTTGTTGGTGATATTAATTTTTACATATTTTTTATGTATTAAAATTACTTTGGATTTTTTTTATGTGGTTTATTGACAACCACACTTGAATGCGTAAATATGATCCCAGACGACAGGGGTCGCAGTGACGTTGAATTGGAATTTCCGGTTTTGACGCTGCGCTGCAAGGCCCTGAAATTCGGCTTGGTCCACCCTGACGGACCCGCGGAAATTTGATTGGGCAGCTTGCAACCGCGTCAAGAATTGCTAAAGCGCCACGGGGAAGTGCTCCGTGGGCCCTTTTAACTGGCCTATTGGGAGCAGACCCGTGTCGAAAAATCAGAACGCCACCACTAATTTCCTTCAGGCAATCACCGCCAACCGTCTATCGGACGGTTATGTGGTTTATCTGACCGCGCGGGGTGGTTGGTCGGAACGGATCGAGGACTGCCGCGCCATCCCCGACCGTGGCGACGCCAACGATGTGCTGCGGCACGCCGAGCGTCAAGCCGGCGATGACCTGGTAGTTGGACCCTATCTATTCAAAATCGGCGTGGCGGACGGACGGCCCGCCCCCCTGGGCCAGCGCGAGATCCTGCGCACCACCGGGCCCAGCGTGGGCACCGACCTGAACCTGGCTTAAGATTAGGACAATCCCATGTACCGTTATGATGAATTTGACCACGCTTTCGTCGCCGAGCGTGTGGAGCAGTTTCGCGGCCAGGTCGCCCGCCGCGTTGCCGGCGAGTTGAGCGAGGACGAGTTCAAGCCCCTGCGCCTGATGAACGGGCTGTACCTGCAACTACACGCCTATATGCTGCGCGTGGCCATTCCCTACGGCACTCTGTCGGCCAAACAAATGCGCAAGCTGGCCCATATCGCGCGGACCTACGACCGTGGCTATGGCCACTTCACCACGCGCCAGAATATCCAGTACAACTGGCCCAAGCTGGGTGATGTGCCGGCTATTCTGGATGAATTGGCCGACGTTGAGATGCATGCCATCCAGACTTCGGGAAATTGCATCCGCAACACCACCGCCGACCCCCTAGCCGGCGTTGCCGCCGATGAGATCGATGACCCCCGGGTCCATGCCGAAATCATCCGGCAGTGGTCGACCCTGCACCCGGAATTCTCCTTCCTGCCGCGCAAGTTCAAGATCGCCGTCACCGGCTCACCCAACGACCGGGCGGTGACCCGCGGCCATGACATCGGCCTGCGCATGCATCGCGATTTGCAGGGCAAGCCCGGCTTCGAGGTGATGGTCGGCGGCGGCCAGGGGCGGACGCCGATCATGGCCAAGACGATCCGCAATTTCCTGCCCGTGGACCATCTGCTGTCATATTTGGAAGCCGTCCTGCGGGTCTATAACCAACTGGGCCGCCGCGACAACATCTACAAGGCGCGGATCAAAATCCTGGTGCAAAGCGAGGGCGCGGAAAACTTCGCCGAAATGGTCGAAGCGGAGTGGCTGAAAATACGCGACAACGCATTGGATCTGCCGGTCGAGGAACGCGACCGCATCGCCGCCTACTTCGCCCCGCCGCAGTATGAAAATCTGTCCGACGCCTGCCCGGAATTGCAGGCGGCCATGGCCGCCGAGCCGCGCTTTGCCGCCTGGGTCGACAGCAACGTGGGGGATCATAAACAAAGCGGCTACGCCATCGCGACCATCTCACTGAAGCCCCACGGCGGTATCCCCGGCGATGCCAGCGCCGATCAAATGGAGGCGGTCGCCACCTTGGCGGAGACCTTCGGTTTTGGCGAGCTGCGGGTCAGCTATAAACAAAATCTGATCCTGCCCGATGTGCCCAAGGCGGATTTATTGGCCCTGTGGCGGGCCCTGGATGGTTTGGATCTGGGCACCGCCAATGCCGGGCGGATCAGCGATATCATCGCCTGCCCGGGCCTGGATTACTGTAATCTCGCCAACGCCCGCTCCATCCCCATCGCCCAGCGTATTTCCGAACGCTTCACGGATCTGCGGCGGGAGGCGGATATCGGCGAGATCAGCCTGAATATATCGGGCTGCATCAACGCCTGCGCCCATCATCACGTGGCCAATATCGGCATCCTGGGCGTCAACAAAAACGGCGCCGAATTTTATCAAATCACCCTGGGCGGCGTCGCCAATGAGAACGCCGCCGTCGGCGCCATCATCGGACCGGCCTTTGACGAATGGCGGATCGCCAATGCGGTGGAAGACATCGTCGATACTTATCTGAGCCAGCGGCGCCCGGACGAAGCCTTCATCGATACCTATCAACGCGTGGGACCCCAACCCTTTAAGGAGAAGCTCTATGGCCCTGATCAAGCACGGCAAGCTGGTTGACGATATCTGGCACGAGACCGACGATTTCGCCGACGTAACGACCCTGGGGCCGGTGATCGTCGATCTGGATACCTGGCGCCGCCATGGCGCCGAAATCCTGGCCTTGGGCGGGCGCCTCGGCCTGCGCCTGAAGCCGGGGCAAACGCCCGACCTGATCGCCGCGGACCTGCACCATTTTGACCTGATTGCCCTGGAATTCGCCAAATTCACCGATGGCCGCGCCTATTCCCAGGCCCGTTTGCTGCGCGAGCGGCACGGCTTCACCGGCGAATTGCGGGCATCGGGCGATGTCCTGAGGGATCAATTGAGCTTTATGCTGCGTTGCGGTTTCGACAGTTTCAGCGTCGCCACGGACCACCAAGCCATGGCCATTCTGGAAGCCGTGAACGAGTTCGCCCATTGGTATCAACCGGCGCTGGACCGGGCAGCCACGATCCCCAACCTGCGCCGCCGGGCACGGGCGGCATCGAACGACGCCGCGAGCGGTTGCGCGGCGACCTGGGCCTATTAGCTTTCCAATAAGATGTCGATACAACAGGACATACAGCCCGATCCATCGGTTGAAGACCGCAGCCTGGCCATGGCCTGGCGGGCCGGCTTCGGGCAGTTGGAGGGCCAGGAGTTGCTGGCCGCCATGGTCTGGCGGGCGTTTCCCGGCCGTATCGCCCTGGTCTCTTCCTTCGGCGCCGAGGCGGCATTGTTATTGGCCATGCTGGCCGACATCGACCGCCATGTACCGATCATCTTCCTCGACACCGGCAAACATTTTCCGGCAACTCTGCGCTACCGCGATGAGTTGATCCGGCGTTTCGGCTTCACGGATGTCCGCAACATCGAACCGGACCAGGCGGGCCTGAAGCTGGCGGATCCGGAGGGCGAATTGTGGCGTAGCGATCCCGATCAATGCTGCCATTTTCGCAAGGTCCTGCCCCTGGAGCGGGCCCTGGCGCCCTTTCAAGCATGGATCACGGGACGCAAGCGGTTCCAGGCCGGCCGGGCCGAACTGCCCACCGTCGAATACGCCGGCGATCAGGTAAAGGTGAATCCGCTGGCCAACTGGACCCCGGATCAGGTAGAAACCGCCTTCCGCATGCGGGGACTGCCGGAGCATCCATTGGTTTCGGATGGTTATCCGTCGATCGGCTGCGCCACTTGTACCCAGCGTGCGGCGGGTGGCCGGGGTTCGCGCGGCGGGCGCTGGACCGGCATGGATAAGACTGAATGCGGGATCCACCAAGCAATGGTGTCCTGACGGATATTTGGGACTGCGCGGACTGGGATCGAATAAGCGGGGCCAAGCTAATGAACGAGACCGATGGAAATACCGGTGAATACGCGGGCGATGTGGACGCCACGGAAGCCTGGAACAGCCTGTGGAACGACGCGGAGGCGGTGCTGATCGATGTACGCACGGCGGCGGAGTGGAATTTTGTCGGCCTGCCCGAGTTATCCACGGTCAACAAGGAAGTGTTGTGCGCCGAATGGCAAACTTACCCCAGCATGGATCGCAACGCCAATTTCGAGGCGGAGGTGAACCAGGCCGGCATTGCCAAGGACGCCCCCATTTTCCTGCTCTGCCGCTCCGGCGTACGTAGCCGGCATGCGGCAATTCTGCTGACCGGGCTGGGCTATCAGCGTTGTTATAACGTGACGGGCGGCTTTGAGGGAGACAAGGACGACGGTGGCCACCGGGGCCAGGCGGGCGGCTGGAAATTCAGCGGGCTGCCGTGGCGCCAGGGCTAGAGCATGTGCTTTTTAAACATGCCTGGATTCTTAAGAAAAGAGCAATTGAACCAATCACTTGGGTCGCGCCAAATATGTCCTGGGCGCACCCGATTAATTGAAAATTGCTCTAGATGTAATTAGGAGAGTATGAAGATATGGGCAACGGCAAAAAATCGGCATGGCGGCCCCGCACACGGGCGGTGCGGGCAGGCCTTGACCGCTCGCACCACGGCGAAACCTCGGAGGCTTTGTATCTCAACTCCGGCTTTGTCTACGACACGGCCGAGCAGGCCGAGGCGCGGTTTTTGGGTGACGACGACGGCTTTATCTATTCCCGCTACGGCAACCCGACCGTCGCCATGTTCGAGGAACGGCTGGCGCAACTGGATGGGTCGGAGGCCTGTTTCGCGACCACATCGGGAATGTCGGCGGTGTTCGCGGCCCTGCTGTGCCAATTGCAAAGCGGCGATCACGTGGTCGGCTCCCGCGCCCTGTTCGGCTCCTGCCATTACATTCTGACGCAGTTGCTGCCCCGCTACGGCATCGAAGTTGATTTGGTGGACGGCGCCGATCTTGAACAATGGAAATCCGCCATCGGCGGCAGCACCAAGTGCGTCTTTTTCGAAACACCCTCTAATCCGACCTTGGATCTGATCGACATTCAGGCGGTTTCCCATCTGGCCCATGCGGTCGGTGCGCGGGTGGTGGTGGACAACGTCTTTTCCACGCCGATCCTGCAACGGCCCGTGGAATTCGGCGCCGACGTGGTGGTCTATTCCGGCACCAAACACATGGACGGCCAGGGCCGCATCCTGGGCGGCGCGGTCCTGGGCGACCGGGCGTTTATTGATGACGTCCTGATGAATTTCCTGCGCCACACCGGCCCATCCATGAGCGCCTTCAACGCCTGGGTGCTGCTCAAGGGTCTGGAAACCATGGAGCTGCGCCTGGCCGAACAATGCGCCAACGCGCAAACCCTGGCCCAAATGCTGGAAGACCATGGCGCCGTCGCGCGGGTGATCTATCCGGGCCTGGATAGCTTTCCCCAGCGCGATTTGGTGGAAAAACAAATGTCGGCGGGCGGATCGGTCATCACCTTTGATTTGCGGGGCGGCAAGACGGAGGCCTTCCGTTTTCTCAACGGCCTCGACATCGTCGATATTTCAAACAATCTGGGCGATAGCAAAAGTCTGATCACCCACCCCGCCACGACCACGCACCGCGCCGTGGGACCGGAAGAGCGCGCCAAGGTGGGCATCGGCGATAGCATGGTCCGCCTGTCCGTGGGCCTGGAAGATCCCGCCGATCTGGAAGATGATCTGCGCGCGGCATTGGACGGCATTGTATAAAGCGCTGGTGTTCCCATACCTTCGGACGATAGACCTCAGTTACCCGGCTTGCGCCCAAGATAGACGATTTCCTGAAATGGCAATTTGACCGGAGCCGGCCCAAACGCGCGCTCCAGCTCCGCCGCCGCGGCGGCAACGATTTCCTCGGCCCCGACCGTGGCGCGCTGCCCGATCTCGATCATCGTTGGGGTCCCGGTAACGAAGCCGCGCGCCGGAAGTGCATGGTCGGCAATCTCGATCGATGCCGCAACATGGGCCACATCCACCGCTTCATAACCCAGCTCACGAAACAACCCCCGCCCGGCCTCGGTATCGCTCATGGAAAACGGAATTTCGAGAAACCGTGGCGGGTCCGTCTCGAAAAACCGTTTTATCACCCCATCGACGATCCGAACCGCTGGATTTTGATCAAAAGAATCCCAAACGTTCAAGGCCAGGGCCCCGCCGGGTTTGAGGACCCGGGTCATTTCCGCCATTCCCTTTGCCTTGTCGGGGAAGAACATGATGCCGAACTGACAGATCACCGCGTCAAAGCCGGCACTTTCGAAGTTTAGATCGAGAGCATCTGCTTGGGCGTAGGTGACGCCGGACAGATTGCCGTTGACCTTCGCCGCATGGGTCAACATGGCCTCATTAAGGTCCGTGGCCAGGATCTCGGTGCCGGCGGGTAGCGCGCCCGCTAGATGACGGGTCAGAATGCCGGTGCCGCAGGCAATCTCAAGCACCCGAGCCGGCGCTCGCACGGCTTCGGCTACCCGCTGTGCCATGTCAGCCGCCGAGAACTCGAACAGCAGGGGCCCTAAATAAGTATCGTAGTTCTCGGGGATGGAGCCGGTAAAGCTGGTGTGCGTCGAAGTTGCGTTCATGACATTTCCTTGAAGGCTTTCCTGGCCAGAAAATTAACGGACTAATGGATGCCGCTCAACCCAGCTGTCCCACCGCATAATTCGTTCAAATGCGATTTGGCCGACTTGGTGGCTTGCGGATTGCGGTCAAGATGTGAAACCCTAGGGACAAGGCCTGCGACCCTTGCCTTGCGGCATGGATTTTCGGCACGAACGATATTGACACCAGAAAAGGCTACGGCATCAGACAATGACAGATGAAAAAACGATCAAATTTCCCGTCGAGGCAACGCATATCATGATGTTCCGGCGGTCCATCGGCGATTTTTCCGTTCCCGATACAGGCATGGAAGACACCGCCGCCCCACCAACATTTCCCCAATCCGTGGCGCAGTACGATCCGGACTATTTCCTGCGCATCAAACCGGGCGAGGCCTGGTTCGGTTCCGGCAAGAACCCCAGCGGGGTAGAGGGTCAGGCGGCCTCTTCGGGCGGCCTGCACGCCGAACAGCATTTTGAGTTCGAGCGGCCGATCCGGCCAGGCGATGTGCTGTCCGTCGTCACCAAGCCCGGCAAAACCTGGGAGAAAGAAAGCAAGCGCGCCGGCAAACTGATGTTTTCCGAGCGCATTACCGAATACCGGGATCAGAATGGCGATCTGGTCTGCACCGCCAGAGGCGTCGGCGTAAAGACCGAACGTCCCGTGGATCAGAGTTGAGGAGCAGAGCCATGACAATGAAGGCAAGTGAAATTTCCGTCGGCGATACCTTTGAAGAGGTCCTGGTCGAAGATCTCAAGCGCACCCAGCTGGTGATGTATTCAGGCACCTCCGGCGACTACAACCCCCTGCATACCGACGATGTCTATTGCCGCGAGGCGGCGGGCTATCCCGGTGTTTTCGCCCATGGCATGCTGACCATGGGCATGACGGGGCGGGTCGTGACAAACCTGTTCGGGCCCGAGAATATCAAAAAATACGGCGTCCGCTTCACCAATCAGGTCTGGCCGGGCGACGATCTTACGGGCAGCGCGGTCATCGAAGCGATCCGCGAGGAAGGCGGCGAAACCCTGGTGGATATCAAACTGACGACCACCAACCAAAAAGGCGACGTGGTCGTCATGGGCAACGCCACGGGGCGCGTCGACCCCTAGCGCATGTCGCGTTCAATTGAACGCGAGGCCATGCGCTAAAACCTTTACGATAGAGCAACTTATCCGCATTCAATTGAATGCGGGTTGCTCTAGCGCATGTCGCGTTCAATTGAACGCGAGGCCATGCGCTAAAACCTTTACGA
>JAPYPT010000216.1 GCA_029937535.1 Alphaproteobacteria bacterium
CTTTCAAGACCGCGCGGGCGGGGGGTGGGAACTCTTCGCGCACCCGGTGCTGCAATTCCTCAACCATGGGCGGATCGGCGCGCCAGGGGCGTTTCAATTCGCCGTCGGGTACCAGGGCCGCCAGATCGCCCCGTTCCACCGCCGCCATGCCGGCCCGGAAGGCGGCCAGATTGGCCTCCACCGCCCGGCCCGTTGCCCGGATCGCGGCCTCGAAACCGGCGACCGGGATGGGCAGGCGCTTGCTGCCCGCAATGGCGCCGAGGAGGACCGAATTGATGACGCTGTTGTGTTCCTGGGCCATGGCCTCCATATCGAACAGCACCGCCTGCTGGGCCAGGTTGCCGGCGGCCGCCACCACCTTGGCGCCGTCGAAGCGGCCATCGCCCATGGCCGTGCGCTCGGCCATCGCATAGACCCGATGGGTAGAGGCAATCAAGGTGGTGCAGTTGGGCGTGACGAAGCCATTCTGCATGGCGCGCCCGGCCTCGATCAACTCCGATGCCACCATGATATCGACGCTGCCCGCCAAGGGGTACAGCGACATGATGGGCCGCCGTGCACCGACTTCGCCCTCATCACCGCCATCCGGGCCCTGCATTTCAATATAGTACGTGGTGGCGCCCGTGCGTTGGGCGACGCCGGGGATCGAGGTGCTTTGCACGGCGAACCCTTCCGCCATGGCCGCATCCACCAGCCATTGCCGCAGAACGCCTCCGCCTTCGCCGCCCATGGCGGCGATCAACAGGCCAATGGGTTTTGCCTGGTTGGTCGCGGCCGCCATTCTGGCTAAACCCGGACCCGGGCCATGTCGCCCAGCAATTTGCGGTGCAGGCCATCCTTGAAACGATCCCAAAGATTGGGATTACGGACGATATCCACTTTGTAGAAGGAGGGGCAGAGAACGGCGGCATGGGTCACCTCGCCGCACAGGCCGCAACCGACACAGCTATCCAATATGGTTGTGACCGGATCATCGCGCAGGGGATCGGGATTGGCCTTGATGGTCAGGGAGGGGCAGCCCGATAGCCGGATGCAGGCGCGGTCACCGGTGCAGGTTTCATCATCGACGCCAAAGCGCGTGCGCACGTCCCGTTCGCCGTTTTTCAGACGCGCGGCGACTTCCGGCTGAATCCGCCGTTGCCGCGCCAACTGGCATTCGCTATCGGCGACCAGGACGCGGAGGCCCTTGTCCTGACCCGTCAAAGCCTTGCGCAGGGATTTCATGACGCTGCCGACCCGGTAATTGGGCACGTTCTTTAGCCAGCGCGCGCCCATGCTCTTGATCACCGCCTCGATGGAGGAGCCGGTGCTGCGGCCGGCTCTGGCGCGCATGGTGGAGGGCAGGTACTGCCAGCCAGTGGCGGAGGAGTAGCCGTTCTTGACCACCATCAGGACGCCGTCGGCATTGTTGAAAAGGGCGCTGCCAACGCCGTTGGTGATGCCGTTGTGCCAAAAGCCGCCATCCCCCATGACCGAAATAACCCGCTTGCCGAAATTCGGCGCCACCCCGGCGGCGGAGGCCAGGCCCAGGCCATAGCCCAAGACCGTGTTGCCCAGGTTAAAGGGCGGCAGGGTCGAAAAGGTATGGCAGCCGATATCGCAGGAGACATGGGTCGGACCCAGTTCTTTCTCCAAAATCCGGATAGCGCTGAACAGCGGCCGTTCCGGACAGCCCGTGCAAAAGGTTGGTGGCCGGGCCGGCAGCAGCCCGCCCAGCAGTTCGGCGGCCCTGGCCTTGTGCTGATCCAGTTCCTGGATCGGCGCGGTCGCCGCCGCGATATCGATGCCGCCGGGCTTGGTTTGCTCCAAAAACGCCGACAGCCCCCGCAATACCACTTCCGCCGTATATTCACCGGCCATGGGCAGCATGGGGGGCGGCCCTTTACCGATCACCTTGGTCTGCAAATCGGCTTTACGCAAAATCACGTTGATGGCTTCTTCAAGGTAATCAGGCTGGCCTTCCTCGACCATCAGGATGGCCGACTTACCGGCGCAAAAGCCCGATACTTCATCCGCCACCAAGGGATAGGTCACGTTCAGGGCCAGGATGGGGATACGGCTGTTACCCAGCGCGTCGGCCAGACCGGCCTGCACCAGGGCGCGCAGGGTGGCGTTGTACAAGCCGCCCTGGCAGATGATGCCCACCTCATCGATATCACCATCGAAATGATCGTTGAGCTGGTTATCCCGGATAAACCGGATCGCCTCGGGCATGCGCACTTCAATCTTGTGCTTTTCCTGCTCGTAGGTCGAGGGCGGCAAGGTAATGCGGGCGAAATCGTGGTCCGGCTCGGGGATGACGTGATTTCGGTTGTATTGCCCGGCCTGATTATCCGAGGCTTGAAAGGCGCCATGCACGTGGCAGGCCCGGATGCGCAGCTCCAGCATCACGGGGGTGTTGGAGGCTTCCGACAGCTCGAAGCCTTTTTCGACCATGTGAACGATGGTCTCCAGGTCCGGGCGGGGGTCCAACAGCCACATCTGGCTTTTCGTCGCGAAGGCGTGGGTGCGTTCCTGCAGGATCGACGACCCTTCGCCATAATCCTCGCCCAGGATCATCAAGGCTCCGCCCCGAACGCCGGCCGAGGCCAGGTTGGACAGCGCATCGGAGGCCACATTGGTACCCACGGTCGATTTCCATGTCACCGCGCCGCGTATGGGGTAATTGATCGAGGCGCCCAGCATGGCGGCGGCGGCGGCTTCCGAGGTCGAGGTTTCCAGATGCACGCCCAGTTCGCTCAATAATTCTTCCGCGTCCACCAGGACGTCCATCAGATGGCTGATCGGTGCGCCCTGATAGCCGCCCACATAGCTGACACCTGATTGCAACAAGGCCTTGGTGACCGCGAGGATGCCCTCGCCATGAAAGGTTTCACCCTGGCCCAGGCGCAATTGTTTGACCTCTTTGGCGAATGAACGTTCCATGCTTGTGGCTCCCCAAGTTTCGCGGCAACAAAGTGCGCCGCCCTTAGACCTCTGTCAACGTATGGTGTTGATTGGATGGCTCTTTTTTGACGTCGATGGATGACCTATCGTGACGGCGGAACGAAAGCCATTGGCGCGGGGAGGTATCGTCATGAAGATTGAGCACAGGCCGCTACCGGGGCCCTTTGGCGTGGAGCTGCTGGGGCTTAACCTGGCCGAGCCTCTGGACCGGGATGATTGCCGCCAATTATTGCAGCTATTTCACCGCCATAGGGTAATTGTCGTGCGGGACCAGCAATTGGATTTTCCGGCTTTTGACCGCCTGACCCAGATATTTGGCCGGCAGCGGCCGCATTTCTTGGATCATTTGCGCCTCAACGGCCATCCGGCGATCCTGATGCTGTCAAACCTGTTCGAGGATGGGCGGCCGTTGGGGGTTTATGAGGGCGCGGCCTTTTGGCATACGGACGTCGCATACGAGGACCCGCCCAACAGTGCCACCATGGTCCATGCCTTGGAATGCCCCGCCGGCGGCTGTCCGACACAATTCGCCGATTGCATCACGGCCCATGGGGATCTGTCCCAGGCCATGAAGGATCGTATTGATGACCTGGTGGTGATCCACCATTACGGCAATCGCTGGGATATGGACGAAACCTCCCCGACCTCCGCCGAACGTCTGACACCGGACCAAAAGCAGCGCGTGGCGAATGTTTTCATGCCCCTGGTGCGGCGCCACCACGTAACCGGCCATCGGGCGCTCTACGGCGTGGCGGGATCTTCATTCGGGATCGTGGGCTGGCCCGATGACGAGGCGGTCGATCTTCTGGACGAATTGGCCGGGCATTGTATTCAGGAAAAATACTGCAATGAATGGGACTATGCGGTGGGCGATTTTGCCGCCTGGGATACGTTTTCCACCCTGCACAAAGCGCAAGTGCAACAACCCGCGCAAGGCGACCGTGACCGCCGCCTGCTATGGCGCGTCAGCGTAACGGGAAAGCCGCCCGTATTTGAAATGTCGTGATTGTAACAAGGATCGTTGCGGTACCGCGAAGGAGCTGCGAAGCGTACATGTCCGCTCGGGCGATCAACTGTGTTCGCTTTCCATTCACGCTCATTTTCGTTTCAATGTTGAAACGAAACTCGAAATTCAACTACTACCAGTACTGTTCGATTAAGACTTCGGCGGCCCGAAAATTAATCGACGACGACGATATTATCCGCGGCGGTCTTGCCGTTGCGGCCAGCGGTGAGTTCGTACTCAACTTTCTGGCCTTCGTTCAAGGTCGACAAACCTGCCTGTTCGACCGCCGAAATGTGGACAAAAGCGTCCTTTGAACCATCGCTAGGTTCGATAAATCCATATCCCTTAGTGGGATTGAACCATTTCACTGTTCCTGTTGGCATCTTTTTAGTCCCGGACTACTTCTTCAAAATTTGAAATTCCCATGATCCGACGTTTCTATTATTGACGTCTTTGCTTCCACGGAACTTTCATGGTGACATAGCGTAGCAGAATAAAAACGCTATCTGTTGGGGAATTTACAGGGCGGTAGTCACAAGGCAACGCGAATGGTACTTTTTGTGGTGTTTTCGTCGCGTATTGCGACAAATATATCACAAATCAGTCTTGAGCAGTTCCGATCCAATGTGAATCACGAAGTGATTCTAAGTGATTGGAAAAACTGCTCTATTCTTAAGAGTCAGAGCATTTCCAATTCGGAAATGCTCCAGGGAAATGTATTTGTACGGTAATGGGAGATCTAAATGGCCAGGCAAATAGTAGATATATCGATTTTTCTTGAAAATGACGTGATCTCGGACCCCTTGGGCATGCAGCCGAAAATCGAATACATCGATCATCAGGCCTCGGTTCCGGGCATGACGACATTTTTTCCGGGATTGGAGAAAGCCGACCTGCCCGATGGCGAAGGCTGGGCGGTGGAGCGCATCGAACTTTCCACCCACAATGGCACGCATTTGGACGCGCCATATCATTTCGCCTCGACCATGGATGGCGGCCAGCGGGCTATCACGATCGATGAAGTACCCCTTGAATGGTGCTTCCAACCGGGCGTGAAATTTGACTTTCGCCATTTCGAAAACGGCTACGTCATCACCGCCGATGATGTGGAGGCCGAATTGAGCCGCATTGGACATAACCTGTCGCCGTTGGAAATCGTCGTCGTCAATACCGCCGCAGGGGCCGCATTTGGCGGCGATAATTATGTCGATAGCGGCTGCGGCATGGGGCTGGACGCGACCATGTATCTGCTCGAACGCGGGGTCCGCCTGACGGGGACCGATGCCTGGTCCTGGGACGCGCCCTTCAGCTTCACGGCGGAGCGGTATCAGGAAAGTCAGAATGCCGCGATTATCTGGGAAGGCCACAGGGCCGGGCGCAACATCGGCTATTGCCACCTTGAAAAACTGCATAACCTGGAAAATCTGCCCGATAGCGGGTTTACCGTGGCCTGTTTTCCCATGAAAATCAGGGGCGCTTCGGCCGGCTGGACCCGCGCCGTGGCCATTATCGAAGAATGATAGTCCGACGTTGGCGGGGCGTAATCGCCGCCCTGACGGTGCTGCTGCCGATTTCCGTGGCCAGCGCCGGGGCCGTCCGGCACCTGCCCGCCAATCCGGTTACCGGTTTGTTTTTGGCCGGCGGCAAAATCATTGCCGAAGTCAACACGCCGCGGGGCCGGGCTTTTCGGCGGGTCGGTCTGAAAAACGGCGTTCCCATGCTCAAACCAATGCCGGGTTTTACCCCGGTTGTTCCCGCAAGGCGCGCGGACATGTTGCCCGACGGGATTGTCACGGAAGGCGGGAAGGATGTCAGCGCCGCCTGGCTGACCGGCCCGACCCGGCGTTATGGTCACGCCGTGCTGGGCGATGCGGTGGAAGCCGGCGGATTGCGGGCGGAAATGAGTGACGGCCGGATTTTGTCATTCAAATTACCGATGGAGTCGGTATTCGAGGACCGCCGGGTACGCTTGGCCGATCTGGATGGCGACGGCGGGGATGAACTGGTGGTGGTGCGTTCCTACCTGGATCGGGGCGCCGCGCTGGCGATATTGCGCCCGGGCCGCGAGGGGCTGTCCATCGTGGCGGAAACCGCGCCAATCGGTCTGCCGTATCGTTGGCTGAACCCGGCCGCCGTGGCCGATTTCGATGGTGACGGCCGGGCGGAAATCGCCATCGTCGTGACCCCGCATATTGGCGGCATATTGAAGATATTCGAGCTTCGCGGCGGCCGCTTGGTGGAGGAGGGATCGGCGGTTGGCTTTTCGAATCACGCCATGGGCAGCCCCATTCAGGCCATGGCGGCGGTTGTGGATTGGGGGCAGGGGCCCATTTTGCATCTTCCCAATGCCCAGCGCCGTGGTTTGCGCCAGGTTTTTTTCCTACAAGGGCGCATGACGATCCACGATCTTGACGGCCACGAACGGCCCATCGTTACCGCCATTGTGGCCGCGGACCTGGATGGCGATGGCTGGAGGGAGGTGGTATATGGCCTGGGCAATGGGGAATTGGTGGTGCTCAGCCGCTAATTATCTCGCGGGGCGCTCGCGAAAGCTTGTATTTTTCGCCGTTTCTGGTTATTGGCAAGGGCGAACGAACTGGTTACATTGCCTTGGTGCAAGGGATAGCCATATCCAGTGCGTCGAACAAGGTCTTAGCTGTTTCGAGATACATAAAACATTCATGACCCAGACTTGGCAGCAACCCATGGCGGGCCCCGCCCCTGGCGGCCCCTTCCGTGGCACGAGACACGTGGAACCCCGCCTAATGAAATTAAGCGTTTGAAACATGGCCATAAGCTCAGCAGTACAGATTGAACCGACCGGGACACCACGGGAAGAAGTGGAATCGGTCGTCGTGCGATTTGCCGGCGATAGCGGCGACGGCATGCAATTGACCGGTAGCCAATTCACGCTGGCAACCGCCCTCGCCGGTAACGATCTGGCGACCTTCCCAGATTTCCCGGCGGAGATCCGGGCCCCGATCGGAACCACGTTTGGGGTTTCGGCCTTCCAGATCAATTTTGGCGCCCGCAAGATCGCCACGGCGGGCGATGCACCCGATGTTCTGGTGGCCATGAACCCGGCCGCCCTGAAGGTCAACCTGGTTGACGTCAAACCAGGTGGTAGCGTGGTCGTCGATACAGGAACCTTCAGTGCCAGAAACCTGAAAAAGGCCGGCTTTGATGGCAATCCCTTGGAAGACGACACGCTGGACGGCTTTCACGTCATGCAGATCGATATCTCCAAGCTGACCATGGAAGCGGTCAAGGACGCCGGGCTGTCCAACAAGGAAGCCTTGCGCTCCAAGAACATGTGGACCCTTGGCCTGATCTATTGGCTGTATGACCGGGACCGGGAGCCTACGGTGAATTGGCTGCGCGGCAAGTTCGCCAAGCGCGCCGACATTGCCGAGGCCAATATTTCGGCGCTGAACGCCGGCCATATCTACGGCGAGTCCACGGAAATGCCCGGCGGCCTGCGCGGCTATACCGTGCGCCAGGCGGACATTACGCCCGGCCTGTATCGCACCGTCACGGGCGCGGAGGCCTTGGCCTGGGGACTTGCGGCGGGAGCCAAACTGGCGGATCTGCGCATGGTTCTGGCCTCATATCCCATCACCCCGGCCTCGAACCTGTTGCATATTCTGGCCGGGATGAAGCAGTTCGACATTGTCACCTTTCAGGCGGAGGACGAAATCGCGGCGGTCTGCGCGGCGATCGGGGCATCCTTTACCGGATCCCTGGGCGTCACCTCTTCGTCCGGCCCGGGTATTGCCCTGAAGGGCGAGGCCATTGGCCTGGCCATTAGCGTGGAGCTGCCATTGATCGTGGTGAATTCACAGCGTGCCGGCCCGTCCACGGGCCTGCCCACCAAGACCGAGCAATCGGACCTTTATCAATCGGTCTACGGCAGAAATGCCGATGCGCCCCTGGTCGTTCTGGCGGCCAGTTCATCGGCCAACTGTTTCGATATGGGTATCGAGGCGGTCCGTCTGGCGACCAAATACATGACCCCGGTGATGCTGTTGAGCGACGGTTACATGGCCAATGCGTCCGAGCCGTGGCTGATCCCGGATTTTGACAGCTACGAACCATTCCCAGTGACCTTCGCGGATCAGGATCAGATCGGCGAAGAGGGTTACCTGCCCTATGTCCGCGATGACGGGACCTTGGCGCGGCCCTGGGCGACACCGGGCACGCCGGGCCTGGAACATCGGATTGGCGGCATAGAACGGGCCGATGGCTCCGGCAATATTTCCTACGATGCCGACAATCACCAGCGCATGACCGATTTGCGGGCCGCCAAGATCAACGGTATTGCCAATGATATTCCCCTGCAAACCGTAGAGCAGGGAAATGACAGCGGTAAGCTTGCCGTGGTCGGTTGGGGGTCCACATACGGCCCGATCAGCCGCGCCGTCGGCAACATGCGGGATCAAGGCTACGATGTCAGCCACATTCATCTGCGTCATATCTGGCCCTTGCCCCGTAATCTGGGCGAGCTGCTGGCTGGTTTTGAGCAGGTCGTGGTGCCGGAAATGAATACCGGCCAGTTGATCACGGTTCTGCGCGCCGAGTATCTGGTGCCGGCCGAGCCGGTTAATAAAGTCAACGGCCAGCCTTTCAAAATCGGCGAGATCGAAGATGCCATTACCTCTCGTCTGGATGGACAACCTGGAGAAGCGAAATGAACGCGCCAGCCTCACCGACCGCCCTGAAGGCGAAGGATTTCGCCTCTGACCAGGAAGTTCGCTGGTGCCCCGGTTGCGGCGACTATGCCATCCTAAAAGGGGTGCAAAAGGCGCTTGCCGATATTGGCACGGCGCCGGAAAACGTCGTCTTTGTCTCCGGCATCGGCTGCTCGTCGCGGTTTCCCTATTATATGTCGACCTATGGCTTCCACACGATCCATGGCCGGGCGCCCGCCTTTGCCACGGGTGTGAAGCTGGCCAATCCGGAGCTTGATGTCTGGCTGGTCACGGGCGATGGCGATGGCTTGTCCATTGGCGGCAACCATATGCTGCAT
>JAPYPT010000217.1 GCA_029937535.1 Alphaproteobacteria bacterium
GCCCGTGGTGACCCGTTCGGGCACCATTCTGCCGGTCAACTCGTTGGCGCGTATCGAGATGACCTCGGGGCCGACGGAAATCCGCCATGTGGAGCGGGAGCGGACGGTGACATTGGAAGTCCGGCCCAAGCCAAACCTGCCTTTGGAAGCGGCCATGGAAATCCTGCAGGGCCAGGTGATCGACAGCTTGCGCAAAAAGGGGCTGCCGCCGTCGGTCAAGATGCGCCTGTCGGGCACGGCGGACAAGCTGACCGAGGCGTGGGATCATCTGGTGGTTGATCTGGCCGTGGCCGTGATCATCGTCTATCTGGTCATGGCGGTGCTGTTCGAGAGTTTTCTCTTTCCCCTGATCATTCTGTTTTCCGTACCCCTGGCGACGGCGGGCGGGGTGCTTGGCCTGGCCTTGTTGAATGTCTTCACCTTCCAGCCGCTGGATATGCTGACCATGCTGGGTTTCGTCATATTGATCGGCATCGTGGTCAACAACGCCATATTGATTGTCCATCAAACCCTTTTCCTGGTGCGCAACGACGGCCTGCATGCGGATGCCGCCATCATCGAGGCGGTGCGCAACCGCATCCGGCCGATCTTCATGTCTACATTGACATCCGTCTTCGGTATGCTGCCGTTGGTGGTTTTTGGCGGCGCCGGGTCTGAACTGTATCGCGGTTTGGGCTCTGTGGTGCTGGGGGGGCTGTCTCTGTCGGCGGCCCTGACCCTGCTGATTATCCCGCCGCTGTTGAGCCTGGTTTCCGCCATCGTTGAGCGGGACCGCAATACAAATACCGAAGAAAGCCCGCAACCGGCGGAATAGGAGCGCGCCATGACAAATTTTGTAACCGCCCAAGCCCTAAAGGCCATGTTAAGCGACGGCGGCGAACTGGCGTTGCTGGACGTGCGCGAGGAAGGCGCACATTCCCAATCGCACCTGTTTTATACCGTGCCCATGCCGCTGAGTTCGTTGGAGTTGCAGGCTGGCTTCCTGGTGCCCCGATTGGGCACGCGCATGGTTCTGGTCGATGCCGGTGGCGGCTTCGCCGAACGGGCGGCGGCCAAGCTGACCACGCTGGGATACCTCGATGTGGCCTGCCTGGAGGGTGGCATCGCCGCCTGGGAGGCCGCCGGTTACGTGCTTTTTTCCGGCGTGCATGTGCCCTGCAAGGCGTTTGGGGAATATGTCGAGCACCACTACGACACGCCGCACATCGATGCGGAGGAATTGCAGGCCATGCGGCAGGCCGGCGATGACCTGGTGATCCTGGACAGCCGGCCCATGGATGAATACCAGGTCATGAATATTCCCGATGGCATTGATTGCCCGGGCGCCGAATTGGCCTGCCGGGTACACGATCTGGCGCCCGACCCCGATACCCTGGTGGTGGTCAACTGTGCCGGGCGCACACGCAGTATCATTGGCGCGCAGTCCTTAATCAATGCGGCCATCCCAAACAAAGTGGTGGCCCTGAAAAACGGCACCATGGGCTGGCATCTGGCGGGCTATGAGCTGGAGCGGGGACAATCCCGCATGGCGCCGCCGCCCTCGGCCGCCGCCTTGCCCAAGGCCCAGGCCAGTGCCCGGGCGGCCGGCGAGCGCTTCGGGGTGCCCCGTATCGACCGGGCCACGCTGGCCCAATGGCAGGGCGAGGCGGAGGTGCGGTCATTATATATTCTTGATGTGCGCGACCCGGCGGAATATGCCGCCGGCCACCCCGTGGACGTGGCCAATGCCCCCGGCGGGCAGTTGGTGCAGGGGATCGATGAGTGGTGCGGCACCTTGGGCGCACGCATTGTGCTGGTCGACGACAACGGGGTCCGCGCCACCATGACCGCATCCTGGTTGATCCAGATGGGTTGGGATGTGTCGGTCCTCGAAAGCGGTCTGGACGGCTTTGAGATGACGACGAAGGCGCCGCGGCAGGGGCCGGCGGGGATCGGTCAGGCCGGCCAGAATGAAATTGAAGCCGATGCGTTGGCGGCGCGTATCGCGGCCGGTAGCGTCGTGGTGATCGATCTGGGCCCCAGCCGGGACTATGACGCGGGCCATGTGCCCGGCGCCTGGTGGGCCGTGCGGGCCCGCCTGGCGGACAGCCTGCCAAGGGTGGGGGAAAAGCCCTTGCTGGTTCTGACCTCTCCCGATGCTATTTTGGCCCGTCTGGCGGCGCCTGAGGCATCCCAGCTGACCGCCATGCCCGTCGCCGTCCTGGCGGGTGGTACGGAGGCCTGGCGTGACGCCGGCCATGAGTTGCGCCAGGGCCTGGAAAACATGGCGGACGAACGCGACGATACCTGGCTGAAACCATACGATCATCCCGGCGGCGTGGAAGACCGCATGCGCGCCTACCTGACGTGGGAAATAGATTTGGTCGATAACATTGAACGGGATGGCGATCACCGCTTTCGCCTGTTCACATGAGGGCCGCCGCCGTCATGGCCCTTTGTCTGGCCTGTTCCGGGGTGGCCCTGGCGCAAAGCCAAAATGCCGCCCAGACCGGCACGGGCAGCGCCATGAAGTCGCTGGAAGCGCTGGAGGCGGCGGTAACGGAGCAATGGAGCGGGCGGCCTGGTCAGATCGCCAAGGGTGCGGTGGGCCTGGCGGGCCTGGCGGCCGCCTTGTCGGCCGCCGACAGGGCGGTAAACTTCAAATTGCGGGTTAGGGGTGATGGATCGGTGGATTCGGCCGGCGCGACGCCGGTCACCTCCGGAACCTCTCTATCCACCACCACCACCTCTTCCTCCTCCTCCACCAACTAGAAATCGAACCGGGATTAGGGAATGAATGATCAGCGCACGGTTACAATCATCGGCGCCGGCATTGTCGGTCTTTGTTGCGCCCGGACCCTGCAGCGCCGGGGCCGCTCGGTCACGGTGATAGATCATGGGGAGCCGGGGCGGGGGACCTCCTATGGCAACGCCGGTATTCTATCCGCCGGCTCGGTGCTGCCCGAGGGGCATCCCGGCCTGTGGAAGCGGCTGCCGGGGCTGTTGCTGGACCGCACGGGACCGTTGACCTTTCGGCCTGGTTATCTGCCGCAAATGCTGCCGTGGCTGTTGCGCTTCATGGCCAACACAACGCCCGGCCGGGTGGAGGAGATTTCCAAGGCCCTGGCCTCCATCGTGCTGCCCGGCGTGCAGCACTATGTGGATTTGCTTGACGATGTGCCCGCCGATCAAGTGCCGATCCGCCGCCAGGGCTGTCTCTACCTCTACCCCCGGCCCCGGGACGTGGCGGCGGCGGAACCCGACAACGCGGCACGCAAGCGCCGGGGCGTGGCGGTGGAAATATTGGGTCCGGACGAGGTCCGCCAGCTGATACCGGCGATCGGCCCGGACATGGCGGGCGGCGCCTTGGCGACTCAGTCGGGCCATGCCACATCGCCCCTGGCGCTGTCGCAACTGCTGGCGGCGCAGATCGAGGCGGCGGGCGGCGTTTTCGTGCGCGCCAGGGCGGACGGCTTTACCATTGGCGCCGACGGCCCCAGCCATGTACGCACGGATCAGGGTGATATCGCGGTCGAGGACGTGGTGATCGCGGCGGGCGCATTTTCCAAGCCGTTGGCCGCCGCGTTGGGCAACCGCGTGCCCCTTGATACGGAGCGGGGCTATCACATGATGTTGCCCCAGCCCGAGATTGAGGTGCGGGTGCCCATGCTGATCAGCTCACTTGGTTTCGGCGTGACGCCCATGTCCGATGGCCTGCGCCTGGCCGGCACGGTGGAGTTCGGCGGCCTGAAGGCGGCGCCCAACTATGCCCGCGCCGACATATTGCTGGCCCATGCCAAACGGCTGTTCCCCGGGCTGAAGGATAAGGGGGCGGAGCGCTGGATGGGCCATCGGCCCTCCATGCCCGATTCGCTGCCCGTGATCAGCCGCTCCAGTCGCTTCGACCGGGTCTTCTACGCCTTTGGCCATGGCCACCTTGGGCTCTCCCTGGGCGCCGTAACCGGGCGGATGATCGCCGATCTGGTACAGGACCGGCCCTCTGATATCGACGCCACGCCGTTCCGTGCCAGCCGTTTCTGACCCGTTCACTCAACGGGCCCCATGGTGGGGCGGTGATTTGCAAAGCCTGCGTAATTCCCTATGCCCAGACCCGGCGCCCGTGGCCGGCGAACGATTGCAGCTAAAGATGGACGACGGCAGCGGCGACCGGCTTTGGGCCTTGCACAACGCCGGGGCGGACGGCGCCAAACCTCTGGTCATATTGATCCATGGCCTGGCCGGGTGCGAGGACAGCAGCTATATCATCCATGCCACGGAATATTTTCTCCGGCACGGCTTTGCCACGCTGCGCCTGAATTTGCGGGGCGCGGGGCCATCGCGGCCGAGCTGCACGCTGCAGTCCCATGCCGGCCGGTCGCAAGATCTGGCCGACGCCATTCTGGCCTTGCCGCCCGCCACGACCGCGCGAGGGGTGGTTGCCGTCGGATTTTCCCTGGCCGGCAACATGAGCTTGAAATGCGCGGCCGAGCATGGCGCTTCGCTGCCCCTGCGGGCCGTGGCCACGGTCTCGGCGCCGATCGATCTGGCGGTCACCTCGGCCAACATGCTGCGGCCCCGCAATGCCGTCTATAACCGCAAATTACTGCGGGATTTCCGCCGTGAATGCCTGGCCCCGGGCGCCATCGTCAGCGCCCGGGAACGGGCCGCCATCCTGGCCTCCCGCAACTTCATGGAGTTGGACGATAATTTCGTCGCGCCGCGCAACGGCTACCGCGATGCCCACGACTATTGGGAGAATTGCCAAGCTTTGGGCTATTTGGGGCAGATCAAGCTGCCGACCCTGTTGCTGCATGCCCATGACGATCCCATTGTGCCCATCGGGCCGTATCTGGAGCATGATTGGAGCGAAAATTCGTGGCTGTTTCCCGTCCTCACCCGCCATGGCGGACATGTTGGTTTCCATGCCACCGGAAATCGTACGTACCATTTGGATAGAGTGTTGGAATTCCTCGATAAAATGTTGTGATGACACAGGTTTTACCCAGGATTTCCACAAGGGCAACCACAAGGTTATCCACAGGATTTAGTATAGTTCCTATTATGTTCCTACATTATATATTGTTTTGACCGCCAACCCTGGGTACACTCCGCCTGCGCCGGAAGAACAACAATCAAACTATGGTGGGGGTGTGACATGGCCGTGGATTGGACCGATGAACGGGTCGCATTGTTATCGCAATTATGGCAATCGGGGCAGTCAGCCCGGCAAATTGCGGAACGTCTGGGGGAGGAAATCACCCGAAATGCCGTGATCGGCAAGGCGAACCGTCTTGGTTTATCGAAGCCTTCGAAGTCCTCGGTAACCCGCCAACAACGGCAGAAGGAGCGGGCTGAAAAGGTCCTCCACCTGCAACCTCCGATAGACGAAGGGGCAACGATATTTTCATTGACCGCCCTGACCTGCCGCTGGCCTATTGGCGATCCCGGCGACCTGGATTTCCATTTCTGCGGCGCCAACAGCAACGCTGGCCAGCCCTATTGCGACTATCATGCCGCAAAGGCCTACCAACCGCCGAAGGCCAAGAACGCCAATCGCAAGCGCAGCGCCTGAAGTCATCTTCTGAAGGCGGCATTTAGAGCTAATCCAGGGGTTCTGGCTCAAAACTGGTTTTCAACGGCCCTTGGTTGGCCTACAACAAGCCTCATGCGAAGCCTGAAATCGTGTCTATTGGGGTTAATGATACTTTGCCTGCCGCCGGCTGCCCTGGCGCAGACGGCGGATGTGGAAGCAGGTATAGCGCCGCCGCCGACGAGCCTGCAGCAGCGCTTGGCCGAATATCAGGAATTCCAAGCACGGCGCGCCGCGCAGCGCGCCCAGGTTCAGCAATCCCGTTTGCGCCGGCTGACCGGATCCGGTCGGGCCGCGGGTCCGGTACCCGCCACGGCGCCTGAAATGGCGCCAAGCGCCCTGGAGGGGCGCGCCGGCAGCTTGGTGGCGCGCCGTACGGCCCGGGTCGCGGCGGCCGCGTTTGCGGCGGCGGTCGCCGTCGCCGCGGTCTCTGGCGATGCCAGTTCTCTTGCCGTCGTCAGTGGCGCCACCGACGCGGCCGCGTTGTCGCAAGCCTCGCCTGGGATAACCACGACCGCGACCTCATCATCCAGTGGCACAAATTAGCTCACGGCGCGGAATATTATTTTTGGAGTACAAAATTCAGGCTCTCGTGCGGTCGGCCGGAGCCTGGGCAGAGAGCCTGAAATCTCATGCCGGCCGTGCGACCGGACGGCATATGTGTGCATTTGCGCTTTGAGGCACCGAATACGGAGACCTCGGTTAGGGTACAATCGCTTGAAAGACCAGGTACAATGGCGCCCAGGCCAACACGGCAAGGGTTATCCATATGGGCACGGCAATATAATAGGGTATCCGTTCGCCGTCTCGATCGACGATGATCCGGTCAGCCGGGTCCAAGGATGTTAACTGCGAATAGGCCATGATGACTGTCTTTCGGCTACATCTCCTAACAAGACGTAAATCCTAGCCGTCAAACGTTAACCATTCGTAAATGCGCGAGGCCAGAGCAACGTCTTTAATCATTCGGGTGGGCGCGCGCGACCCGAATGATTGGTTAAATGGCTCATTTCTCGAGGGTCCGAGTATATTTAAAATTAGCATGTTTTGGGCGAAGTGTCGGAATACTTTACAGTTTTTTCCTGGTATCGCTTCGACTCATTAACTAAGTTATTGAAACATAACGCTCCGGAATTTTGGCATGAATCTTGCGTGTATTTAGGGCAAGTACGTTACTGGGATGTTATTCCGGTGCATGGATCGGATTTTTGTTCGGCCCGGCGACATATCAGGGACAGGAAACCCTCACCCTGTCTTTGTAATCCAACCGGTTTTTTGCAACCAAACCGGTTGGTAAAGCCATGTGTTGCCGCGGTTGACGGGCGGCGGCCTCGTTGTACGAGGTCGCCGCTTCCGCTTTTGGAGCAATTTTCAACGGCTTGAATTCGCTCTTGCGAACCAAGCCGTTGGTTTGATTGCTCTTTTTTAAGGATCCGGGCATTTTTAATGAGGACATGCTCCCGTCGGTAGAAACTATCGCGGCCTGTCGCCCTCCAGGCCCTTGGGGCGCAGCCAGGTGAAGGCGATTCGGGCGGCCAGCATGGCCAAGGCGACATGGCCAAAGGCTAGGCCCCAGGCCATGTGGGAGGGACCGCCCGCCAGATCCAGAATCCAGCCGACCATGATCGGGCCGACAAAGCCGCCGCCATAACCCAACATGGAATGCACGGCCAGAGTGGCGCCCCGGCGTTGCGGATCGGCGCTACCGGCGGCGCCCGCCGTCAATGATGATGAGTCCAACCAGATCACCATGCCGTACAACACCACCAGAGAGGCGGCGAGGGAATAATTGAAGGCGCCGAGAAAACCCACGGCGAGGGCGCAGATCATGGACCCGGCCATGGCCAGGCGGATCAACCGCCGCCGGCCCAGCCGGATCGACAACTCATTCCCGCCCACGCTGGCCCAGGTGCCGAACAGGGCCATTGCGGTGGCGATCACGGTGGGGCCAAAGAACGATGTCTCCACGCCGTCGCGCAAGGCAATATAGGCCAGAAAGGCCACGGCCCAGCCGCGCATGGCGCCCATCTCCCAAGTGTGGAAGCAATAGCCGATGCTATAGGCCAGGGCGGAGCGGTTCTTGAACACGGGGCGGAAATCGAACAGCGCCCAACTCCATCTTTCAGTAGTTGCGCGTGACGGCTGTTTTGGTGCGAACAGGGCGGCGATCAGCCAGGCCGCCACGGCACAACCCGCCGCCGCCACGAAGGCGCCGCGCCAGCCCCAGATATCCGCGAAGCCACCGGCGATGACGAACGACAGGGCCCCCGATATGCCAAGGCTGGCCGCATGCCCGGTGACGGCGCGGGACAGCAACTTTCCATCGACCCGGTCCGCCAGCAGTTTCAGGCCGGTCATATAGGTGCCGGCCCAGCCCATGCCGGCGACGGCGCGGGACAGGGTGGCGCTCCAAAATCCATCGGCCAGAAAGGCGAACATCAAATGGCCCAGAATGGTGCAGCCAACGCCGAACAAATAGACCCGGCGTGGATCGATGCGGTCCGTCAAGGTCACGAGAATGGGCACCGACAGCATGTAGGCGAGATAAAACGTCGCCGTGATCCAGCCTGCTTCGCTGTAATCCAGGTCCCAGAGGGGAATGAACTCCGGCAGCAGGGCCGGCCAGGTATAGGCGCCCACCTGGGCCAGTACCTGAGCCGTGCAGATCAGGGCGACGAGCCGCCCCGCGCTTGGCCCGCCTTCACGCATCTCTCATTCCGTCAACCGCCCCGCTCGTCTACAATGTACCCGCCCGCTTCATGGCTCCAAGTATAGGATGTTTCATGCATTACCGTATCGTTCCCGTCACGCCTTTCCGGCAAAATTGCGCCTTGCTGTGGTGTCCCGAGACCATGCGGGGCGCCATTTTCGATCCCGGTCCGGAGCTGGACAAGATCGAGATCGCCATTGGCGAAGAAGGCGTCGAGGTGGAGAAAATACTCATTACCCATGGCCACGCCGATCACGCGGGGGGTGCGGCGCTGCTGGCGGAGCGTCTTGGCGTGCCCATTGAAGGTCCCCACCGGGCCGACGATTTTCTGATCCAGGCAATGGCGAAACAGGCCCAGCGCACGGGCCTGGAGGCGCGGATATTCACCCCCACCCGCTGGCTGGAGGAAGGCGAGACGGTCGCCTTCGGCAATATTACCCTGGATGTTATCCATTGCCCCGGTCACACGCCGGGCCATATCGTCTTTCACCATGCGCCCAGTAAACTGGCGGTCGTCGGTGATGTTCTATTCCGCGGCTCCATCGGCCGCTGCGATGGCCCGCAAGGGGATCACATGGCCCTGGTCAACGCCATTCGCGGCAAGCTGTGGCCCCTGGGCAACGACACCGAATTCAT
>JAPYPT010000218.1 GCA_029937535.1 Alphaproteobacteria bacterium
TGGTTGGGGACCCAGGATTCGAACCTGGACTTACGGAGTCAGAGTCCGCTGTCCTACCATTAGACGAGTCCCCAGCATGGGCGCTGCGGGCAACCTATGAAGCGGCCACGGTGATGTCAACCAATGCCCGTCCGCTCATGTTCCCGAACCCGCCTATTGCCAGGATGGCGCCGAGCGGTCAAGGTACGGTAAAGGAATTATCACAATTGATTTGGGGCCAATTGAGCGGTGGCGGCACAAGACGACAGCAAACGGGGGCGGCGGAATGATGATGTCCGGCATACCTATGCCGCCATCGATTTGGGCACCAATAACTGCCGCCTGTTGGTGGCGCGTCCGGCGGCGGAAGGCTTTCGCGTGGTCGATGCGTTTTCCCGCATTGTCCGCCTGGGCGAAGGGGTTGATGGCTCCCGCCGCCTCTCAGCTGAGGCCATGGACCGCACTATTGAAGCCCTGAAGGTCTGCGCCGACAAGATGCGCCGCCGCAAGGTGACCCGCGCCCGCTGTGTCGCCACCGCGGCCTGCCGCAAGGCGGAGAATTGCAGCGATTTCCTCAACCGGGTCAAAAAAGAGGCCGGGCTGTTCCTGGAGACCATAACGGCGGCGGAAGAGGCCAAGCTTGCCGTTGCCGCCTGCCGGCCTCTGTTGGCGCCGGAGTCCCGGTTCGCTCTGGTTTTCGACATCGGCGGCGGCAGCACGGAGTTGATCTGGGCCCGCCGTGATACGGAAAAGGGCCTGGACCCCATCGCCCTGACGTCCCTGCCCCACGGCGTTGTCAGTATCGCCGAGCGCCATGGCGGCGGCGATTTCTCGCCGCCACAGTACGAGGCACTGGTGCAAAAAATCACCGGCGAGCTTTGCGCTTTTGAAACGGCCAATGATATCAACCGGCGGATCCGCGAGGGCGGCGTGCAGTTAATCGGTACCTCGGGCACGGTGACCACCCTTTCAGGGGTACATCTGGGATTGAAAAAATACGACCGCCAACGGGTCGACGGCTTGTGGCTGTCGTTTGCCGATGCCCGCGCGGCGGCCGAGCAATTGCGCGCCATGAAACTGGAACAACGCGCGGCGCATCCATGTATTGGCCGGGGCCGGGCCGATCTGGTGGTGGCGGGCTGCGCCATATTGGAGGCAATTCGCCGCACCTGGCCCATCGAACGCTTGCGGGTGGCCGATCGCGGCGTGCGGGAAGGCTTGCTGTTGTCGCTGATGAGCTGGGATCAACACCTGGATTTAACCCGGCCGGCAGCCGCAACCACGAGCCCGAACCAGAACGGCCCCGCCCCATGACCGCCCGCTCCGGTGGAGGGAGTAAGGGAAGCGGAAAATCCCGGCCCTCGGGGCGCAATCTGGCGGTTCGCGTGCGCACGGCGCGGCGGCGCAAGGCCTCGTCCACGCGCTGGCTGCAACGGCAATTGAACGACCCGTACGTGGTGGCGGCGAAAAAAGACGGCTACCGCTCCCGCGCCGCATACAAACTGCTGCAATTGGATGAAAAATTCGGGCTGTTGAAAAAGGGCCAGGTGGTGATCGATCTGGGCGCCGCGCCTGGTGGCTGGACCCAGGTTCTACTCAGCGCCCTGGGGCCCAGGGCCACGATACTGGCGGTCGATGTCAACGAGATGGATGCGGTTGCCGGCTGTCAGACCCTGGTTGGCGATGTCACCGACCTGGCGACGGAGGCGGCGATCCGCGACGCCTTGGGCGGGCCCGCCGATCTGGTCCTCAGCGACATGGCCCCGCCCGCCACGGGGCACCGGGCCACGGACCATCTGCGCATTATCGCCCTGGCCGAAGCGGCCCTGGATCTGGCCCGGTCCGTGCTGGGCCCCGGCGGCGGGTTTGTCGCCAAGGTCTGGCAGGGCGGCAGTGAAGGCAGCCTGTTGGCGGATCTGAAGCGCGACTTCACCCATGTCCGCCATGCCAAGCCCGAGGCCTCCCGCGCCGGGTCGGCGGAGATGTATGTGGTGGCGACGGGCTATCGCGGCCGTGGCGAAGACGAAGAGACGCCAAAAGAAGATGGTGAGGGATAGGCGCGGGCGGATATTTGGTCTATACGGGGGCACGAATCACAAAAAGAAGCCGTGCCATGAGTGAAGCCACCGTCATCGAGGGCATGCAGCCCTATTTGCAACCCGCTACCTGCGTCGATAGCGACCATCCGGCAGTCATTGAATTTGCCCACCGCGCCGCCGGCGGAGACGGCACGGATCTGGAAAAAACCGTGCGCATTTATTACGCCGTGCGCGATGAATTCCGCTATGACCCCTACGGCGTCGAGTTGACGGAATTCGGCATGAAAGGCTCCACCGTGCTGGAACGGGGCAGCGGCTTTTGCATCACCAAGGGCGCTTTGATGGCGGCGGCCTGCCGGGCCATTGGTGTTCCGGCGCGTTTGGGTTTCGCGGATGTGCGCAACCACCTGGCCTCGAAACGCATGATCGAATTGATGCAGACGGATCTGTTCGTCTACCATGGCTTTGTCGAGATCTATCTGGAAGGCAAATGGGTCAAGGCGACGCCGGCGTTTAACCTCAGCCTGTGCGAGAAGTTCGGCACCCTGCCCCTGGAATTCGATGGCCGCACCGATTCGGTCTTTCATCCCTACGATGCCGACGGCAACAAGCACATGGAATATATCACCGATCATGGCAGCTTCGCCGATACCCCGCTGGACGATATCAAGGCCTCCTTCGTGAAGCATTATCCCGCGATGTACAGCGACGAAGAACAATCCGGCGTGCTGGGCGACATGGAAGCCGAGGCCATCGCCGATGGGAGTAAGCCCTAAGATGCGCGAAGAGGTGGCAGCCCCGCGCCGCCGCCAAAGAAAATCCGCGCGAAACTTGCGGCGAGAATTCTCTTCCCAAATGATTTTCATCAGGGGGCGGTCCGCGCCCTGTTTCTATTCAGGCCGGCGTGGCATGGTGCCCGCGAACTCTTGGAGGCAGGCGACGATATGATGATACCCGAGGCGCTGACATTCGATGATGTCCTGCTGAAACCGGCCGCATCCGCGGTCCTGCCCAACCAGGTGGCGACCCACACCCAGGTGACCAAGGCCATTCAACTAGGCATTCCCCTCCTGTCCTCGGCCATGGATACGGTGACCGAACACCGCCTGGCCATTGCCATGGCACAGTTGGGCGGCTTGGGCGTGATCCACAAGAACCTCACAATCGAGGAGCAGGCCGAGGAAGTGCGCCGGGTGAAGAAGTTCGAGGCCGGCATGGTGGTCAATCCCGTTACCATTCACCCCGAACAGAGCCTGGACGACGCCTTGAACCTGATGCAGGTCCACGGTATTTCGGGCATTCCAGTGGTGGAAGCCGGTTCGGGCCGCCTGGCGGGTATCTTGACCAACCGGGATGTGCGTTTCGCCACGGATAAGAGCCAGCCGGTCAAGGAATTGATGACCCGTGAAGGTCTGGTCACCGTGCGCGAGGGCGTCGATAGTGGCGACAGCGACGAGGCCAAGCGCCTGCTGCACAAACACCGCATCGAAAAGCTGCTGGTGGTGGACGAGAACTACAAATGCGTTGGCCTGATTACCGTCAAGGACATGGAAAAGGCCACCACCTATCCGGATGCGGCCAAGGATGAGCAGGGCCGCCTGCGCGTCGCCGCCGCCACCGGCATCGGCGCCGAGGGGATGGCGCGGACCGAGGCCTTGATCGATGCCGGCGCCGATCTGATCATTGTCGATACCGCGCACGGCCATTCTGGCATGGTGCTGGACAGCGTCAGCGAGATCAAGAAATTGAGCAACTACACCCAACTGGCGGCCGGTAACGTAGCCACCGGGGACGGCGCCAGGGCCCTGGTCGATGCCGGCGCGGACGCGGTGAAGGTGGGCATCGGGCCCGGCTCCATCTGCACCACCCGTATTGTCGCGGGTGTCGGCATGCCGCAACTGACGGCGATCATGGAAGCGGTGGATGTTTGCCGCGAGAACGATATTCCCGTCATCGCCGACGGCGGTATCAAGTTTTCCGGCGATTTGGCCAAGGCCATCGCCGCCGGCGCCGATTGCGCCATGATCGGCTCTTTGTTGGCGGGCACGGAAGAAGCGCCGGGCGAGGTGTTTCTGTTTCAGGGCCGCTCCTACAAATCCTACCGCGGCATGGGATCCCTGGGCGCCATGGCGCGGGGTTCGGCGGACCGGTATTTTCAAGAGGAAATCCGTGAATCCATCAAACTGGTGCCCGAGGGGGTCGAGGGCCGGGTGCCTTACAAAGGCCCTGTCGCCAATATCATCCACCAATTGATCGGCGGTCTGCGCGCCGCCATGGGCTATACGGGCAATGGCTCCATCGAGGCCATGCGCCAGGAGTGCGACTTTGTCCGGGTCACCCAAGCCGGCTTCCGGGAAAGCCATGTGCACGACGTCGCCCTGACCCGGGAAGCGCCCAACTACCCCCTTAACCCTTCCTAGGCGCCGGCGTGACACCGGGCGCACGGCTACAGGCGGCGATCGAACTGCTGGATCAAATCGCGGGGGCGGAAGCGCCGGCGGACCGCCTGGTGGGCAACTATTTTCGCAGCCGCCGCTATGCCGGCTCAAAAGACCGCCGCTGGGTCACGGACATGGTCTATGACGTCCTGCGCCGCCGGGGCGAATATGCCTGGCGCGCGGGCGGAACGGACGGCCGCCGCCTGGCCTTTGTCCATCTGATGGGGGCGGAGGATGCGGACGCCGATGCCGTCGCCGCGCTCTTTAGCGGCGCCCAATATTGCCCCGCCAACCTGGACGCGGATGAACAAGCCGTACTTGCCACATTGCCCCGTGCAGGGGCGGACGAAGCGCCGGCCTGGGCCACCGGCAACTATCCGGAGTGGTTGCATCCGAACCTCATGCGCCGGTTCGGTACGGAACTGGAGGCTGAAATGGCCGCCATTCAGGGCCGGGCGGAGGTTGATTTGCGGGTCAACGCCTTGAAATCCGACACGGCAAAGGTTGCCGCCAGTCTGGCGCGGGAGGATATTGCCACCACGCCCGGCGCCTTCGCGCCCATGGCGTTGCGCCTGGACAGCCGCCGCTCCCTCGCCAACCATGCGCTCTATCAAAACGGCGGAATCGAGATCCAGGATGAAGGTTCGCAACTCGTCGCCCTGTTATGCGCCGCCCAACCGGGCCAGCAGGTGATCGATTATTGCGCCGGCGCGGGCGGCAAGAGCCTCGCCTTGGCGGCGCAAATGTCCAACAAGGGGCAGATTTTCGCCTTCGACAGCAACCCACGGCGCATGCGGCCCTTGCGGGAGAGGTTGCAGCGGGCGGGTGCGCGGAACATACAGCTCCATGCCTTGGCCGATCCGGCCGCAGCCTCCGCCCTGGCCGGGCTGGCCGGAAAAGCCGACCGCGTCTTGTTGGACGTGCCGTGCAGCGGCTCGGGTGCGTGGCGCCGCAATCCGGAAGCAAAATGGCGCCTGACCCCCGAACAACTGGCCCGGTACGGCGAAACCCAAGACGATATTTTGCGCCGGGCCGCACCCCTGGTGGCGCCCGGCGGACGACTGATCTATGCAACCTGTTCGATCCTGATGGAAGAGAACGAAGACCGGATCGAGCGCTTCCTGAGCGAAAATACCGGCTTCGAGGTCCTGCCCATCGGCGAGATCTGGAACGAGGTTCTGGACAGTCCCTGCCCGTGCGACGACCCTTACCTGCGCCTGACGCCGAGGCAGCACGGCACCGATGGATTTTTCGTCGCCGTGCTACAGCGCCAACAAACGTGATAGGCAGGTGGGGTCCTGCCGGGTTATGGTCTTGGTCTGAGTAAGGAAACGTGGGGAACCTGTCATGAAAATCATCATTGCCACCTTGATCGCCTTGTCGCTGTGCCTCTCCACCGCTTGGGCGGCGAGCAGCGACGAGGACACCAACAGCGAGGCGGTCAACGCCGCCGCGACGGCCATCAAGGCAAAGGACTGGGCCGGCGCCATTACCTTGCTGGAGGCGGAAGTGGCCGCGAACAAGGGTACGGCCAATGTCTATAATTATCTTGGCTATGCCCATCGCAATCTGGGCAACTACGATGCCGCCTTCAAGCATTACGCCACCGCTCTGAAGATGGAGCCGGAACACCGCGGCGCCCATGAATATGTGGGCCAGACCTATCTGGCGGTGGGCAACCTGGAAATGGCGAAAAAACACCTCGACGCCCTGGACCGAATCTGCTTTTTCGGCTGTGAGGAATACGACGATCTGAAAGCCGCCGTCGCGGCCTATCGCCCGAAATAGGGCGCTTCTTGATCTTTACCGGAATGGGTCCTTGCGCCGGGGCCTAGGGCCGCTGTAAAGCTGAGCCATGAATAATGGCACGACGAATAATGGCACGACAGAAAAAATCCTGATTCTCGATTTCGGCAGCCAAGTCACCCAGCTCATTGCCCGGCGGCTGCGCGAAAGCAACGTTTATTGCGAAATCGTGCCCTATACCAAGGGCGAAGAAGCCTTGCGGGAGAGCCGGCCCAACGGTGTCATCCTCTCGGGCGGGCCATCCTCGGCCGCCGTGGCCGATACCCCCCGCGCGCCCCAGGCTCTGTTCGAAATGGGCCTGCCCGTGCTGGGTATTTGTTATGGCCAGCAGACCATGTGCGCGCAACTAGGCGGCCGGGTCGAAGCCTCCGATCATCAGGAGTTCGGCCGCGCCTTTGTCGAAGTGGACGGCGCTTGCGCCCTGCTGGACGGCCTGTGGCAAGCGGGGCAACGGCACCAGGTCTGGATGAGCCATGGCGACCGGGTGACGGAACTGCCCCCCGGTTTCAAGGTCGTGGGCACGTCGGAAAACTGCCCCTTTGCCGTGATCGCCGATGATGCGCGGGGCTTTTACGGCGTGCAATTCCACCCGGAAGTCATGCATACCCCCGACGGCACCGCATTGTTGCGGAATTTCACCCACAACGTGGCCGGCTGCGAAGGCAGTTGGAACATGGCGACGTTTCGCCAAGAGGCCGAGGCGCGGATCAAGGCCCAGGTCGGGGACGGCCGGGTCATTTGCGGCCTGTCGGGCGGTGTGGATTCATCCGTCGTGGCGATGCTGCTGCACGAGGCCATCGGCGAGCAGTTGACCTGCGTCTTCGTGGATCACGGCCTGTTGCGGGAGGGCGAGGCGGAGGAAGTGGTTAGCTTGTTCAAGGAACATTACAACCTCTCGCTCGTGCACCGGGAGGCCGCCGATTTGTTTCTGGGCAAGCTGGATGGCGTCAGCGATCCGGAGCGGAAGCGGAAGATCATCGGGGCGACTTTCATTGATGTATTCGAGGAAGAGGCGAACAGGATCGGCGGCGCCGACTTTCTGGCCCAGGGCACGCTGTATCCCGACGTCATCGAATCCGTCTCGCCCTCCGGCGGGCCGTCGGCCACGATCAAATCCCATCACAACGTGGGCGGCCTGCCCGAACGCATGAACATGGAGCTGGTCGAACCCCTGCGGGAATTGTTCAAGGACGAAGTGCGGGACTTGGGCCGCACCCTGGGCCTGCCCGAAAGCCTGGTCGGACGCCACCCCTTCCCCGGCCCCGGCCTGGCGATCCGCTGCCCCGGTGAATTGAGCGCCGACAAGCTGGCCATCCTGCGCCGGGCCGACGCCATCTATCTGGACGAGATCCGCAAGGCCGGCCTGTATGACGCCATCTGGCAGGCCTTCGCGGCCCTCCTGCCCGTGCGCACCGTGGGCGTCATGGGCGACCAGCGCACCTACGATTACATCTGCGCCCTGCGCGCGGTGACCTCCACCGACGGCATGACGGCGGATTATTACCCCTTCGACCATGACTTCCTGGGCCGCACCGCCACCCGCATCATCAACGAGGTGCGCGGCATCAACCGGGTGGTCTACGATGTCACCTCGAAACCGCCCGGAACTATCGAATTGGAATAGGAAATATCTGTTAAGTAATTGATTTAATTGAGTTATTAATATACAAACAAAGGAACGTAATGATGCAGTGTCCAAAGAGGGATACACCAAGCACATAGTCAATTGGGTGCATGAACGTATGGACAAATCATATTTTCTAGAAACCTGTGAACTTGTTTTCACGGGCAGTGCGGATGTTAGAGAAATGACAGATGAGGAAATTGAGGAATATCAAAGAGAGGTAATTTCAGTTGCGGAATAAATGGGTAAATCCTCCAGCAAAAGAGAAACCAACGAGTGATGTTGCGGATCAATTTTCAACAGCCACCGGGAAAGGGATAAGTTTTGACACTATCAAGGAACAGGTTGGCAAGAAACATGTATCCACAAATTCAAAAAGTGACAGAGTTTCCGCCAAATCATGGAAACTAACCTACTAAATAGAACACATGGAAAAATTAGTCCCATTAGAAGTTTCTATCCGGCAGCACCAGTTGGAGCAGAAACGCAAGCAACAAAAAAAGAACACGATCAGAGGTTAAACAATCAGCACTTCAATGGTGCGGTAGAAACCTCTGATAAGAGAAGTGCATTCAGAGATGACTACATTGCATCTGCATACCAGCAAGTTCAAATCAACAATGCACGAATGAATGACGATATGGTTCATGCCACCAGCAGTGCTCCATATCATCGGAGGAGAAAAGTTAAATGATTAAATACGACACAGCATTATGCGTAAGAATAAATGATCATCTGAAAAATACTATTTCAGAAATTTGCGATGGCACCAGAATTAACGAAGCAGATTGGGTTCGTGCTAGTTTGGCGGATTGTGCGAAGAAAGACGCAGCCGATTTGGATCAAGTTAAAGAACGATTTTTGTTTGGTTAATGCTTATCCCTGCATGACGAGGATCATATGAGGATAACACTTTGAGGAAAGCGCCAGATATACCCATTTCTGGTGCTTTT
>JAPYPT010000478.1 GCA_029937535.1 Alphaproteobacteria bacterium
ACCCTGGCCCGCCTGGTGGGCCAGGCCCCGCCCAAGGCGCCCTCCATTTTGCTGACCACGGTCAACGCCTCCCTGCAGCGTCTGCCGCCGCGCAGCTCCATCGAGGGCGCGGTCTTTCAGGTCGGCGTGGGCGCCGTGGTCGAGGTAGGAGAGCTGATCGAGTTCCTGGTCCGCAACGGCTACAGCCGCAGCGGCACGGTGATGGAGCCCGGCGAGTTCGCCACCCGCGGCGGCATCATCGATATCTTCCCCGCCGGCGTGGCCAGCCCGGTGCGCCTGGATTTCTTCGGCGATACCCTGGAAAGCGTGCGCCTGTTCGATCCCCTGACCCAGATTACCATCGGCGAAGGCAAAATTGTCGAACTGGTCCCCGTCTCGGAAGTGCAATTGACGGAAGAAACCACGGCCCGCTTCCGCCAGGGCTACCGCGATCTGTTCGGCGCGGTGACCGACGACGATCCGCTGTATCTCTCGATCCGCGAAGGCCGCCGCCATGCGGGCATGGAACATTGGCTGCCGCTGTTTCATGACAAAATGGAGACGCTGTTCGATTACGTCAGTGACGGCGTCATCACCCAGGATCATATGTGCCTGGAGGCCCGCGACGACCGCCTGGCCCAGATCGAGGATTATTATCAGGCCCGGGTGGAGGCGCAAAAAAACCCCTATGGCGGCGCGCCGCTCTATAAACCCGTGCCGACAGAGAGCCTGTTTCTGGACGCCAAGTCTTGGGACGGCGCCTTGGCGGGACGGCGGGGTGGCGGTTTTTCGCCCTTTTCGGCACCCGAGAGCGCCAAGGTCATCGATTTCGCGGGCCGCCAGGGCCGCGGTTTCGCCGCCGAACGGGCCCAGCAGGATGTCAATGTCTTCGATGTCCTGCGCGGCCATGTCAACGACCAGCGGGCGCGGGACCGGCGCGTGGTCTTCGCCGCCTTCAGCCAGGGTTCGGCGGAACGCATGGCCCTTTTGCTGGAAGATCATGGCATCGAAGGGGTCCGGCTTGTGGACCACTGGCCCGCCGTCATGGCCTTGCCCCCCAGCGTGTCGGCCATGGTGGTGCTGGGCCTGGAGCAGGGCCTGGAGACCGACGGTCTGGTCATTATCTCTGAACAGGATGTGCTGGGCGACCGCCTGGCCCGGCGGCGGCGCAGCCGGCGGGCGGAAGATTTCATCACCGAGCAGAACCAGCTGGCGGATGGCGATCTGGTGGTGCATGTGGAGCACGGTATCGGCCGGTACGTGGGCCTGCAAACCATAGAGGTCGGCGGCGCGCCCCACGATTGCCTGGAAATTCACTACGACGGCAATGCCAAACTATTCCTGCCGGCGGTGAATATCGAGTTGCTGTCGCGCTATGGCTCGGAAGATGCGGGCGTCAACCTGGACCGTTTGGGCGGGGCCGCCTGGCAGGCCCGCAAGGCCAGGCTGAAACAACATATCCGCGACATGGCGGACCAACTGATCAAGGTGGCTGCCGAACGGGTGCTGCGCAGCGCGCCCGAGATCGAGCGACCCGAAGGCCTGTATGAGGAATTCTGCGCCCGCTTCCCCTTTGAAGAGACCGAAGACCAATTGAGCGCCATAGAGGATTTGTTCACCGACCTGGGCAAGGGCAGCCCCATGGACCGCCTGGTCTGCGGCGATGTCGGCTTCGGCAAGACCGAGGTCGCCCTGCGCGGTGCGTTCGCCGCCGTCATGACGGGCGGCCAGGTGGCCATCGTGGCGCC
>JAPYPT010000479.1 GCA_029937535.1 Alphaproteobacteria bacterium
ACGAAGGCCTGCCCGACATCCCCGACGGCTTCATGGCCCGGGCCGCCGAGATGGTGCGGGATGCCGGCGGCCTGGTGATCGCCGACGAGGTGCAGGCCGGTTACGCCCGCACCGGCCATTGGTGGGGCTACGAGGTGACCGGCTTCACCCCCGACATCGTCGTCACCGGCAAACCCATGGGCGCGGGCCTGCCGCTCGCCGCCACCGCCGCCAGCCGCGCGCTGGTCGAGACCTTCCGCGCCGAGACCCGCTATTTTAACACCTACGCTTCCTCACCCTTGCAGGCCGCCGTCGGCATGGCGGTGCTGGACGAAATCGAGCAACGGGACCTAGCCGGCAATGTCGCCACCGTCGGCGCCGCGCTGAAGGCCTCGCTGACCCAGCGCAAGGGCGTCAGCGACGCGATCGGCGACGTGCGCGGCCACGGCCTGTTCATCGGCGTTGAACTGGTCACGCCAGAGGACGGAGCACCCGACACGGACCTTGCCAAAACAGTGATCAACCGATTGAAGGACAAGGGCTTCCTGACCTCCAATGCCGGCGCCTTCGCCAATGTTGTGAAGATCCGCCCGCCGCTGGTCTTTTCGCAAACCGACGCCACTGCATTCCTGGTAGCCTGGGACGAAACGATCGCCGAACTGGCGGTTTGAACACGGTATGACGAGCGAGGCAGAGCGGGTTTATGCGCCGGCCGCCCGTCAGGCGCTGACGGCGTTCGGCATCGAGCCTGCCGAGCTGCGCTTCATCAGTTTAACCGAGAACGTCACCTTCCGGGTGACCGATGCCCGCGATGGATTACCGCTCGTCCTCCGCCTGCACCGCCCCTGGTACCACGACATCGACGCCCTGCGATCAGAGCATATGTGGACCCGCGCCCTGGTCCAGGCCGGTATCGCCGCTCCCGAACCGCTTTTGACGCCGGCGGGCGAACACTTCACCCAGGTCGAAATCGCCGGGATGGGCGAGCGGCGCTGGGTTGGCCTGGCCCGTTGGGTGGAAGGCGAGTTGCTGGCCGATGTGGTTGCCCGCGAAACCGACCGGCAGGCCAACGCAGGCCACTTCAGGCGCATGGGCACGATCATGGCGGCACTGCACGACCAGGCCACCGGCTGGACAGCGCCCGCCGGCTTTCAGCGGCATAGGCTCGACGCCGACGGGTTGATGGGTCCCAAACCGTTCTGGGGGCCGTTCTGGGACCATGCCTTGCTGTCCCCCGCCGAACGCGACATGCTTCTTGCCACGCGTGACCGTCTGCATGCGGCACTCACCCGCCATGGCAAGGCGCCCCGGACGTTCAGCCTCATTCATGCCGACCTGCATCCCCACAACGTGCTGGTCAACGGGATGCGCGCCACGGTGATAGATTTCGACGATACCGGGTTCGGCTGGCACCACTATGACCTCGCCGTGGCCTTTGTCGCCTATCAGGACCATCCAGATTTCACCGTGTTTCGCGACGCCTGGATCGCGGGCTACCGGTCCGTGCGGGCGATCTCGGATGGGGACCTGGCGCTGCTGCCCATGTTCATGCTGGTCCGCAACATGGCGCAACTGGGCTGGTACCACCAGCGCCCGGAACTGCCGCGCGCGGCCAAGCTGTTGCCGCTCAAGGAGCGCATCTGCGCAACGGCGGCGGACTTCGAACCGCCAATCTGAGACGCCCGGTGGATAAACTTTCGGTATGGCGTTCACCATTCCGGATGGCCTCTCTCTAAATCAACTAG
>JAPYPT010000219.1 GCA_029937535.1 Alphaproteobacteria bacterium
GGGCCTGGCCGTAATCGGTGGAGCGAAAGCCGATAGCGTTCATGATCTCGGGGATCGCCTGTTCCACGTCGTTTTTTTCCAGGATATCGCCGACGTCGATAAGACGGTCCGAAAAGGCGAAGGCCTCCAGTTGCGCGATAACCTCGTGCAAGGAATAGAGGAACAGCAAGAGAAAGCGGGCGGCGGCGGCGACGGATTTGGAGACATCGCAGATCACCACGATCTTCGGGCGTTGGATCTTGATCTGCTTCCAATAGACCTCGAAGGGGATGCCGTCGTGGGGCATGTTGCGGCGCAAGGTGCGGCGCATGTCCAACTGGCCGCGCCTGGTTTTCTTGCGTCGGCGGCTATAGCGGGAGGCTAGTTTCTTGGCCATGCGGCGGACGATTTTGTGCATCCGGTCGAAATCCCGGTGTTCCAGGTTGGACATGCGGGTTTCCATGAGGAACTCTTCGCGCAAATTTTCGCCGTTGGCGCGGGCGTAAAGTTCGTATTGCCGCTCCACATAGGCCCGGGATTCATCCAGCAGATAGCGCCGGCCCTGTTCCAAACGGTTTGCCAGGTCGCCAGCGCCTTCATCGCCCTCTTCATCCCCGTCGCCTTCGCCGCTACGCCGTAGCGCGGCGATCAGACGTTCCAGATCCCGCAGCCCCATGTCGTCCAGAATGCGCCGGGTAAAATAACCCCGTTGGCTGAAGAATTTAATTTCCGTGGCCCCGACCCGATTGGCGGACTGTTCCAACGACGCGGCCAATTCGCTGCCATCGGCGTCCAATACCATCTCGGCCAGGGGGACATTGCCGATCTGTTCGGCGAAGGCTTCGTCACTTTCCGCGCCTTCCGGCGGACGGCTGCCCTCTTCATCCTCTCCGTTACCGGTGGCGAATTCCTCGCGCTGGAAAAACATCTCGAAGACATCGTCGAAGCTGGCGACCTCATCGGGTGTCTTGGCCAGGGCCACGCACAGGGCATCCTTGAAGAATTGCCGGTCGCCATAGCCGACCAGTTCCACCGTGCGGTGGGCATCAATGCTCTCCGCCGGCGAAACACGGATATCGGCGGCGCGCAGGGCGCGGAAGAAGTTTTCAAGCGGGCGTTGCATCTTAAATGGCTACCTCACGAAACTGCGGTCACCAGTCTGGCGCGCCTTGCGCGTAATTTCGGTGATCTGCGGGCGCACGGCGTGGATATCCTGTTCGAACTTCAACAACACGTTCAAGGTGTCCTGCACTAGGTTCGGGGTCAAATCGTCGGCATGCAGCAACAGCAGGACGCGCGCCCAATCCAGCGTCTCGGAGATCGAGGGCAGCTTCTTCAGATCCTGTTCCCGCAGCATCTGCACGAAGGCGACAAGCTTGCGGCGCAGCTTTGCATCAATATCGGGCACACGGGCGGCGACAATCTGCTCTTCCAGTTTGGCATCGGGCAGGGGGATATAGAGGTGCAGGCAACGCCGCTTCAGGGCATCGCCCATCTCCCGCATGTTGTTCGACGTAAGGAATACCAGCGGCGGTATCGTGGATGTGATTGTACCAATTTCTGGAATGGTAACCTGGAAGGCCGAGAGGATTTCCAGCAAAAAGGCCTCGAACTCTTCATCTGATTTGTCGATTTCATCAATCAACAACACCGCGCCATGTTCCTGACGCAAGGCCTTCAGCAACGGGCGAGGCTCCAGAAAATCTTCCGAGAAGAACATGTCGCCAAAGCCTTGCAGTTTCTCCATGGCCTTATCCAGGGTCGGTGTGTCGCCCAGAACATCGCCCATCTTGTCCTTCAGGATCTGAGTATAGAGAAGCTGTTTGCCGTATTTCCACTCGTACAATGCCTTGGATTCATCCAAACCCTCGTAACATTGCATACGGATCAGGGGCAGGCCGAGCCAGGCGGCGGAAGCCAGGGCCAGTTCGGTCTTGCCGACGCCTGCGGAACCTTCCACCAAAATCGGCTTGGTCAGGTTTTCCGCCACGAAGATGGCGGTGGCGATTTGGCGCGAGGCGATATAACCCTCATCGCCCAAGCCTGTGACAATGTCTTCCACGGTTTCAAATTTGGCGGCGCTCGGTTCGGTCATGGGTCTCTTTTCACTAACTATACTTTGACGGATGTCTCTAACGATGGGCCTGCAAATGTGCTTGGCCGCGCTTGCGGGCCTGGAGGTCCCGGGCATAGGCGGCGATGCCCTGGGATTTCACCAGATCCCGGGTTGCCGTGGCCAGGTCGTCCGAAACCCCTATATCCCACGTGTTGATGAATGCCTCAACCTCCCCCTCGACATATTTGCCGGTTTGACGCGCGGCGGCGGCCAGGGCTGACAAGGTATCGTCAATGTCGTCGCGGCCGCTGTCCAGTAATTCGGCGGCGCGCCAAGCCATGGCGGAGAGGGCCTCGGGCATCGCCGCGAGACGGCCCAGGGTCAGCTCCCCCTCTTCCCCCAGGTCGCGCCCGGATACCGCTTGGCAGAGCAGACGGAAGCGGTGCCGCATGGCTCCGGCGGTCTTGGCCGCCGCCAGCGCATCCTCGACCCGGCGCATGGGCAAGGAAATGGCGGCAAAGGCATCGCCTAGGGGACCTAGGCGGTTGGCGGCGGGAACACGGCAATTGGTCAGCTTGAGACCGCAATGGGGGGAGGGGCGCAGGAAATCCACCTCCACCCCGGCGGTGATCTCAACACCCTCCGTTTCCTTGGGTACGATGAAGGAGGTGAACTGCCGGCGGCCATCGACTTCGTCCGTGATCGCCAGGACCAGAAACAGATCGGCGAGCGGCCCGTTGGTCAGATAGGCCTTTTCACCGTTCAGAATGACGTCGTCGCCATCGGGTTCGGCGCGGGTCGAAAGTTTCTTCGGGTGGGCGCCGGCGCCGGGTTCCGAAATTGCCATGCAGACTGTGTGCCGGCCCGCCGCCAGGCCCGGAAGATAATGCCGTTTCTGCGCCTCGCTGCCCTGGCCAAGTATGTGCAGGCGGGCATTCAAGGCCTGGGACATCCAGGAAATGGCCACGCCCTGACAGCCACCCACATCGGCCAGGGTTTCCAGGGTCAGGGCCATGGCGCGGTAGTCGCCGCCGCGGCCGCCGTATTCCTCGGGCAAGGCAATGGCCATCAACCCGGATTCCGCCATTGCCGCCCAAAGGTCGCCGGGAAATTCGCGCCGCCGGCTCAGACCATCGCGAACGGCGATCCGTGTTTTGGCGAAATCGGATATTTCCGCCTGCAATGCCTCATAATCAATCCCGGCCATGACGTTCCTCCACTACATCGTCTATACTGACCCCTATCATAGCAAATTTGCCGGTGGAGAAAGCCAATGTTCGAGTTTACCGACCGCAGCAAGGATTATCTGGAGCGGGTGCAGGCCTTCATGGACCGTCACGTCTACCCAGCGGAAGAAACCTATGAAGCCCAGACCGCCGACATGGAAACCCGCTGGAACGGCTTCCCCCCCATTCTGCAGGAGTTGAAGGCCAAGGCCAGGGATGAAGGCCTATGGAATATGTTCATCCATGACAAACGCTTCGGCCCCGGCCTGGCGAACTTTGAGTTCGCCCCGATCATGGAAATTCTGGGCCGTTCCAACATGGCGCCCGAAGTCTTCAACTGCGCCGCCCCCGACGTGGGCAATATGGAAGTGCTGGCGCAGTTCGGCGATGAAGCGCAGCAGGAACGTTGGTTGACGCCGTTGTTGGCGGGCGAAACCCGCTCGGTGTTTTGCATGACGGAGCCTAACGTGGCCTCCTCCGATGCCACCAATATTGAAACCTCCATCGACCGGGATGGTGATGAATATGTCATCAACGGGCGCAAATGGTGGAGCAGCGGCATCGGCCATCCGGCCTGCGAGATCGCCATCGTCATGGGCAAGAACGATCCCAACGCCGAACGGCACAAACAGCAATCCATGATCCTGGTGCCGGTCAATTCGCCGGGCCTGGAAGTCGTGCGCATGCTGCCGGTGTTCGGCTACGACCATGCCCCCCATGGCCATGGCGAGGTGGTGTTCAAGGATGTCCGCGTACCGGCCGGTAATATGCTGCTGGGCGAGGGCCGGGGCTTTGAGATTGCCCAGGGCCGCCTGGGCCCGGGCCGCATTCACCATTGCATGCGCCTGATCGGCAAGGCGGAGCGTGCCTTGGAGGCGATGATGCGCCGGGCCAAGGCGCGGGTGGCCTTTGGCAAGCCCCTGGCGGAACGTGACACGGTACGCGCCGATATCGCCAATTCCCGCTGCGAAATCGATCAGGCGCGATTGTTGGTGCTGCACGCCGCCTGGATGATGGACAAGGACGGTGGCAAGGCGGCGCGCAAGCAGATCGCCATGATCAAGGTCGTGGTGCCGAAAATGGCGGCCGAGGTGATCGACCGGGCCATTCAGGTGCACGGCGGGGGCGGTGTCTCCAACGATTTCGGCCTGGCCCAGATGTACTCCGAAGCCCGCTACCTGCGCATCGGCGACGGCCCGGACGAAGTGCACCGCGAGGCCATCGCCAAGCTGGAATTACGCTCGGTGAATTAGACCGGGCCCGTCCGGTAGGGACATGCACGCACTACATATAGGGTGTATGACGCGCCATGACTCCGCCGCCCAAACAGTCGCTTTTGACCCATCTCGAGCATCGCGGGCGATTGCCACCAAAGGAAACGGCAGCGCCGAGATTGCTCGCGTGATCAATCGACCGCCACGCTCATTACGGCGGTGAATAAATTGAAGACATCGACATGGTCTCTCCAGCTGTGCCAGGATGCATACGCTCTAATGTTTGTAGCGTCCGCGTCATAACATCAATTCAATAGGAGTCTATAATGCGCACAATGCTTCGATGGACGGTTCCAGTAGGGCGAGGTAACGAGGCGATCAAGGATGGCTCGTTGGAGAAGACAATGCAGGCGTTGGCGGAGCTGCTAAAGCCGGAAGCCGCCTATTTCTACGCCGAAGATGGCGAACGCGCTGGCATGATGGTATTCGACATGTCCGATCCAGCGGAAATTCCACAGATCGCAGAACAGTTATTCATGAACCTCGAAGCTGCCGTGCAGTTTATCCCTGTAATGAATGCAGACGATTTGCAGCGAGCGCTGGCGTCTGTAGGTGATTAGCTGGAAATCAAGGCGATAACCGCCTGCGTCAGGGCATCCTCGTCCGGTCGGCCAATGGGACGTTTGCGTTGTGTTGATCGATGCTGACCGAGAACCTGGCAGGCACAAACCGCTGGTCATGGGCCTAAACGGCAGTTTCCGCTTCTACCTCAGCATCGCGCATTGCCAATCCAAATGGCGAATATCGAGAATGACCCATCTCGAGCATCGCTGGAAACTGATAGCCGGCAACTTCGGCGGCCAGGATGGCGGTGAGTTTGCGGGCGGGTGCGCTCATTCTTCCGGCAATCCCGCGCGTACCAATTCCCTACAATATCTCTCTGCTGCTTCGTCAGCTCGAATAGGCACGGTTCGGAGAGTATCGGCGGCGGTTTGATGGGGCGAAAGCCGGATCACTTCGGCAATAGCCGATGCAGCTTCTTCCATATGACCCGAAGCGGACAGATTGGCCGCCAGGATTCTATGGCAGCCGTGGTATGTCGGCAGTTGCCGCGCGGCGCGCCGGCCATAAGTGACGCCGTCTTCGTAGCGTTGGACGATAAACGCACCCATACTCATTTGAACCGTCCATAATCCCATGGACGGGTTGCGGGGGTTAAGAATGGCGCCCCGTTCATAGGCTTTCACAGCCTCATCGAAACGGCCGCAATATACCAATACGGTAGCGTAGACCATCCAGCCTTGATCGAAATTCGCATTCTGTTCGACGCATTGCTCCGCCGCTTCGAGCGCTTCGTCGTGCCGCCATGACAACAGCAAGTGTCCGCTCAGGCTCCTGAGGGCAACCGCGTTAGAGGGATCGAGTTCAAGGGCCCGTCGGGCCCCCGCGATACCTTTCTCCATGTCCTCTTCTGGAGACGTCGAATAGCTCATGACGACTTGCCAGGTGATACAATAGGACAGCAATGCCAACGCCTGAACATTGTGCGGATCGATGGTTATGGCTCTTTCGACAAGCTCCCGTGCAGCAGCAAATCCTTTCCGCGTCCCTTTGTTGTTTTGATAGGAAGCCTGTAGCGTTAGCTCCCAGGCGTCCAAGTTCTCCGGGCGAACATGGTCGATGCGGCGCAGCTCTGCCGTTTCGAAGGCCGGTAATACAGCCGATGCGATGGTGCCGGTAATCTCGTCCTGCAGATCAAAGATGTCGATCAATTCGCGGTCATAGCGTTCCGCCCAGACGTGCTTGCTGGTTGCCGCCTCGATCAACTGCGCGGTAATCCGCACACGGCTTCCAGCTTTGCGCACGCTTCCTTCCAATACGTAGCGGACACCAAGTTCTTGGCCGACTTTCTTGATGTCTACCGCCTGACCTTTGTAGGTGAAGGTCGAGTTGCGGGCGATGACATGGAAATTACGGAAGCGCGACAACTCTGTGATGATGTCCTCGGTCATGCCGTCGGAGAAATATTCCTGTTCAGGATCGCCCGACATATTATCGAACGGCAGAACGGCAATGGATGGCTTGTCGGGAAGTGGAAGCAGTTGATCCGCTCCCGCAGTGTCACCTGCTGTTATCTGTGCCTTTGGAGACCAACGCCAAACGCGGACCGGACGATCAATATTTTTGACCTCGTGTTCGCCATCATCACTGAACGCAACATTGAGCTTGCCACTCACTTGTTCATGAATATTGCCCGAAATTGCTATGCCGCCACTATCTGCAATGGCCTGTAAGCGCGCCGCCACATTGATGCCGTCCCCGAATATATCATCGCCATCAATGACTACTTCGCCGATATTGACGCCGATCCGCAGCAACATGTGGCGGTTCTCCGGTACGTCGGCATTTCGCTCGATCATACCGCGCTGCACGGCAACTGAACTCTCAACAGCCGCTACAGCGCTCGCGTACTCAATGAGCAGGCTATCGCCGGCAGTTCCAACCACGCGGCCGCCATACTGTTCAATGAGAGGGTTCCAAAGTTCTGTGCGGTGCGCCCGCATGGCCGCCAGTGTGCCAGCCTCGTCTGCGCCCATAAGACGAGAATAGCCGACCACATCAGCAGATACAATCGCCGCCAATCTGCGTTGCGTTCTCTCCGTCATGGGGCTGAGTGTAGCGTTCAGCGGTCAGGGAATCTACGTGGATCGATTGTCGGCCCAATGTCGGCTTATGATGCTGTGGACGGCTCCCACCCGCCTGCATCCAGCCACCATGTATTAGAAAATTCTAACAGTCTGCTTATGGCACATCGCTGCCGTAGAAATGTTGTGTGCGGCAACCCTATATGTAGTGGTTGTCTACATTAGCTGCATTGGCACGAATTGGATCTCAAGGCTCCATGGATAGGCGTGCAGGCAACAAGTACATATCCCCTGTTCATTCCGGCCATTGGACCCGATATGGCCGGAATTTCATGGCGCCATATTTTTCTTGCGTAATTCCGCGACGGCGTCTTCGGTCTTGGTCAGATGGGACAAACCCATGCCCTTGAGGACATGGTCGGCTTTTAAGAATTGAAACTTGGTGTCGGTGGCGATTTCGGCGGGGCTGCCTCAGGGGTCGAGAAAATCCAGGAACCGCCTATCCACGAAGCTGATGTCCATACCCTGAAGGGCTTGGCGCCCGTCATGCTTGGGCGATCAAACCATCGAAAGGGTCGTTGATACGAAACCGACGGTGACCACGTCATAGATGTCGGCTCCCACCCCGTTGATCCGGCAATGCCGTCTAATACGCTTGTGTCATATAGGCAAAATCAATACAATTTCCGCACAACCTTGGATTTCAGGTCCGTCTTATCAAAGGACGAAGTCTAGTGCCAAATTCAATTGTTCAAGATATCAGATCAGTATCCTCCGAACTTTCCACGCCGGATGTGCTGCGGTTGCTGATCAACAAGATGTTTGCCGGAAAAACGCTGGTGACAGCTTCGCTCAAGGCGCCGAGCGTGGCGGTTTTGAAAATGGTTGCCGACGTCAATCCCGATACGCCAGTGATCTTTTGTGTACCCGGGTTTCAGTTCCCGGAGAGCGTCGCGTATCGTGAACGCATTGTTGAGCTGTTGGGCCTCAAGAACGTGAGCCAGTCCCAGGGGGGCGAGGCCAAGGTCCGGCCTGGCGACCACGATCACTGCGAGCGTATGTGGGCCGAGCACCGGGACTTACCGAGCCGAAGCGTCGAGATCGTCCACCTCAACCAAACCCTGGCGCCCTACGACTGCTGGATTTCCGCAGTCTACCATCAGCCACTCTCTTCCCACGTCACTCATAGGGTCGATGTGGAGGGCCGGCTGATCCGCGTCGATCCGCTGATCCGCTGGACCAGAGACGACGTCGGGGCATTCATGCGGGAACACAAGCTGCCGTTCCATCCACGTGCCCTAAAGCGTGAGCATACTTCACCACCGGAGAATGTCCCGCTTCCCGCCGTTTATCATTACTAGACGACCTATCGAAATTTTCCGGTTCGTTGGATGGCGCTCCCAAGCGATTCGGTCGGGGCGATGTGTGGCATCGGTTGGCCGCATGGACGGACAATTTCAAACTCGAAAACGTTCGTTGCCATCAAGGCTGATTGATTGACCATTGCTGATCGCATAAAAAAAACAGCCTGGTCTTAATCCGTGCCACCGTGGTCCTTCGTCATGCCTACCGGCACCCGTTCATCCCAGTTCGTCGCCATCGGTGCTGTCACCAGAATTTGTTTTTTCATATGCAATAATGTTTAATTGTACATAATGATACATCGCCGCTAACGTGGCATCCCAGGCGTT
>JAPYPT010000480.1 GCA_029937535.1 Alphaproteobacteria bacterium
GCTGGGCGATGTCCCCGTCTGGCGCTTTGCCCAGGTCCCCGATGTGGTCCCCGATGTGGTCCCCGACATGATCTACCTGGATGGCCCGGCCCTGACGCCGGAACGCCGCGCCGCGATCGATGTGCTAGATATGGAAGAGCGGTTCCCGGCCGGCTTCCGCCTGTTGGTTGACGGCCGCAGCTTCAACCGCACCCTGCTGGAAAAGCATTTCAAGCGCCGCTATGACCGCCGCCACCGACCGATCTTGAAAAGTACGACCTACGACTTGTTGCCCGACTAACCCCAGCCGAGGGGCGAACAAAACGGGGCAGGACACTGGCAGGCAAACCATGTCATAGTAGCCGCCAAAACATAAAGGGTGGCATGGAACAGGAACTGCAAATTGAGGGTTTGGAGGGGGAGGCGAACGCGGCCGAGACTGCCGCCGTGACCGCTGCCGAGGCCGCCGAGGTGATTGTTCAACGCTTCACGATGGCGGTGGAGTATCCGGTCGCTTTCACTTCCCGTATGTTTGATCATGGCAATACAACCCTGGTTGATCTCATCGGGCGCCATGAACCTGAAAAGCGCCATCGCCTGTTCGTGGTTCTGGACGGTGGGGTTGCCGCGGCGCGGCCGGAACTGGTGCAGCAGTTGAGTTCATATGTCGCCTTCTATGGGGACCGGCTGGAATTGCTGGCCGTTGATCCCGTACCGGGCGGCGAAGCCATCAAGAACCAGGCCGGCGCGGTTGAGGGCCTGTTGCAACGAATGTTGGATCTGGCCGTTGACCGGCATTCCTATGTGGTCGCCATTGGGGGCGGCGCGGTGCTGGATCTGGTGGGCTATGCGGCCGCCATTTGCCATCGCGGCGTGCGGATGCTGCGGGTCCCCACGACGGTGCTGGCGCAGAACGATTCAGGCGTCGGGGTGAAGAACGGCGCCAATGCCTTCGGCGTGAAGAATTTCGTCGGAACGTTCGCGCCGCCCTTCGCCGTGTTGAACGACAGCGACTTTATCGCCACCTTGCAGCGCCGCGACAAGATCGCCGGCATGGCCGAGGCGGTGAAGGTCGCCTTGATCCGGGACGGCGCTTTTTTCAATTGGCTGGAGGCCAACGCCCCCGCCCTGGCCCGGTTCGAGGGCGGCGTCATGCGCCATATGATCCGCCGCTGCGCCGAATTGCATCTGCAACATATTGCCTCCGGGGGCGATCCGTTTGAGCGGGGCAGCGCCCGGCCCCTGGATTACGGCCATTGGTCGGCCCACAAGCTGGAAGGATTGAGCCACCACGACCTGCGCCATGGCGAGGCCGTGGCCATCGGCATGGCCATGGATGCCCGCTATGCCGTGCTTGCGGGCATCCTGCCGGCGCCGGAGGGTGAGCGCATTTGCGGCCTGCTGGAAGGTCTGGGTTTCAGCCTTTGGCACGACAGCCTGGACATGCTTGCGGTGGATGGCCGGCCGGCGGTCATTGATGGCCTGCGGGAATTCCAGGAACATCTGGGCGGCGAATTGACCATCACCCTGATCGAAGCCATTGGCCGGGGTTTTGAAGTTCACAGCATCAATAACGGGCATATGCTGGCGGCACTTGATTGGCTCAGGGACCGCGCTTCGGGCGGGGGAGCCATGGAGGATGGCGCACGGCGAAACGAGGTCTCGGCGCTATGAAGCTTGGCCCCGGCGGCAACTCCGCGGGCGGCTCTGCGGGCGCCGCCGCCCATCTGACCTATTG
>JAPYPT010000220.1 GCA_029937535.1 Alphaproteobacteria bacterium
CTTAAAGGTTTTAGCGCATGGCCTCGCGTTCAATTGAACGCGACATGCGCTAGCGTCTACTTCGGCCGGAAGGCGTCTGCTTGGCGTTGCGCCTTGTCCAGTTGGGCGGGCGTCATGGCGGCGGCGAACAGGCGCTGGGTACGCCGGGCCTGTTGCGCCACCGCGCGGCCTTCCTTGCGGTCCACGCCCTGGCGAATTTCCGCCAGCAGCAGCCATTTGTAGGCTTGTACCGGATCCCGTGGCAGGCCGTCGGCGGCCATGAAGCGGGTGGCCAGGTTAAATTGCGCCCGGGCATGGCCCCGTTCCGCCGCCCGGCGGTACCAATTCGCCGCCGCCACCGCATGCTTGCCGACGCCAAACCCTTTTTGGTGCATGAAGCCTAGATTGAACTGCGCCGGGGCATAACCCTGTTCCGCCGCCCGCCGGATCCAACTGGCGCCGCGGGCCGGGTTCTGGGGCGCGCCGAGGCCCCGCATCAACATGCGTCCCAAGGCGTTCTGGGCCCGTGGCAGGCCGATGGCGGCCGCCTGGCGGTACCATTGATACGCCCTGGCCAAATCTTTCGGCCGGCCCAGGCCGCTTTCATTGACCCGGCCCATGACATATTGCGCCACCACCTGGCCGAACCGGGCCACCTTGGCGCAATGTTCATCGATCTTTTGCCAAGCTGATATGGAATAGGCGAGCAGACAGTAATTCGTGGCATCACGGTCGATCTTGTCCCGCAGCTCGTTCTGCCGCAGGCGTTCCGGCAATTCCTTGGCCATTTTCGTGACCAGAGCCTGCGCGGCGGGAAAATTCTGCCGCCAGGCCCGCGCCATCCAATCAAAGGCATCGTACATCAACAAAGGCCGGGCGAGTTCCGTCATCTCCAGCCGGCCGAGTTGATACTGTGACTCGTCGAGCCCCGTTGCCGCCGCGCGCAACAGCCAAAACCGTCCCTCCTTCAGGTTCACCTTACCCGCCAGACCCTGCACATGAAATATAGCCAGATCATGTTGCGCCTTGGCATAACCGTCCGCCGCCGCCTGGGCGTATAATGCCTTGGCCTTTGCCAAATCCTTCTCCACCCCTCTGCCGAAATGATAGCGCCGGGCCAGATCATAGCGGGCCTGGCTGTCGCCGCCCTTGGCCGCCAACTCCAACCAATGCCTGCCGCCCTCGGGGTCGGGGTCCATTGTGATGCCGGCGCTCATATACTGCCCCAGGCGGCGTTGTGCCGGCACGATGCCCTTTTCGGCGGCGAATTTGAAATGCTTCAGGGCTGCATGGAAATCAAGCGCCACGCCCAGACCACGGTCATAATGCCGGCCGATGTAATATCTCGCCAAGGCGCTGCCGGCCTTGGCGGCGGCGCGGCTCCATTTCAGGGCCTCGGCGTAGTCTTTCGGCAGGTCGGCGCCCGTAAACAACATCTCCGCCAGATCCAGCCGCGCCAGGCCCGAACCTTCCTCCGCCGCCTGGCGCAACCAGGCCAGGGCGGTGTCCGTCTCCACTTTCACACCGGTACCAAAGGCCAGCATCAGGCCCAGGCGGTAATGGGCCATGGCCTTTTTCGGGCCGCTCTCGGCCTCCCATTGCCGCCGGGCGGCGGTAAATTCACCCGCGCCATAGGCCTTCAAACCAGTAAAGAAATCCGCCTTGGCGCCTTTGGGCGCGGCCGTCATGGCCAGGACAAGCGACAGCAGCACGCCCAGGGCTACCCCTGGCCCCTTCATGCACGTTCCCTCATGCGGTCCCGTCATGGCGACTCCAGGGCATAGTCCATTTCCAGGGTATAGATCGCGCCCTCCCGCGCCAAATGAGATGAGAACAGGCCGAAGCGGTCAACGGTGAAGGGCGGCGAGGCATATTCGCTGTAGCGCGCCGCATAACCCTCCGCCTCCTGGGCGGGGATGCCGTTCATGCGGGCCAGGGTGACGTGGGGGCGGTAGCGGCGGTGTTCGGGCTCCAGACCGATGGCTGCAAGGCCATGCTGGATTTTGCCATGGAGTTTTCGCAACGCGTCCTCGTCCCCGACACCCGCCCACAACACGCGCGCCAGCCCGCGCTCGTTGAAAAATCCCGTGCCCCGCATGTTCAGCTCAAAAGCCGGCATGGCGATCTGACACAGCACATCATCGATATCCCGGGCCATGGCGCCGTCAACCTCGCCAATGAAACGCAAGGTCAAATGCAACTGCTCCCGGCTTCGCCATCGGGCGTCATCGACACCGCCGCATAGGGCGGTCAAGGTATCCTTAATTCGTTCCGGAATCGGAATGGCGACAAACAGGCGCACTCAGTTGATCTCCCACTCTCGCTTCAGCGGAACAACAGCTCTAGCACATATGGAACCATGGCCGCGACAATGACCTCTACCCCCGCCGCATTGGGATGAATGCCGTCGCGTTGGTTGAGCGCCCGCCGTCCCGCCACCCCTTGCAGAAAAAAGGGATACAACGCGACGTCATACCGTTCCGCCAGATCCGGATAGATGCGATTGAAGGTTTTGCCGTACCGGGGCCCCAGATTTGGCGGCGCCTTCATGCCGGCCAGCAGAACGGGAATATCGCGCTTTTCCAGTTCGCCCAAAATGGCATCGAGATTGCGCCGCGTGACAGCCGGGTTTACAGCGCGCAGAAAATCATTCGCGCCAAGTTCCAGGATCACCAAATCGATTTTTCCCTTTAGGGTCCAGTCCAGCCGGGCCCGGCCGCCGGACGTGGTATCGCCCGACACGCTGCCGTTCCTGACCCGGACGGAGACGCCTTGTTGCCGCAGGGCGGTTTGCAGCTGGGCCACGTATCCTTCGGATGCCGGCAGGCCGTAGCCGGCCGTCAAACTGTCGCCGAAAGTCATGATGACCCGCTCTTGGGCCTGGGCCTGGATGGTGGAACAGGCGAAAAACATCACCATCGCCAATGCCGCAAGCTTGACATGGGGCGTGACGTAGCCATTTGGCATGGATAACCTATGCGGCCATACCATATTGACCCATCGGGGAGCTGATTTGAATTCTGAAGACATCATGATTGACCTGAGCGATGTGCATTTGACCCTGCCGAGCGAGGCCGGACCGGTCGACATCTTACGCGGCGTTGAGCTGTCTGTCGCCACGGGAGAGGCGGTTGGTTTGGTCGGGCCTTCGGGCTCCGGCAAATCCACGTTGATGGCGGTCATGGCGGGCCTGGAACGGCCCAGCCGGGGCCGGGTACGGGTCGCGGGTCAAGACTTGGAAGACATGGGCGAGGATGACCTGGCCCGGTTCCGCCGCGATCACGTGGGCATCGTGTTTCAATCCTTTCATCTGATCCCGACCATGACGGCGTTGGAGAATGTCGCCATGCCTCTGGAATTCGCCGGCGTCGGGGATGCTTTCGAGGTGGCGGCGGCGGCATTGGGCGAAGTGGGCCTTGATCACCGGTTGACCCATTATCCTTCACAATTGTCGGGTGGCGAACAGCAACGGGTGGCCCTGGCCCGCGCCGTCGTCCGCCGGCCCGGTCTGCTGTTGGCGGACGAGCCGACGGGCAATTTGGACGGCGCCACGGGCGCGGCGATCATCGAGTTGCTGTTCGGCCTGCATAAAGCCGCCAACAGTACGCTGATCCTGATCACCCATGACCCGGCCCTGGCCCAGCGCTGTGACCGTATTGTCCATATGCGCGACGGCCGATTCGAGACGGCTGGCGCCCCGGCGCCATCCCCGGCACCCTCCGTGGCCGCCGATTAGCATGCCCGGCCGCCTTGCCTTCACCATTGCCCGGCGGGAGTTGCGCGGCGGGCTGCGCGGATTTCGGATCTTTCTGCTCTGCGTGACCCTGGGCGTCAGCGCCATTGCCGGCGTCGGCTCCCTTTCCGACGCCCTGGTCGACGGTCTGCGCCGGGATGGCCGCAAGCTGATCGGCGGCGATGTGGAATTGCGCCTTTCCCACCAAGCCGCGAACCCGGCGCAGTTGGCATACCTAGCGGCGGCGGGCCGGGTCAGCCGGGTTGTCGAGATGCGCTCCATGGCCCGGCGGCCAGATGGGGCTGAACGGGGCCTGATCGAATTGAAAGGCGTTGACGGGGCCTATCCGCTGTCCGGCCGGATGCAACTGGATCAAGGTCAGGATCTGGCCGCCGCCCTCCGAACAGTGGATGGTCTGCCCGGCGCGGTGGCGGAGGCGGTTTTGCTGCAACGCCTGAAATTACAGATTGGCGATCGGGTCATGGTGGGTGAAGCAACCTACCGGATTGCCGCCCGGATCGTGCGGGAGCCTGACCGGGGTGCGGATTCCTTTGTTCTTGGACCGCGCCTCATGGTGGCGGCGGATAGCCTGGCGGCCACGAATTTGGTCCGCGTGGGGGCGCAGGTGAAATACCGCTACCGTATTCTCCTGGCGCCCGGCAGCAACGTCGTGGCCTGGATTGATGACCTGAAGGCGCGTTTTCCCGATGCCGGATGGCGTATTCGCGACACCCGTAATGGTGCACCCGGCCTGCGCCGATTCATCGACCGCATGCGCCTGTTCCTGACCCTGGTGGGTCTGACCGCCCTGTTGGTGGGGGGATTGGGCATCGGCAACGCGGTACGCAGCTTTTTGGAAAGCAAGACCGGCACCATCGCGACGTTGAAGTGCCTGGGCGCGCCGGCGCGATTGATATTCCAAACCTATCTGTTGCTGGTCATGGCCCTGACCGCCCTGGGCGTGGGCGCCGGATTATTGATCGGAACCGGAATACCCATTCTGCTAGCCGGTCTGATGTCTGATCTGTTGCCCTTCCGGATGCAATTCGACCTGCATCCCCTGCCATTGCTGTTGGCCGCGGCCTTTGGCTTTTTGACGGCGCTTGCCTTTGCCATCTGGCCCCTGGCCCGGGCCCAGGGGGTGCCGGCGGGCGCGTTGTTCCGTGATTTGGCGGCGCCCATGGCATCCCGGCCACCCTGGCGGTATATCGCGCTCACCGCCCTGACCTTCGCCCTATTGGCGGCCCTGGCCATTCTGACGGCGGAAGAACGCCGGTTCGCCGTTTGGTTCGTCTGTGGCGCCGCCGCCGCCATGGGGGTGTTTCTGGCCGCCGGTCTGGGCATCGTCGATCTGGCCCGCTATTTGCCCCGGCCCCGCCACGCCATACCGCGTCTGGCCATGACCAATTTATACCGTCCCGGTGCCGCGACCGTGCCCGTGGTGCAATCGTTCGGTCTGGGTCTGTCCGTGCTGGTGGCGGTCATCGGCGTGGAAGGCAATATGAATTTGCAGGTGACCGAACGCTTGCCGGAAAAGGCGCCGGCGTTCTTTTTCATCGATATTCTGCCCGAGCAGGCGGAAAAATTCGACAGCCTGGCCATGGCCATCGCGGGGGTGGAGGAGATCGAGCGCGTGCCGGCCATGCGGGGCCGCATTGTCAAAATCAACGGCGTTGATGCGTCAAAGGTGAAGGTGGCGCCGGGGGCGGCCTGGGCGGTGCGCGGCGACCGCGGTCTGACTTACACCGGCCCGCCGCCGCCCGATGCCCATATCGTCGCCGGCAAATGGTGGCCGGAGGATTATACCGGCCCGCCGTTGGTTTCCCTGGACGTGAGAATAGCAAATGGTATCGGCATCGGCATTGGCGACGAGCTGACGGTGAATGTCCTGGGCCGGGAGATCACGGCGAAAATCGCCAATCTGCGCCGCATTGACTGGTCCACTCTGGGCATCAATTTTGTCCTTGTCTTCGCCCCCGGCGCCCTGGAAGGCGCCCCTCATACCTTTATCGCCACGGCCAAAACCACGGAGGCGGCGGAGCTGCCCCTGCAGATAGCGATCACCGATGCCTATCCCAACATCACCGCGATCCGTATCCGCGAGGCGTTGGAGGCGGTGAACCAGATCCTGCGCAACATCGGTATCGCCGTGCGCTCCACGGCCGCCGTCACCTTGGCGGCGGGTATCCTGGTTCTGGCCGGCGCCATTGCCGCCAATCACCGCCGGCGGGTCTATGACGCGGTGGTGCTGAAGGTGCTGGGCGCCACCAGAGGGCGAATTTTGGCGACCTATTTTCTGGAATACGCCTTGCTGGGGTTGATTACGGCGCTGCTGGCCGCATTCGTGGGCACGGCGGCCTCTTATGCCGTGGTGGCGCGGATCATGGGCATGCCCTGGTATTGGCTGCCCAATGGCGTGGTGTTTACAACCCTGATTTGCCTTGCCGTGACCATTGGCGCGGGTATGTTGGGCACATGGATCGCGCTCAGCCAAAAGCCGGCGCCACTCTTGCGCAACGCATGATATTACGGATTTCACGATGTACGGGGCGCACTTTCGGGTCATCCGGAATTGCCCCGGAAAACTTTGTACGGACGCCAAAAACCTTGAATTTTGGGGCGAATTCGACAATATTGAAATAAGACGAATTCTCAATTCAATACAGTCATTACAATAAGGGGTTGGATCAATGGCAATGGATCCCAGAAGTTCGGTATTTAGCCAAGGCAGGGCGGGTACGGTCGCCGATGCGCAGATCGATGAAGGTCTGCGCGCCTATATGCTGAAAGTGTACAACTATATGGGTTCGGCCGTGCTGCTCAGTGGCATCGTGGCCTATGCCGTGGCCCATACGCCGTCGGTATTTAACGCGATTTATGGCAGTCCGCTGCAATGGGTGGTGATGCTGGCGCCGTTGGGCCTGGTGATGTTGCTCAGCGCGCGTATCCAAAAAATGAGCGCCACCTCGGCACAGGCAACATTCTGGGTTTTCGCGGCCCTCATGGGCGCCTCCCTGTCCTATATCTTCCTGGTCTATACCCAGACCTCCATTGTCCGGGTCTTCATGATTACCTCCGTCACCTTTGGCGCCATGAGCTTGTGGGGTTACACCACCAAAAAGGATCTGTCCGGTTTCGGCAGTTTCCTGATGATGGGCCTGATCGGCATTATCGTGGCCTCCGTCGTCAATATTTTCATGCAATCGGACATGATGCATTGGGTAATCTCGGTGGTCGGCGTCCTGGTTTTCGTTGGACTGACGGCTTACGACACGCAAAAGATCAAAAACAACTATCTGGAAAGCGATGGCCAAGCCACCATGTCGAAAAAGGCGATCATGGGCGCGCTGATGCTGTATCTGGACTTCATCAATCTGTTCCTGATGATGCTGCACCTGTTCGGCAACCGCGAATAATCTGAACAAAACTCCGTTAGGAAACGCCCGGCCCCGGCGCCGGGCGTTTTCATTTGCGCGCCTATCCGGTGAATACCGACAACCACTACATTTAGAAAAAGCGATGCGGGCAACTATTTCATGGACCCTCCCGCAATCCCACCCGACGATTTCTCTTTGCCGCCGCAGTTTGGATATAGACGCCGGATGTGAAGACATTCCCGCGCCTTCTGGCCAAGGCCTTGGGCCGCCGCCGCACGTTTCCCGTAATGTTTTGTGAATATTTCCATGGTAATTTTAGTTCTGTTTCAAATCTTAACAATTGCGATTGGGCCGCAATATGAGGTTTAATCGTGTAACCGCTCGATACTTCTTCAACTTTCTGGATGGGTTCATCCCCGAAGAACTGAGGGAGAGTGAGGAGGAGCACCTTCGGCTGCGCGCCTTCGTGGTCAGCCACGTCTGCGGTCCGCCCTTCGGTGCCATCATTGCGTTGTCGCTGATCGCGCAATTTCCCAGTCCGGCCGCCTGGACCTTGCTGATCGGCGTGCTTCTGTTCTTGATGTTCCCTTTCCTGCTGCGTTGGACAAAAGCCAAACGCGAAGTCGGCTTGGGCTCGCTTCTGCATTTCATCGCCCTGATTTTTTTCGCCTCCTACCACTACGGCGGCGTTCAGTCTCCAGGCCTGTCGTGGACGCTGACGGTGCCAATCGTTGCCATGTTTTTCGTCGACGGCATTTATCGCATCATTGGTTTTTTGGCCTATGCCTTGGGCTTCGTGATCCTGGGCGGCCTCTATCTTTCCGGCCATGAATTTCCAAGCACATTTGGTGACGGCGAAACGGGCGGGATCACATTAATTCTATTGGTCTGCGCTGCTGGATACGTCACCGCCATGGCGCTTACCTACATCGGACTTTACGAATCATCCATCGCACGGATCAGCTTGGCGAAGGAGGATGCGGAGGCCGCCAACCGCGCCAAGACTGAACTTCTGAAACAGGCGCAACAGGCGGATCGTTCCAAACGGGAAGCCGAAATTCAGCTAAAAGTTAAAGATGCCATTTCGGCGGAATTGATTGCCGTGATGGACGCCATTGATTACGGCATATTGCTTTTGGATTCGGATCTGAATATCCGCTTGGCCAATCGCGCCTATCGGGATATTTGGGGAATCCCGTCCGAGATATTGGTGCCCGGCCGGCCGAGCCGCAATTTGTTGGAGTTCAATCGTCACAAGGGCATCTACAATGTCGCCGACGAAGATTGGGATAATTGGCTGGAGACCCACGAATTACCCATGCAAGCTGGCGGATTTTCACCAATAGAGGTGGAGCGGGCAGATGGCGTGGTACTGCTGATCCAGTGCACTGTCATGCCTGATGATGGACGTATGCTAACCTATCTGGACATCACCAGGATCAAACAAAACGAAGTGATGCTGTCGGAAGCCAAGGCAGCGGCCGATGCCGCCAACGAGAGCAAATCACAATTTTTGGCTTCAATGAGCCACGAGATCAGAACACCCATGAATGGTGTTCTGGGTTTGTCGAACCTGTTGCGCGAAACAGACTTGAACGAAGATCAAACTCAATATGTTGATGCCATAAAGAATTCGGCCGATTGCCTTACCAC
>JAPYPT010000221.1 GCA_029937535.1 Alphaproteobacteria bacterium
GTGTGAAGCACCCCGGCCTTAAACGCGAGCTTTTGAAAGTTGCTCAAGAAATGGGGGTTGGGCAGGATCTGGATCATGCCGCCGAAGGCGTCGCGATAGAAGCAGTAAAGCCATGCCTTGCGGTCCAGGCGAATCAAAAGCTGCAACGTGTCGCCGACCCGGTAAGCCGCGTTCAGGCCTCGATTAGAGGTCAATTGAAACGCGAAAGGTCCCATCCCGTCATGATCCCGCAAGGGTCCGAAATTTCCCTTCGGGCGAAGTCTGCGTCCGGCGTTGTCCTGGCGCGTGATCCAGCCGGTCCAGGCGACGGATGACCCGTCTCCGCCTTTCAAATCGAGGCGCAGTTCGATGGAACCGGGCAGTTCCCAATATGTGCCGCTTAGGATGTGCGCCCCTTGGTCCCCGGCCAGTTGCCGGTCACCTAAATCCTTGCCCGCAACCGCGCCGCCGCTTTTCAGGCCGGCATGGGCCTGCAGGGGTCCGACACGGAGTTTTCCGCCAGAAATGGAATTGGCGAATACCTCCTGCAGCGCGCCCGCCAGACGGCCCTCCACATAGCGCCCAAATGGGGGTTGCGCGCCGCTGTCTTCAAAGCGGATGCCGCCCATAAGCAGATGCTCCAGACCGGGCGCCTTGTTAACAAGCTGGCGCGCCGCCAGCATGATGGCGCGATCCAGTGGGGTCGTATCGCGGGTAATTTTGGCGTCATCCGGGCTTAGTTTCAGGCGCTGCGGACGGGTTTGCGCCACTACCCGTCCATCCATGGTGACGGCGCCGTAACGCAGCACCGCCCATTGTCCATCCACGCGGATTTGTCCCCGGACCAGCACATCCACCTTGCCGGCATTCGCCAACAATGCGTTGATGGGGTTGCCGTCCGCCGCCTCCCAGGCGCCGGTCTGCCGCATATCGTCGATCAGGCCCTTGAGATGGGATCGCGCCATCAGGTCATGGCGGCCACCGCTGATCTTCAGAAGCGCCGCGAACAGCGAGGCATTGAATTCATCCGCCACCGCCTTGGCGATCTTGATGTCGTCCTGCTCAAACGGCGCCACGGCGATGCGCAGGCGTTTGGGCCGGACATAATCGTATGCCTGGTTCAGATAAACGAGCGCCGCGTCGGAGGGGCGGCTGCCATCGATGCCGGCAATGATCTCCCGCGCGATCGCCTGGAAGGTATTGGCGAGGGCGCTGTTGGATTTTTCGCCAGCCAACGCTGGTCCGGCCAGGGCAAGGCAAAGAATGATGACGAGACCCATGCTCGCCCGCCCCAACAAACTTGGTTGGACCGGAGGTTTCATCTGAAACTCTGTAAGGATTTGTAGGCGCGGCCGAAGACCGTGCTGCGCCTCGCTTCATCGCTTGCCAGGCCTTGCCATTCTCTTCGGGCCGCGCTGATGATACTCTCGGGCAAGGGGCGCGGCGAAATGTCTCTCGAGCGGAATAGATCGAGGGTTTTCAGTTGGCGCCGTTCGTCTTCGGCCAGGGCAAAGCGTACATTGTCGGCGCATACCTGCTGTATGAGTTTTTGTTGCGAGGTGGAAAGTCCGCGCCAGGCGCGAAGATTGACCAGTAACTCCATCGCCGTCGAAGGCTGATGCCAACTGGGGTGATAGAGAAATTTCGCCACCTGATCGAGATTCAACAAGGTATCGATATACGGCGTTGAAAATTCGGCGGCGTCGATGGTCCCGCGTTGCAGCGCTGTGTATATTTTTGAATGGGATATCTGTTTTGGTTCCGCGCCGAGACGGCTCATGATTTCGGCCGGCAGACCGAATATACGCATGCGAAGGCCACTTAGATCGGACAATGCGGAAATGGGTCGTTTGAACCATCCCGCATTTTCAGATCCGATTACGCCGCAGGTCATATGATGTACGCCGTAGGCTTCGAAAAAATCCTCATTTGCCAGGCGGTCGCCGGTCGTTTCCAGCCATGCCGCGTAGGTGCGCGCATCCGGCCCAAATGGCAATGCACCGTAAACCGCCAATCCGGTTTCTTGGCCCACATGGTATTGGGCAGAGGTGAAGGCGACTTTAATGCTGCCATTCGCGACCGCGTCGAGTATTTTTAAGGTCGGCGCCATCGTGCCCGGTTCCTGGAAATTGAAATTGATCTGGCCCTTGGTCTCGGCGCGTAAAATGTTTGCAAACCGCACGCCGATTTCGCCGAAGATGGGTAACCCCGATCCGAAGGCGCTCTGCATTTTCCATCGAACGGCGGGGCCTTGGGCGCGAATAAAGGGCCGGACACTGTCCTCTTTCGAAATATAGCGGCTGGAAATATCCTTGCCTTGCGCCTCTTGCTTTTGGGGAACCGCTTGCTCCAGTTTCAAGCGCGCCAGGACCGCAAAGGTACCGGTGGGGTATTGATCCAGATAGGCCTGGAAGGCGGCCCGATCGCCGCTATCCTTGACGGATTTCCAAAACAATAATTCCGCCGCCCCGCCGCCCCGCGACGGGGCCGTGGCAGCCATGGCAGCCGCGCCGGGATTAAAGATGAAGTCGCCCTTGACGGAGGAATTTATCCACGGGTCCTGCTTGCCGTTGGTGGCCAGGGACACTCGCTTGGCGGTTTCCTTGAAGACTTGCTCCAGGCTCAAGCCCGGTTGGTCCAGCACCGCCAGCAAGGCGCCGGTGAAGACACCGTGGCCGCCCTTGGGGCCGTCCTGGGCGATCTGGCCGGGCGCCGCGGAATAGACGATTGCCGTGCCCTTGATGCCGGAGGGGACGGCGGTGACGGTCAGGCCGCGGGCCGTGGAACGGCTGCGCCGGGGCAGGGGGTTGTCGCGGCAGGCGTCCATGATGACGATGTTGAGGCGGCTGCCGGCCCGCTTCATGGCATCAAGCAGGTGGCCCGAATCCACGCCCTCGTAGGGCAGGTCGTCTTCCACCTCGACACGGGCGTTGGCGGGGATCAGATAGTTCCGGCCCCCGGCCTGAATGCCATGGCCGGCATAGAACACCAGGCCCACGTCCGCCGCGCCCAGTTTCGTTTCGAATTCCGCGATGGCGCGGCCAAAATTCCGGCGCCCGATATCCAGTTTCAAGATCACGTCGAAGCCCAATTGGCGCAGTTTTGCCGCCACGCCGCGCGCGTCCGTGCCAGCGTTGTTCAGGGACGGCAGGTCAATATAGGCGTCATTGCCAATCACCAGCGCCACCCGCCGCGCCGCCTCCGCCGGCATGTGGATGAGGACCAGCAACAAGGTCAGACAACCAACGCCAGCTCTAATCTGTCTCCTCATGTTGCCTCCCGTTGTTTTAGCGCCGTTTGCGCCGTCCGATCTTTTCGACCAGAAAGCGGCTGCCGCCGAAGCTTACCCGCCCGGACGTATCCATGTCCTTGAGCATCAGGCGCAGGCCACGGTTTAGTTGGGCCGACGGAATGGAGGTTTCATACCAGTATTCATTGGTCTTCAGTGATGTGCTGATGGGCCGGATATGTTCGTAGCCGTCGAACGCCGCGACGCGGTCTTCGATCTCCGTGATCTCGGCCATGTCAAAGCCGACGAAGGTCAAGGTATAGGCGGTGGAAAGTCCAACGTGGGAGCGTTCGGACGGCCGCCCGCGCGCCGGTCTCCGGGCCGCCATGCGCCCCTCCAGCTTGGCCGCCAGAACCGCGCCAAGGTCCCGGGCCAGGGTGCGGGCGTTGGCCCCGACAATTTCCAGCCGGCAGGACGAGGCGCAATTGGGCGCCACGTTGGCGGGGCCTGGCAGTTCGACCTCGAAATTGCCAAGGCGCCGGCCGGCGCGGACGTCGAGCAGCCGACCGGCGATACGGACGTGCAGCCTGTCCGTATGGCCCAGGCTTCGGGCATGGGTATAAATCGTGTAGATCACGGCGATGTCCATGGGCGGACGTTTGATCGAACGGGCGATATCGATGATCTCGCCATCCGTGCGCCGGACCCGTCCCTGGGCAAACCCGTCCAAGGTGATGGCGGTTTCGTCATAGACATCGAATCCTTCGGCGTTCAATTCGTTGGCCAGGGCGTCCAGCACCCGTTTGAAAACCCGGGCATCGCGCGGCACCGCATCCGCGTCCCCATCCTCGCCCATGATCAGGATATTCGCGCCACCCATCCCGTCCCGGGTGGTCTGGCAAGCCGACAGAAGAAGGGCCGCGAACAGGGCGGTGAACAACAATGGCAAGGCTTTCATGGCGTGCGCTCCTCTCTCAACAACTCGGTGCCGCGAAGGCACCCGCAATGTCCTTGCTATGGGGTGTTTAGGGGGTCTTTTCCACACCGGCATTTACCATTTGATGCGTTTTTCGCCCTTGCCGCGATCTTCCGGTTTGGCCTCTTCGAGATCTTTTTTTCCATCGTGGACGCGTATGCCGTCGTGGATAACGGGTTCGCGCCGGGCAACCGGTTTTGGCTTCGGCGCGGGCTTCACTTTCGCGACGGGAGTCGGGATGGGCTTCGGTTCGGGCCGTGACCCCGGAACCGCTTTTTGCAGGGCCGCGATGGCGGCATCGAGTTGAATGCGCGGCACGCTGACGCCGTTGCGCGGGTCTCTCACCATGCGGCCGGTGCGGCGCAAGGCCTCGGTCATCTGCCACAATGTTGCATCCGGCACCGCGCCCTTCAGAACGGCGAAGGCGCCGGCGACATGGGGCGCGGCCATGGAGGTGCCCGAAAAGCGGCGGAACCCGCTACCCGGTATGGCGGAAAGGATGCCATGGCCTTTTCCCGCCGTTTGTTGGCCGCCGGGCTGTTCCGTCGCGCCGGGGGCGAGGAAATCCAGAAAATCGGCGCTGTTGGAAAACGGCGCGACGTGGTCACGCAGGGAGGTTGCGCCGACGCTGATGGCATCTTCGATGCACGCCGGCTCGCCCATGGCTCTGGCAAAACCATTGTTGCCCGATGCCGCCACCACCGCCACATTGGCCTGCGTCAACAGCGTGACAATACGGGTTAAAGGGGTGACTTGGTCGCACAAACCGCGGAAGCGGCCGCCGCCCAGGCTCATATTCACGGCTACGATATTATGGTGGACCCGGTTGTCGTAGACCCATTCCAGACCGCGCAGGATATTCGAGATGCTGGTGGTGGAGAACTTTCCGAGTTTGGGCGCTTCAATCAGGTGGAAAACCTGAACCGCGACGATGGAGGCCCGTGGCGCCACGCCGGACATCTCGCCATTGGAGCCCGCCACGATGCCCGCGACATGGGTACCGTGGTTGCAACCATAGGCCGGATCACAGGGCCGCCCGGCGCCGGGCCCGGTCTCGCTCAGGTTGCCCGAGGGGCAGGCGGAGCGGATCACGAAGGGCCCGGCGCGGTCTTCCGTGGAGAAGCAGGCTTCGGCAACGACCTTGCCCTTTAGAAACGGGTGTTGGGCATCGACGCCCGTATCCAGCACGGCGACTGCCTGACCAGCACCCATGAATGACCGCGAAGGGGCCGGCGGCAGTCCGATCAGGGGCCCGCTTTGCAACAGACTGGCGCGCAGCATCCGGTCAACGAAAACCTGGCTGACCACATCGCCCCGCAACAGCCGGCGCAACCGGCCGGCATCCACCGACATGGCCATGGCCGGGGTATAGTCGTAACGCACCAGATCATTGATATTGCGCCAGCCAAGGGTCGAAACGGCCTGGTCCTGAAGGTCGTGGATGTAGTCATTCAGATTGCGCCAGCCTTGCGCCCGCGCGCCCTCCGACCCAGGCGCCGCCAGGGTGACGATGACCCGGACGCGGCCCCGAGCTTCCGCCTTGCGTATGAAGTTCCGCGCGCCGTCGCGATTTTTCAGCAGATCGCCCCAGGCACCATCTTCGATGTCGATATCAGCCGTGTTGGCGCTATTGGCCGCCGCCATTTTCACCTTTGCCGATCCGCGGGCCGGTCCGACGACAGAGATTTCGACCCGCCGATTGACCGCGTGGCCCGGCCTGAGGGGATCTTTCAGGCGCGCCTCGCCATGGCCGGCGACCGACAACCGGTCGGACTTAATTTTAAACCGGCGTTGCAAATACCCGGCCACCGAACGGGCCCGGCGCAACGACAATGCCCTGTTGTGGGCGGCGGCCCCCGTGGCATCCGTATGTCCGGTGATCACAATCTGCTTGCCGCGCAGTTCCGCCGCGCCCAGGGCCCGGCCCAGGGCGCGCAATTGCGGTCCGGCGCCCGGCAGCGGGGTTGCCTGATTAACGGCAAAACGGATGTCCAGATCAATGGAACGCCGGGCCGGCTTGCCGCTGTGTTCGGGCAGGTATTCGATGGGCGCCAAGCCGCGGATGATCTGGTTGATATCCTTGAGCTCGGCCGGGCTCTGTGCTTGCGCGAAGGCGCCACCGGCGGCCGTGAGGAGCGTCAGGGCGCCGGCGGCGAGTTTCAGGACCCGGCGGATGGGGCGGATGGGGCGAATGGGGGGTTGCATGGTCTTGTGTCCGCTTAAAACTGCCTAAGGCCGGCGGCGATCAGCGCCGCTTCCGCTGCTTGAATTTTTCGATCTGGAAACTGCTGCCCTTGAAGGTGACCCGGCTTTCAAAACCCAGGTGGTCCATCATCAGCCGCAAATTCCGGTTCAGGCGGGACGACTTTGAATGGGTTTCATACCAGTATTCGGCGCTGCGCAGGGTGGAGGAGACGGGGCGGTGATGCTCATAGCCCCGGAAGGCGACGATATATTCCTCGATCGTGGTGATATCGTCGGGCGTGAAACCGGTGAAAACCAGGCTGTAGGCGGTAGCAATGCCGGCATCGTCGCCGCCACGCTTGCCGCCCGACCTGGCAATGCCGCCCGAGCCAGCCGTGGGGCCGGGGGCCAGCCAGTCCAGCTTTTTCGCCAGCACGACGCCCAGATCCATGCCCAGCAGACGGGCGTTCCGGCCCACGGTCTCCAGGATGCATTCCCGCTCGCATTTAACCGGCGCGTTGTCGGCCTGGGGCAATTCGACTTCGAAATTCCCCAGACGTTTGCCGCTGCGCACGTTCAACAGCCGGCCCGTGATCCGCGTCCTGATCTTGGTGGTATAGCTCAATTGATTGGCCGAGGCGTAGATGGCGAAGATCACGGCGACGTCCATGGGCGGGCGTTCAATGGACTGGGCGATGTCGATAATTTCGGCGTCCGTGCGCCGGGTCCGGCCTTAGGCGAATTTGCCCAGGGTGACGGCGGTTTCATCATAGATGTTGAAGCCCTCGTCGTTCATTTCATTGGCCAGGGCATCCAGCACCCGTTTGAAGACCCGGCTGTTGCGCGGAACCGTGTCCTTGTCCGCGTCCTCGCCCATGATCAGAATGTTCGGCTCTTCGCCCGCCAGGGCGGCGTTCATCGGCACCATACCCGCGATGGCGATACAGCCCGCGGCCATCATTCCGTAAATCCCACAAATCCCCCGTGTCATTTTCATTTGTGTCATTTTCATCTGTGTCATTTTCATCTCGATGCTCCTCCGCTTGCAGACGATTGTTCCATGCTGCCTTTGTTATGCAGTGGCTAAGGGCGGTTTTCCGAAGACCGCACGAAAAAGACGAAATAATGATTCCATCCCCAACTAAATATAGCGAGAGTTTGGATGATATTAAAAGCATAAAGGTTGCGGTCAATCCTCTCTTCACACTTCAGTGTCTGGATTGTTTCATGGCCGCGGCCAGGCAATTGCGTAATATGGCCATCGGATTGATCGTACAAATAAGGGAGCGTGCCCGATGTCTTGGGAAAAGGAAGTTCAGGAACTGGAAACGCGGCGCGCGTATGCGGCCCAAATGGGTGGCGAGGAGGGCGTGGCCCGGCAACGCCGCCGCGGCAAAATGACCGTGCGCGAGCGGATCGATGCGATCTCCGACCCCGGCTCGTTTCGTGAATTCATGGGCCTGACCGGTACCGGTACCTATGAAAACAATGAACTTAGCCATTTCCTGCCGCGCGGTCTGGTGGAAGGCATCACCAAGATCGATGGCCGCAAGGTTATTCTGACGGCCGGCGACTTCACGGTCCGGGGCGGCTCGGGCGGCGCCCATGGCGGCATGGGGCTGGAAATGCGCGCCTCGAAACGGGCCTTGGAATGGCGCATACCTTATGTGCGGCTGCTGGACGCGGCGGGGGGCAGTGTCCGCTCGTTCGAGGAGATGGGCCGCACCTATCTGCCCGACGGCAATGCATGGGTGCAATACGAAGTGCAGCAACTCTCCGCCGTGCCCGTCGTCTCCGCCGTCCTGGGCTCCGTCGCCGGGTTGCCGGCGGTACAGGCGCCGCTGTCCCATTTCTCGGTCATGGTGGAGGGGATGAGCCAGATTTTCCCCGGCGGCCCCCCGGTGGTGAAAGCCGCCCTGGGCTATGACATCACCAAGGAGGAATTAGGCGGCGACCACATCCATGTGCGGGAAAGCGGCTGCGTTGATAATCTGGCCAAGGACGAAACAGATGCCTATGAACAGATCCGGGCTTTCTTGAGTTATCTGCCCTCCAACGTGCATGAAATGGCGCCCCGTGGCGATACTTCGGACGATCCCGGCCGTTGCGAGGAGATGTTGCTGTCCGCCATGCCCAAGGACCGGCGCAAAATCTATAATGCCAAGAAAATTCTCCGCGCCGTGGTCGACCAGGATTCGTTTTTCGAGATTGCGCCGCTTTATGGCCGCGCCAGGGTCACCGGACTGGCCCGCATCAACGGCTATCCCGTGGGTATCATGATCAACAATCCGCGCTTCAACGGCTCCTCCACGGACGTGGCGGCGGGCAGCAAGGCGAACCGG
>JAPYPT010000222.1:0-1743 GCA_029937535.1 Alphaproteobacteria bacterium
AACCTTTAAGATCGAGCAACTTATCCGCATTCAATTGAATGCGGGTTGCTCTAGCAAACCAACACTGCGCCCCCGGTTATAGGCCGGGCAAAACTCGCGGGCGAACCTCGGCATAAGCCGGCCATGGCGGCCCCAACACTTTGAATACGGCCAAATTTTTGGCATTAAAATGATTCCAATTTCAGCTTGTTTGATCTAGTAACGACCCCATGACAGCAACCACGCAAGCGGGCGGCGCGGACGGGAAATCGGACGCGGCGAGGGTGGCAAGCCCAGCCCTTAACGCCCGTGTGATCGTGCCGGTGGGCGCGGCGCATTTTCTCAGCCACTATCTGATTTATCTCCTCCCCCCCATCCTGCCTCTACTAAAGGCGGATTTCGCGGTCGGATATACCGAGCTGGGGCTGATCATGACGGTGTTCAATCTGGCCTCGGGGCTGACCCATGTACCCATGGGTTTTTTGGTGGACCGCCTCGGCGCCTTGCGGCTGCTGCTTATCGGCGTGGCCCTGTCCTCGCTGACCTATGTCGGCATGGGGGTTTTCGCCAGCTACACCGCCATGTTGTTTCTGGCCGCCATCGCCGGCGTCGCCAACAGTGTCTATCACCCGGCCGATTATGCCCTGTTGTCGGCCTCGGTGCCGGCGCGGCGCATGGGCCGGGCTTTCAGCCTGCACACCTTCGCCGGTTTCGCGGGCGGCGCCGCGGCGCCCCTGGTCATGGCCTATGTCTCCCTGCAATGGGGCTGGCGGCTGGGATTGATGTTGACGGGCTTCGTTGGTTTGGCGGTTTGGCTGCTGTTGGTGGTCAACCGGCGCTATTTGCAACACAGCGCCCCGGCGCCGCAAAAGACCTCGCAAAAGACCTCGGAGCAGAGCCAGCCAGCCGCCGCCGCCTCGGGGGAAGCCGGCCGGAAGGTGCAGAAAAGCGGCATCGCGCTGTTGTTATCGGCGCCGATCCTTATGTGTTTTCTGTTTTTCGTGATGCTGTCCATGTCCCAGGGCGGGCTGTCCACGTTTGCCGTCGCCGCCTTCGTCTCCATACAGGACGTATCCTTGCAACAGTCGCAAATGGCGTTGACCATGTTCCTGGTCGGCAGCGCCGTTGGGGTTCTGCTGGGGGGTTATATCGCGGATCACACCCGCCATCATGAATGGGTCGCGGTCGCCGGTTTCCTGACCACGGCGGTGGTGGTCTTTCTGGTTGGCAATGTGATGCTGTCGGCGGGATGGGTCATCGCGGCAATGGCCTTGGCGGGCCTGAATTTCGGCGCCATCATGCCGTCGAGGGACATGCTGGTCCGGGCCGTCACGCCGGAAGGCTCCATGGGCAAGGTATTTGGTTTTGTCTCCACCGGGCTGAACCTGGGCGGGGCCATCACGCCGGTGTTTTTCGGCTGGCTGATGGATCAGGGCGAGCCGCGCCTGTTGTTCTGGTTCGCCCCGGCGTTCATGGTCCTGGCCACGCTGACGGTGCTGGCGGCTCGTTTCAGCCAGCCAAAAGCGACGGCGGCGCTAAAGGCCTGAAGCCGCCTTGCGCTGGCTGGTAGTGTGAACCAAACCGAAGGAGGCATCTGTTTGGTTCGCGCCACTCGGCAAAAAAAAAGCGCCACGCCGCTCTTCTTTTACGGGCTGCGAAGCCCTATCTTGAACAATGGTTGACAGTCAGGGAGATGTTCGCCGGATGTTGCCGCCGTTGCCGCAGAAACCAATACCACGGTCGTCGCCACGGTCGTCGCCACGG
>JAPYPT010000222.1:1843-8702 GCA_029937535.1 Alphaproteobacteria bacterium
CCACGGTCGTCGCCACGGTCGTCGCCACGGGCCGCGCCGCCGCCCGCAACGCCGGGCCGTCGGGTGCCGGGTGTTCGCGCACTTTTGTTGTTGCCGGTCCTGGCCATGGCCTATTTCACCGCGCCACCGGCGGGGGCCCAGGACGTCCAGCGCATTGCCGCGATCGTCAATGACGAAGTGATATCGCGCTATGACGTGGAGCAGCGCGTCGGCCTGGTCATCTCCACCTCCCGTCTGACCGACACGGCGAAGACGCGCCGCCGTTTGCGGCGGCAGATCCTGCGCGGCCTGATCGATGAAAGCTTGCAGCTCCAGGCCGCCCGGCGCCATTCAATTCGCATCGGCAAGGCGGATATGAAACGCGCCTACCGCTTTATCGAACAACAGAACAAGCTGCCCGCGGGCGGCCTCGACCGATATCTGGCGGCGAAACGGATCCCAAGATCGGCCCTCGAGGCGCAACTGCGGGCCGAGATTTCCTGGACCAAGCTGGTGCGCCGGCGTCTGGGCCGGAACGTGCGGATCGGGGACGAGGAAGTCGATGAGGTATTGGCCCGGTTGCGGGCCAATGCGGGGCGTTCGGAACTAAAAATCGCGGAGATTTTTCTGCCCGTCGACACCCCGGAGCAGGAAGCTGAAGTGCACCGCGCCAGCCTCGATTTGCTGCGGCAGTTACGTGATGGCGCCGCCTTCGCCGCCATGGCCCGGCAGTTCAGCCGGGGCGCCACGGCGGCCCAGGGCGGCGGGGTGGGATGGGTGCAGCCGGGACAGTTGGCGGCGACCCTGGATCAGGCCATCGCCAATCTGAAACAGGGGGGCCTGTCCGAACCGATCCGCGCGGCGGGCGGATTTTACATTATCCATCTGCAAGAGCGGCGGCGTATCGTTTCGGCCGCCAAGAACAGCATAAAGATGCACCTGAAACAGATTGTGCTGAAGGTGGCGGAGGGTGCCGGTGATGGAGCCTTCGAGGCAGGCGAAGAACTGGCCCGGGTGGCGGCGGAAAACACGGCGAACTGCGGCGAGGTTGAGGCGGTGGCGCAGGCGATACCCAACGCCACCGCGAACGATCTGGGTAGCGTGGCGGCGGCCGATCTGCCGCCAAACATTGCCGCGGCCGTCAAGGACATTGCCATTGGCCGCTTCAGCGCGCCAATCCGCAACAAGGCCGCCGTGATGATTTTAATGGTCTGTAAGCGCGAGGAGGTCCAGGGCAAGGGCTTCAACCGCGATAGGGTATCCAACAACCTGGCGCGCCGTCGCCTCGCCATGCTGGCGCAGCGTTATTTGCGGGATCTGCGCCGCTCGGCGGTCGTGGAGCTGCGTTGACGGCCATGGCCCCGGTATCCGCAACGCCACGGCCGATCGCCATGACAATGGGCGAACCGGCCGGTATCGGAGTTGAGATTGCGGTCAAGGCATGGAACCGCCGGGGTATTTATGATTTGCCGCCGTTTTATCTGATCGCCGATCCGGACCATGTGCGGGAGGCGGCCAAGGCCGTCGCCGGAATTGATAATGTCGCCTGGTCAAAAAAAGGTGCCGGTGGCGGGCCCGCTGTGGTGGAAATCGCCGCACCGGGAGAGGCCGCCGATTGCTTTCAACAGGCCCTGCCGGTTTTCCCCCAACCCTTGGCCGAAAAGCCCAAACCCGGCATCTTGAACGCGGCCAATGCGCCCGCCGTCGTGCAGGCCATTGAAACGGCCGTGGCTCATGTGCGGGCGGGAGAGGCCGCCGCCATCGTCACCAACCCGATCCAGAAAGCGGTCCTGTACCAAGCCGGCTTCGCGCATCCCGGCCACACAGAGTTCCTGGCCGCCCTGTGCGGCGGTGAATATGCGCCGGTGATGATGTTGAGCTGCCCCGGCCTGAAAGCGGTGCCGGTGACAATTCATATGTCCTTGCGCCAGGCGGTGGACAGCCTGACCACCGAGATGATCGTGGAACGGGCCACGATTACCGCCGCCGCCCTGAAGCGCGATCTGGGCTATGCCGCGCCCCGTCTCGCCATCGCCGGCCTGAACCCCCACGCGGGCGAAAGCGGCGAATTCGGCAGTGCGGAGGCGGAAATTATCCAACCCGCCATTGACCGGCTGCGGGCCCAGGGCATTGACGCGCGGGGCCCGCTGGCGGCTGATTCCATGTTTCACGAGGCCGCCCGGCAGACTTACGACGTGGCGATCTGCATGTATCACGATCAGGCCCTGATCCCGGTCAAGGCGCTGGGCTTCGAATACGGCATCAATACCACCCTTGGCCTGCCCATTATCCGGACCTCGCCCGATCACGGCACCGCCCTGGATATCGCCGGCCAGGGCCAGGCCAATTCCTTGAGCCTGACCTCCGCCGTCGCCCATGCCGGGCTGATGACCCGTTTCCGGTCCGCCGCCGCCCCGGACGGCTCGGGGTGAGGGAACTGCCGGCTGATCTGCCCCCGTTGCGGGAGGTCATCGCCCGTCACGGGATCAGAGCCACGAAATCCCTGGGGCAGAATTTTCTGCTGGACTTAAACCTGACCCGGAAGATCGCCCGCGCCGGGGGGCCATTGGCGGGCAAAGTGGTGCTGGAGATCGGCGCCGGTCCCGGCGGCCTGACCCGGGCCCTGCTGGCGGAAGGTGCTGGACACGTGGTGGCGGTGGAACGCGACCGCCGCTGTCTCAAAGCCCTGGAGGAGCTGTCCGCCCTGGCGTCCGGCCGCTTGAGCGTGATCGAGGCCGACGCCCTGGAACTGGATGAATATGAACTGATCCCAAAACCCAACCGGATCATCGCCAATCTGCCCTACAACATCTCAACCCCGCTGTTGTTCAAGTGGCTGGACCGGCTGGACTTGTTCGAACACATGGTGCTGATGTTCCAGCGCGAGGTCGCCCAGCGCATCACCGCCCCGCCGGGGGGCAAGGCTTATGGCCGGCTTTCCGTCATGGTGCAATGGCGCTGCCGGGCCGGCGCGTTGTTTGATCTGCCCCCCCGTGCTTTTACGCCGGCGCCCAAGGTCACGTCCACGGTTCTGGCGCTGGAGCCGCGGCCCGCGCCCCTGGCGGAGGCCAGGGCGGATTTGTTGGAGGCGGTGGTCGCCGCAGCCTTCGGACAACGGCGCAAGATGCTGCGCAGCAGCTTGAAACAAATCAGCGCCGATCCCATCGCCTTGCTGCGGACGGCCGGCCTGGAGCCGACCTTGCGGGCGGAAAACCTGAGCGTCGAACAATTCTGCGCCCTGGCGCGGGCGGCGGCCTAGGAGCCTACTGTCGTAAGATCGGCGCGACTTGTTCGGCCAGGCGGCGCAGGTGGGCGAGATCAAGCGAGGGTACGCCAAGCATCAGATGGGTGATGCCCGCGTCCACCTGTTCTCGCAGCCGGGCGGCGACCTCCCCCGGCGGGCCGAAGATCGCGTGTTTCGCCACATCGAAGTCGGGGCCGTAGTAGCCGTGCAAGAATTGCGTCAGCTCGGCCTGGGCCTTAGCCCGGTCATCATCGACGGCGACATACAACAGGCGCCCGGCGGTAAGATCATCGGGATTCCTACCCGCCGCCTGGGCCGCCGTCTGGGCGATTTGCCAGCCATGCTGGAAATCCGCCACGCTGCCGAACGGCCCCATGATCCAGCCGTCGCCAAGTTCGCCGGCGCGCCGGATGGCGGCCTCGACAATACCGCCGATCAGGATCGGGGTCGGGGCGGCGGGACGGATGACGGCATCGGCCATGGGGAAGAAGGCGCCGTCATGGCTGACCGCCTCGCCGCTCAACAGGTCCCGCAAGACGGCGATACTTTCACGGAATACGCCCACCCGGCGGTCCATGGGTACGCCCAGGGCCTGATATTCCGCCTCCCGCCCGCCAATGGATACGCCAAGGGAAATGCGGCCGCCGGAGAGATGCTGGAGGGTGGAAACTTGCCGGGCGAGAAGCGGCGCCTGACGCAAATTCAGCACCAACACGGCGGTGCCAAGCTGGATGGCCCGGGTATTGGCCGCCGCCCAGGTCAACAGGGTGAGCGAATCCGCCATATGCGCGGGGTGGAAAATGCGGTCTTCGACCCATAGGGCATCCAGGCCCAAATCCTCGACCGCCCTGAAGAACGCGGCATAGGCCGGGCCATCGTCCAGGCCGGTGACCGAAGCGCTGGGCACATGAATGCCGATGGAAACAGCTTTTGCCAATGAATGTCCCCCTTCATATCAGTACCGCCAGAGCATGTTCATTTCAAACATGCTCGAACTCTTAAGAAAAGAGCAATTGAACCAATCACTTGGGTCGCGATAGCGACTCCGATTAATTGAAAATTGCTCTGGACCGTGCCAGACGGGCGGATATGGGAATTTCAGTAACCCAATCGGGCCGCTTTGGCTATGATGGCATCAAATCGTCTTGCCGCTTTTGTTTTGCAAAGTTTGTTCATGAGGATGTGATGATCAAAGTTAACCTGCCCCTGCTGGAGATTTCGGGCGCCGATTATGGCGCGGACGAGGCCGAGATGGTGCGCTATCGGGACGAAGGAACCAGGCGCGCCCTGGCCATGGACAACCGCGGCCCGATCCGCTTTGACGCCGATGGCAAGCTGGACCCGGGCATACTGGCGGCTTATTCGCGGGATGGCTTCTATATCTTCGAAGGCGTGCTGGGAGCAGAGGAACGGGCGGAGATTGAGCGCGACGTGGCGGAGATGCTGGAGCGCGCGCCGGTGGCGAAGGACGCCCCCTTGGACAAGCATGGCCGCCCGGCCCTGGGCGCCGATTGTCAGGCCCGCACGGTGGGTTGGGTCAAACCGCTGTCCGATCCCATTGGCGGCACCGATGCTTCCTTTGGCCGGCATCCGGCGAAAATGAACGAGCCCGAGGCCCCGGCGGATGCGCCCGAGCATGTCATGCAGATCGTCCTGGGCTCCCTGCAATTTTCCGAGGCCTGTTTGCGGGTCTACGGCCATCCCGGATTGCTGGCGGTGACGGAAGCCATCAACGGACCCGACTTCACGCCGTTCAACGAGGCGGTCTGGATCAAGCATCCCCGTCTGGGCGGCTCCGTGGCGTGGCATCAGGACGGCTTCACCCATTGGGATAACCCGGAACTGGACGAAGGCTCCCACGGTTTCAACTACATGGCGCAGCTTTATGGTTGCGATGCGGCGAACGGTTTGTGGGTCGTGCCCGGTTCACACCGCCAGGGCAAAATGGATATCAAGGCCATGGTGGCGGCGGCGGGTTCGGACCGCCTGCCCGATGCCGTGCCCCTGATTTGTGCGCCGGGCGATGTGGCCATCACCAACCGCCAGGCCATCCATGGTTCCTTCGCCAATACCTCGCCCAATGTGCGGGTCACCATCAACATGGGATTTCATCGGCGCAAATCCGTCCTAGGCGTCAAAAGCGGCGGCATCCACAGCCCCGTCACCACCTACGATGAAGACTATATCCGGCGGCGGGCGCGCATGATCATGTATGCCATTGACGCCCGGCGGCAACGCTTCCCCTATGAAACCCCCTACCCCTACGCCCCCTTGGCCGACGCGGCGGAGCAATGGCGCTGGACGGCGGCCGCGAAGACGGAGATCAAGGACTACAATCTCCAGGACATCGGGATCTGATCACCCCCAATCAACCCTAAATCTGCGAACCGAAGGCCCGGTACCAGTTGGAATCGGCGCCGGCGCCAACATTGGTGATGTGAACGTCCAGCAGATACGGCTCCCCCGCCGCCTGGGCCGCCGCGCCGCGTTTGAGCGCGGCGTCCAGTTCGCCGGGCTCGTTCACGTGCTCGCCCTCGATGCCTTGGGACTTGGCCAGCATGACGAAATCGATGGCCGGGTCGCCCAGGAAAGTCTCCGGGTATTTGTTCTGGTCCTGCATGTTGCCGCCCCAGGCCGCGAAATTGGTCCGCACGGTTTGATAGTTCATGTTGTTCCAGACCACGGTCAGGATCGGCAGGCTGTAGCGCGCCATGGTCCAGAACCCGGCGGAGCTGTACATCACGCCGCCGTCGCCGATGCTCAGGACCACGGGGCGGTCGGCTGCGGCCAACTGCGCCCCCACCGCGCCGCCCAGGCCATAGCCCAGGCTGCCGCCCGCGGTGCGCACCAGGCTCCAATCATTGTCGCCATAGCCGAACGGCATCAAGTGGTCCGCGGCGCGAAAATTCTCCGACACCAACATGGTGTTGTCAGCCAGGTTGCGGGCCATGGCGTGGCCCAGATAGAGCGGGTGGATTGGATTGTCCTTGGCGTATTTGATGGCATTTTCCGCCTGCTTGGCGGCGCGTTCCTCGCTTTGCGCGGCCAGGGCCATTTTGCGCTTCTGGATGTGGGCCAGGTTGGCGTGGTCGGGTTTCCACATTGCGTTCAGGGCCTTGAGCGTGTGTTTGACATCGCCCAGAATATCCAGGTCCAGGGCATAGGTGTTGCCCATCATGGCCGGGTCCTGGCCGATGCCGATCACCGTATCGGCCTCGGTGAACTTCTCGTCTTCCTGGCTGGCGCGGGTGTTCTGGCGATAGCCGATGCAACAGACCACGTCGTATTCCTTATCCGACATGCCGTCCAGCATGCCCACGTAGTTCGGGTGAGCAAGCGGGAAGCCACCGTAATCGTAGAACGCCACGGCCACGGGCAGGGCGTAATTCTCCGCCAGTTCCAGCATTTCGTTTTGCGCCCCGGCCGCGCGAATGTCCGCGCCGGCGACGACCAGGGGGTTTTCGGCATTCAACAGCGCATCGTGGATCTTCTCCAAGGTGGCGCCGTTGGGCGTCTGGGCCATCTCCAACGGGCGGGCGGCCTGGATCGTGCCCTCGACCCCGGTCGCATCCAGCGCGGCGGAGGAATAGGCCACATAGACGGGACCCGTGGGCATGGTCATGGCCTCCTTGAAGG
>JAPYPT010000223.1 GCA_029937535.1 Alphaproteobacteria bacterium
GCACATAGATGCCGTGAAAGGAGGGCCGTCCACACCATCAAGTCCGGGCATGACATATTTAGCAGTTTTTCGCCGAAAATACGCCCCTTCGTCATTGCCGGGCTTGATCCGGCAATCCAGGGCAACAAACTCATGTGTTTGCGGCTCTGGATCGCCCGTTCTTTGCCGCATTCCGCTTCGCCGCGCCCGGGGGTGACGGTGTGTCGCATGATGTGGAAGGGTGCTTTCGGTCTCCCAACCGCCCGGTTATGATCGGACGGCGGCCATCAACCATTCCCGGCCCGCGAGGGGAGGTAGGTTCTGAAATTTGCTGACCGGCGCGTCGATGGCGCCTGGGGCTGGGCGGTCGCGGGGGCGACCTTTGTCCTGATGTTCCTGGCCTATGGCAATGCCTACACGTTCGGGGTGTTTTTCCCGGCCCTGGCGGCGGAATTCAACGCCGACCGGGCCGAAACGGCGCTGGTATTCTCGATCGTGGGCGGGCTTTATTCGACCCTGGGCATCGTCAGCGGCCCGGCCGCCGACCGTTTCGGGACCCGGCCCGTGTGCCTATTCGCCATGCTGGCCCTGGGCTGCGGCCTGATCTATGCCTCCTTTGCCGATGCCCTGTGGCAGGTTTATCTCGGCTTTGGCCTGGGCCTGGCGTTTGGCATGGGGTTTTCCTTCGCGCCCGCGAATGCGGGCCTGCAACGGTGGTTTACGCAACGGCGCGGCCTGGCCTCCGGCATCGCCTCCACGGGCGTCGGGGTCTCCATCCTGGTGCTGCCGCCCCTGGTCGCCGTGCTGATCGATTGGCGCGATTGGCGGGTGGCGATGCAGATCACCGGCGCCATGGCCTTGGTGGTGGGCGCCCTGGCGGCAGGCATGATGGGCGATCCGCCGGAGACGACAGACATCTCCCATGACGCCTCCCATGACGGCGCCCATGACAGCACCAATTTCGATCTCAGGGCGGCGCTGACAAGCCGCGGTTTCGTGATGTTCTTTATCTCGTCCGTGTTTGTCTGCTTCGGCTTTTTCATCCCCTTCGTTCACCTGGTGCCCTATGCCATCGACCAGGGCCTGGGCGACGGCACGGGGATTTATCTGGTGGCGGTGATCGGGGCCAGCTCCCTGGTCGGCCGGCTGCTGTTGTCCGCCGCCTCCGACCGTTTCAGCCGGCGGACCTCTTTGGTGGCGATGTATTTCATGATCGGGGTTGGTTTTCTGCTCTGGTATCTGGGCGGCGGCATCATTGTGCTGACCCTGTTCGCCATCCTGTACGGGGTCGGCTCGGGCGGGTACGTGGCGATGATCGCGCCCATACTCGCGGAATATTACGGCACCGCGAAAATCGGCAGCGTCTTGGGCTGTTTCATGCCCTCCGTCGCTTTGGGCGGCTTCTTCGGCCCCTATTTGGCCGGCCATGCCTTCGACTTGTGGGGCAGTTACGACGTACCGATCCTGGCCTCGGGCGCCGGTGCGCTGATCGCGGCTATTTTGGCCAGCTTGATGCCGGCCCGCCCCTACCCCGCATCGGCCTTTCAGGGTCGGGGCGGTTAGAGCGCGGGCGCTGCCGCCAGGGCCGCCGCTTGCATATGGATCAAGTCCTCGACGAAGGCAGCCAAGGGCAGGCGGGTTGAGCGTTCGCGCCCGGTCAGGCGGTCCCGCTCCCGGTCCGCCAGGGCGTAGACCACGGCCCGGAACATGATGCCCAGGCGTTCACGGAAAACCGGCTCGGGCAGCGCCGGCAACCGCGCGCGGGCCATTTCGGCGACCTGTTGCAGGCTTTGGTCCCAGCGGCCGCGGGCCAACTGGGCGATGTCGATTTCGGCGCTGGCATAGGCCTGGGCCAGAAAGCGGACGTAATTACCCCCGCCGCCCCCATCGCACCCATCGTTTTGCGCCGCCAGGGGGCGGACGTAGGCGGCGATGATATCGTGGAGCGTAATCTCGCCCCCCGCCGCCCGCATTTCCGCCAGCAAGGCCAACCGGCTTTCGTTGATCCGGGACATGCGATGCTCGACCACCGCCTCGATCACCGCGTCCCGGTTGCCGAAATAATAGTGGATCGACGAGGTGTTCAATTGCCCCGCCTCGCGGTTGATCAGGCGCATGGAAACTGCGTCCAGCCCGCGCTCGGCGAACAGCCGCTCGGCGGTCTCGATCAACCGCTCGCGTGTTTCCTGCTGACCCAGTTCGTTCGGTTTTCGTTTGCCCGCCATGAAAGCAAAAAAACATGCTTGACTGATTAAAGCAAGTGATTTAAATATCAGACTGCATTATGCCAAACAGGGAGCCCGCCATGACACCCAACCCCGCCAGCCAGCAGAAATCCGACCAGACCCTGCCCTTCGATGTCCAGCCCGTGTCGGGCGCCTTGGGCGCCGAGATCCATGGCGTCGATCTGGCGCATGACACGGATGGGGCGGTCTGGGACGGCCTGCGTTCGGCGATCGCCGAGCATGGGGTGATCTTCTTCCGGGATCAGAACCTGACGCCGGAGCAGCATATCGCCATGGCGGAGCATTTCGCGCCCATCAACATCAACCGCTTCTTCGCCCATGTGGAGGGCTATCCGCAAATCGCCGAGGTGCGCAAGGAGCCGGAGCAGACATCCAACATCGGCGGCGGCTGGCATACGGACCACACCTATGACCTGGCGCCCGCCTTCGGCTCCATCCTGCTGGCCCGCGAAGTGCCGGAACAGGGTGGCGATACGCAATTCTCGGACCTGGCCCTGGCCTTTGACCGGCTTTCGGACGGCCTGAAATCAACCCTGAAATCCCTCAACGCCGTGCATTCCAGCCGCCATGTCTTCGGCAAGGCCGCGCAACGCCCTGACGATCTCGCCGCCCGCATCGGCAATGCCGAGGACGCCACCCAGGATGCCGTGCACCCGGTGGTCATCCGCCATCCGGAAAGCGGGCGGGAGGTTTTGTTCGTCAACCCGGGCTTCACCCTGCGCTTCGAAGGCTGGACGGACGAGGAAAGCAAGCCCTTGCTCAGCTATCTTTACGAGCACGCGAAACGGCCCGAATTTACCTGCCGCTTCCGCTGGGCCAACGGCTCCATCGCCTTCTGGGATAATCGCCGCACCTGGCATCTGGCCATCAACGACTACCACGGCGCCCGCCGCCTCCTGCACCGCATCACCATAGAGGGCGTGCCTCTGTCGGGGTGAGCCAACCCCGGTCGGCGGACCGGCAGGCCCGAGCCGGATGTCGAAATGGATTGCCGGGTCAAGCCCGGCAATGACGCAATAGGGAAACAATCGGCTAAAAACTGCCAATACCGTCATGCACGGGCTTGACCCGTGCATCCAGGGCCCCGAGGCGATCTGGCGCCGGTTGTCCTGGTCAGTCCGGTCATGGCGCCACTCGGAAATTAACCGGACAACAATGGCCCGCCCCGACCACGCGGACAAAATTGCCAGACAATTCAATCGCGCATGGATTCTGCCTCGGACCACGGCTAAACTTCGCCCCATGTCCGAGGAAGTCCAACGCCGTCTGGCGGCCATCGTATTAGCTGACGTGGTCGGCTATTCCCGCCTCATGGGCGTGGATGAGGTCGGCACGCTCAATGCCCTGCGCACCCATCGCAAGGAATTCATCGACGCCAAGATCACCCAGCATGGCGGGCGCATCGTCAAGACCATGGGCGACGGCCTGTTGCTGGAATACCCCAGCGACGTCGCCGCCGTTCAATGCGCGGTGGAGGTGCAGGAGGGCATGGCGGCGCGCAACGAGGGCGTCGCGGACGACAAACGCATCGTATTCCGGATCGGCATCAACGTCGGCGACATCATCATCGAGGGCGACGACGTCTTCGGCGACGGCGTCAACGTCGCCGCCCGCCTGGAATCCCTCTCGGAACCTGGCGGCATCTGCATTTCAGGCCGGGTTCATGACGACGTCCGGGGCCGGATAGAAGCGGAGTTCGAGAGTCTTGGCGAGCAAGAACTAAAAAACATCGCGCGACCAGTGCAGGCTTGGCGTTGGACGCCCGACGGCGCCATGGAAATGCCTACGATTGAGCCGGCGAACCGTGAAGGCCTGCCGCTGCCCGACAAGCCTTCAATTGCGGTTTTAGCCTTCAATAACCTGTCAGGCGACCCGGAGCAGGAATATTTCGCCGACGGTATTGCAGAGGATATTACGACTGGGCTATCGAGGTTGCGCTGGCTATTTGTGATCGCGCGCAACTCGTCCTTTGCCTACAAAGGGGAATCGCCCGATGTGCGCCGGGTGGCCTCTGAACTGGGCGTGCGCTACGTGCTGGAAGGCAGTGTACGCAAGGTGGATAGTAGGGTCCGCATTAGCGCCCAACTAATAGAGGCGGCCAGCGGCAACCATGTCTGGGCCGAACGTTACGACCGTGAAATCGCGGACATATTTGATGTCTATGACGAAATCACTTGGAACATCGTCTCCGCCCTCGGGATCGAATTGACGTTGGCGGAAATTGAACGGTCCCGCAAAAAGAGACCCGAGACCCTCGACGCTTGGGACCTGGTCATGCGGGCCCAACCGCTCATAAATCAATTCAGCCAGACGGGAAACGTTAAGGCCCAAGAGCTTCTCCGTGAGGCTACCGTCATTAATCCCGACGATGCCAGCGCCTACGCTTGGCTAGCCTACTGCGTGATGATTGCGGGTTTTTTTGGCTGGAGTAAAACGCCCGCACGGTCGATGGCAGAAGCGCTTAATATTGCGCAAACCGCAGTCGAGAATGACCGGAATGACCCCATCGCCACGCGGGTCCTTGCTGTCGTCCTGTGCCTAATGAGTCGTCAGGAAGAAGCCATCGAAACAGCTAATCGTGCCCTCCAACTCGATCCAAACTGCTCCATAGCACGTGGCACTCTAGGATTGGCGCTGTCGTATACTGGCCGCTCAGATGAAGCTATTGAAGCGAGCCAGATGGCGTTGCGGGCCAGCCCACGCGATCCAAATAGAATGTTTTGGTACTGCAATATATCTAACGCGTATTTTGCCGCTGGCCGACTTGAAGAAGCTCTCAAATGGGGAAGAATATCGGTACAAGCAGGACCAGGGTGGTTTACATTTCAACTGAACATTGCGTTTCTTGCGGCCCTCCTCGGTCACCATGATGAGGCGCAGAAAGCCGCTCGGGAACTCATGCTTTTGGTCCCGCGATTTTCCATCAAGCGAGCTATGAAGAACCCTTTATACACGAGGCCCGACGACATTGCTCGAATGGCGGAAGGCCTGCGTTTGGCAGGACTGCCGGAATGACTGAGGTGGAACGCCGTCTGGCGGTCATCGTATTGCCTGACGTGGTCGGCTATTCCCACCTCATGGGCGTGGATGAAGTCGGCCTTCAACCAGATTAAGGCGCCGGCTTCATGGGTGGTAGTTCGAGGATATCGGCGAAGGCTTCGCCGGCATTCAGGCGCCGATCCCACTTTCCTTCCGCCTTCAGGGTCTCCTGACAGGTGGCCAGGACCTCGCCGATGCGGGCTTTTGGGACGATGGTGATGCCGTCGTCGTCGCCGATTACCAGATCGCCGGTATTGACCGCCACGCCGCCGCAACTGATGGGGCCGCCCACATCGCCGATGTCGGCGAAATTGGGGCCGGCGGGGGTGATGGCGCGGGTAAAGGTGGGAATGCCGTAGTCGCGGATTTCCACCACGTCGCGGATGGCGCCGTCGATGACCAGGCCGGCCATGCCCCGGCGCACGGCTTCATTGGTCATGTTGCCGCCCAGAATGGCGTTGTTTGGGTAACCGCCGCCGTCCACCACCAAGACATCGCCGGGCTTGGCCACGGAGATGGCGTGCAGCAGGGGCGCGATGCCGCCGGGCATGGCGCGCACGGTCAGGGCCTGGCCCAGCATCACGTAGCCCGCCTTGATGGGCCGGATGGCGGCGTCCAGGGCATTGGCCTTGTCCATGGCGTCGGAGGCGATGGGGCTGCGGACAGCAGCCCAGGGGGCGAGCGCCTTGGCGCTCAGGCGGCGCTTGGGCAGGGCGTGCAGATAGATACTCATGAAACGTTCTGGATACTCCGGGAGTTCTTCAAAATGGGCTACATACCAAGGATGCGTTTGGCGACGATCTCGTGCTGGACCTCGTTCGAGCCGCCGTAGATGGTCGCCTTGCGCTGGTTGAAATAGCGCCCGGCGGCGGCGATGGAATAATCCGGGCCGATGGGGGCTACGTTGGCGCCCGCATCCAGAACGGCTTTGTCAAAGGGCGAGGCGTAGTAGGCATTCGCCTCCACCGTCAATTCGCCAATCTCCTGCGTCATGTCGGAGCCCTGGCATTTCAGGATAGACGAGGACGCGCCCACCCGCTGGCCGGCGCCGAGCGCGCTGAGGGTGCGCAACTCAGTGTACTGCACGGCCTCCACCGTCACTTCCAATTGCGCCAGCTTGGCGGCGAATGCTGCATCGTCGATCAGGCGGCCGCCGTCGGAACGCTCCTGGCGGGCGATATCCTTGAGCCGCGCCACGCCGCCCTGCAGGCCGCCCGCATAGGCATTGCCGCGTTCGAACTCGAGCAGATATTTGGCCACGGTCCAGCCGACGTTCTCATCGCCGATGCGGTTGGCTTGCGGCACGCGGACATCCTGGAAAAACACCTGGTTGACCTCCTGGTCCGGCGCCGTGGTTTGATCCAGCAAAATAATGGGTTCCACGGAGATGCCCGGCGTGGTCATGGGGATCAGCAGGAAGGAGATGCCCTCCTGGCGCTTACCTTCGCTCGAGGTGCGGACCAGACAGAAAATCCAATCGGCGCGCTGGGCCATGGTGGTCCAGATTTTGGAGCCGTTGACGATATAATCATCGCCGTCGGGGATGGCCTTGGTTTGCAGCGAGGCCAGGTCGGAGCCGGAACCCGGTTCCGAATAGCCCTGGCACCACCAGACGTTGGTTTCCAGGATATCGGGCAGAAATTGCTTTTTCTGCTCCTCGGTGCCGAATTCCATAATTACAGGTGCGACCATCTTCAAGCCGAACGCCACCGGGCGCAGGCAGCCGGCCTTCATCATCTCGGTCTCGTAGAGGTATTTCTGCGTCGCCGACCAGCCGGGGCCGCCATGTTCCACGGGCCAGTTGGGGGCGATCCAGCCCTTTTTGTGGAGCGCTTTTTGCCAGGCCACATGGTCGTCCTTGTTGATATAGCCGGTCAGGGATTTTGCCGTCTTGGCCTTGATTTCGGCTGTGTGGTTCTGGGCGATGAAGGCCCGCACTTCGTCCCGGAAGGCCAGTTCGTCGGCTGTGTAGTCTATATCCACGTCACATACTCTTCTGTTGTGGCTGCGTTTGTCCGTTGCTTTCGGTTATAGCGCACCTGATGGGGCTTTGTCAGGTCTTGGCGGATGCGGCGGATAGACTTACAAAAACGGGGCGGACCGGATAGTGTTCCAGATATGCCGGAGACTTCGCCGCAACCATATTCACCCCTGTTCGATTCCATATCAGATTGGATATTGGAACAGTCCCTGACCAATCGTGAACTCAGCGATACGGTCAGGGGATTGGGGCAAAAGCTGGTGGCGGGCGGCATTCCCGTAAGCCGGCTGGCCGTGGGTGGCATGCTGCTGCATCCGGTCCTCGGCGCCATGGATGTATTTTGGGAAGCCAAAACAGATCTGGTGCGGCGCATGGACGTACCGCGGGAGATGTTTCAGACGGAAGAATTCCGCAACGCACCGTTTTTCTATCTTACCGCGAAAAGCGAGCCTCGGCTCCGCGCGCACCTGGAACAGGGCGCGGTCGAACCGGAATTTCCCATCTACGAGAGGTTTCGCAAGGAAGGCGTGACCGACTACCTGGCCTATTTCTACAGCTACGGTGATAGCAACCGCACGGCCTGGGAGGACATGGCGGCGGCCTTCGGCGGCGTCAGTATTTCCATCGCCACGCGGCGTGCGGGCGGTTTCACGGAATTTGAGATCGAGCGCCTGAATGCCCTGACGAAAGCCCTGGCCGTGGCGGTGCGAAGCCGCTCCACGTACGAATTGTCCCGCACCCTGCTGGATACATATCTGGGCGCGCTCTCGGGCGAAATGGTGCTGGACGGCACCATAGAACGGGGCGATGGCCGCCTGATCGATTGCGCCCTGTGGTATTGCGACTTGCGGGCCTCGACCCGGCTGGCGGCGGATCTGTCCCAGGATGATTATCTGGAATTGCTAAACGACTATTATTCCGATACGGCGGATGCGGTGATGGAGCATGGCGGCGATGTGTTGTTGTACATCGGCGATGCGGTGTTCGCGATTTTTCCCATTGATGATGAAACGCGGCTCCCGTCCGACATGGCGCGGGCGGCGATGGGCGCGGCGCGTGACGCCATGGCGCGGGTGGCGCGGCGCAACGAGGCACGGGCCTCGGTCGGCATTCCGCCCGTTGGCTTCGGCATTTCGCTCCATTACGGACAGCTCATGTACGGCAATATCGGTACCCAGCGGCGGCTCAATTTTTCCGTGACCGGATCCGCCGCCAATGAAGTCGTGCGGCTTGAAGGGTTTTGTAAGTTATTGGACTGCCAGGTCATCGCATCGGCGGAATTCAAGGAGATTTGCGGCCAGCCCCTGGTTCACCTGGGCCGCCATGATGCCGCCGGGATAAAGGGCGGCCTGGACGCCTACACCTTTGAAGACCTGGCGCCGGACAGCCCGGTAAAAGAAACTTAGCGCATGTCGCGTTCAATTGAACGCGAGGCCATGCGCTAAAACCTTTAAGA
>JAPYPT010000224.1 GCA_029937535.1 Alphaproteobacteria bacterium
TCTAGCTTGTTAAAAATTTCAACATTGTCCGCTCAAGTTCAATTGGCCGGCCATTTCATCGCCGCCGGCCCGGAGGAATTGGACGTTCACCATGGCTAGACTATTTTTCATGATCGTTGCGGTGTCGCTGCTAAACGCCTGTTTGCCCGCGGAGACAACGTGGTACGAAGACCGCTGCCTGCGGCTTGGGTTCGATCGGGGCAATGATGATTTCAACAATTGCATCGAACGTGACCGCCAATGGATCGAGGAAAACAACCGCCGCGTCAGGGGCGAGGGCGGGGCATGATCAAGGCCCCTCCGGGCTTCTTCGATCTCTCAATATGACATTGACGGCCGCCTGGAGCCTCAGGAGCGACGGTTCGGGCTGGCCGCCCATGGCGCGCACGGCGGCGATTGTGCCGGCCAGATAGCCCCGCGAGGTGCCCTTGCCGCCTTCGCCCTGGGCCACCATTTGCGCGCCGCGGTGCAGGGGTTGGTTGCCAATATAGCGGCCATGGCGCGGGTCGGCGGCGAACGTCAGGGCCGATATGTCGCCGCGTGCCGTCCGGGCGGTAATCTGGATGTGCCGGTAGGCAATCTCCCGCCGGCGCAGGTAGGTACGGGTTTGCAGCCAATGGCCCGGCGCCACCCTGAACGCCAGCCCGAGGCAACTGCCGCCGGGCAACAGGGTCAGGATCAAGCCGGGGCGCTCAGGTGAACCCCAGGCCAGGGTGCTGTACAAGGCATGCGCGCGGTGCCAGCCCCGTAACAGAGCGGGCCGCCGTTCGACATAAGGGAAATCAGGCTGCCACATGAGCGAGCCGTATCCGAACACCCAATGTTGCCGCGCCATGGTTTCCAGAGCCTAAGTTTTAGATTTCATATAAGGAGCCAGCAAGCGGCTGGGCTCATCGGTCTCGTAGGCCTCGGCAAAGGTATCGATGCCGGCCTCGATGGCTGCCCCGAGACCCAACTCCTCCCAACGTCCGATCAGGGCTTTTTGCGCCCGCACGGCAATGGGTCCGGCCTCCAGAATACGGCCCAGCCAAACCTCCACCCAAGCATCCAGCTCCGCCGCCGGCACGAGTTTTTCAATGAAGTGCATGGCCAAGGCCTCCTGCGCATCGAAGTTGGCGCCGGTCAGCAACAGCTCCCTGGTTTTGCCCCAACCAATCAATCGTGGCAGCAGGGCCGCTTCGATGACCGAGGGTAGCCCGACCTTGACCTCCGGCATGCCCATGACGAAGCTTTCATCGGCCACGCGGAAGTCGCAGGCGGCGGCCACCTCCAGCCCGGCGCCAAGGCAAAACCCCCGCAGGCGGCCAATGACGGGCACCGGCAGGGCGCGAATGGCGGCGGCGGCAAGGTGCAGTTGGGTGATAAAATGGCGCGCGCTGTCAGGCTCCAACCCGGCCAAGTCATTCAAGTCGGCGCCCGCCATGAAGGCCCTCTCGCCGGCGCCGGTCAAAACAACGGCGCGCAGTTCGCCGTCCGCCGCCAGCTCTTCAAACGCCACCTTCAGGCGATCCACCAAGACAGAAGAACCGGCGTTCAAACGGCGCTGATTATCCATGGCCACCCAGGCAACCCGCCCCGTTGCCCGGTCTTCCAGTCTTACCTCGACGTTCGCCATCATGCCGTCCCATAACCAATATCCGCTGCATCAATATCACAGACAGTGTCCCGGCCAACCCTTGATTGCTACAGTACCGTGAGGGAAGGCGTGTTAAGTTACTGACATGGACAATAGGGAAAAAAAGGCCACCGCCGCGTTGGTGGTCGCGGGGGGGCGTGGCGAACGTCTGGGCGGGCCTGTCGCCAAACAATATCAAGAATTGGCGGGCATCCCCGTGCTGCGTCATGCCTTGCTGGCCTTTTGCCATCATCCCCATATCGCCGCGGTGGCCGCCGTTATCCGCGATGAAGACCGGGAGCTTTACGCGGCCGCCGCCCAGGGCCTGGAGGTTATGCCGCCCATAACGGGCGGTGACAGCCGGCAACGGTCGGTCCTGAATGGCCTGCGGGGCCTGAGCGGCCTGAACCCCGACCGGGTATTGATCCATGACGGCGCCCGGCCCTTCGTCTCCGGCATGATGATCGACAATGTGCTGGCCGCCCTGGATGAACATGACGGCGCCATTGCCGCCGTGCCCGTGGTCGATAGCCTGAAGCGCGGCACGGATACCCTGATTGTGGACGAAGTGGCCCGCGATGATTTGTGGCTGGCCCAGACGCCCCAAGGTTTTGCCTATGCGGCCATCCTGTCGGCGCACCGGGATGCAGAGGCCAAAGCGCAATACAGCCACACCGACGACGCCTCCATCGCCCGCGCGGCGGGACTGGATGTTGCGATGGTGGCGGGCGCGCCGGAAAATCTCAAAATCACCACCGCCGGCGATCTGGCCCGCGCGGATGCGGCCCATCAGGCAAGGCTGTTCGACGTGCGGGTGGGCCAGGGTTTCGATGTCCATCGTTTTGAGCCGGGGGAAAAAGTCCGCCTGTGCGGTATCGATATTCCCCACAGCGCCCAACTGGCCGGACACAGCGATGCGGACGTCGCCCTGCATGCGGTCACGGACGCCATATTGGGCGCCATCGGGGCCGGCGATATTGGCCGCCACTTCCCCCCCGGCCAGGCGCAATGGCGCGATACGGATTCCGCCCATTTCGTGGCCTTTGCCGTGGATCGCGTACACGCCCTGGGCGGCAGGCTGGCCCACCTGGATCTGACCATAATTTGTGAATTGCCGAAGATCACGCCGCATCACCAGGCGATGGCCTCCCGCCTGGCCGAAATTGCCGGTCTGGACCAGAGCCGGGTCAGCATTAAGGCGACAACGACGGAGCGTCTGGGCTTTACCGGCCGCAACGAAGGTATTGCCGCGCAGGCCACCGCCACGGTCCGGCTGCCGATCTGAATGACCGGCCCGCAACCCAGAACCGCCCTGCCCCTCAGGCACCCGGCCTGCCTGCTGGCCACCTGGTTCGGCATCGGCTTGCTGCGCCCGGCGCCCGGCACCTGGGGTTCATTGGCCGCCCTGCCCCTGGCCTGGGCCATCGTCTATTTCGGCGGGCCTTATGCGCTTGCGGCGGCAACGGCCGTCGTCTTTGCCCTGGGATGCTGGGCCGGGGGGGTTTACGAGAAAGCCGGCGGCGGCAAGGACCCCGGCGTCGTCGTGATCGACGAAGTGGCTGGGCAATGGCTGGTTCTCATCGCCGCGCCCTTGGATCCAGTATTTTATCTTGCGGGTTTCTTGCTGTTCCGGCTGTGCGATATTACAAAACCCTGGCCTGCGGGCTGGGCCGACCGCCGGGTGGACGGCGGCCTGGGTATAATGTTGGATGATGTGTTGGCCGCATTGTACGGTTTAGCGGCCATTGCGGCGTTTCGGTACTGGTATTGAGAGAAGGACAGAAAAGATGAAATTCGGCGGCATGGTGGCAACCAAGATTGATGACTGGCAGATGTTCCCCTATTTGGAGGAGTTGGGCTATAACGCCGGTTGGGTCCCGGATTCACAGATGATCTGGTCCGATTGTTACGCGACCATGGCCTTGGCCGCCCAAAACACCACCACGTTGCGCCTGGGCACGGGCGTGGCCATCGCCGGCACCCGGCTGGCCCCGGTAACGGCCCATTCCATCGCCTCCATCAACCGCATCGCGCCTGGCCGGGTTTTCCTGGGCATTGGCACGGGACATACCGCCATGCGTGTCATGGGACAAAATCCCATGCCGCCATCGGCCTTCCGCGACTATCTGCGCGTGGTGCGCGGCCTGCTGGGCGGGGAAGAGGTGGAATTCCAGGGCAAGCCGATCAAATTCCTGGACCGGGAGCTGGAATGTATCAATACCGAACACCAGGTCCCGATCTATGTCGCCGCGAATGGGCCCAAGGCGCTGGCGGCGGCGGGCGCCTACGGCGATGGGCGGATCGGCGCCGGTAATGAGCCCTATGGCCTGTTGACCAAGAACCTGGGCCGCATCCGGCGCGGCGCGGAAGAGGCCGGGCGGGAGATCGGCGACGACTTTCACACCTCCGTCCTGACCTTCGCCTGCGTGTTGAAGCCGGGCGAAGAACTGACGTCCGATAGAGTGATCGAGGAAACCGGCGCCCAGGTCATCTCTTCCATGCATTTCTGGTACGAAATCTACCGTCAGCGGGGCAACGACGGCTTCATCCTGGCCGAAGTGCGGGATGTCTGGGAAGACTATAAAGCGTACGTCGAGAGTGAAATGCCGGAAGCGCGCCGCCACCAAATTTTGCACACCGGCCATTGCGCCTTCCTGCCGCCCGCCGAACGGCGCTTTATCACGCCGGCCATGATCAAGGCGTCGGGCGGCCTGGTTGGGGAACCCGACGAAATCATCGCCCGCCTGCGGGAATTGGAGAACGCCGGCTTGCGCGAGATCGCCCTGCTGCCGCCCATCGCCGTGGCCCGGTCGAACTTCAAGGAATTCGCCGAACAGATCATGGCGAAATACTGATGTTTCCCGATGATTTATTGGCCCGGGCGGAAGCCTTATTGCAGGCTTGCCGCGAGGGCGGCCTGATGGTGGCGACGGCGGAATCCTGCACGGGCGGTCTGATCGCCGGCTGTCTGACCGAGATTGCCGGTTCCTCCGACGTCGTCGACCGCGGTTTCGTTACCTATTCCAACCAGGCCAAAAACAAGATGCTGGATGTTCCCCTGGCCTTGATCGAAAGCCACGGCGCGGTGTCGGAACCCGTGGCCCGGGCCATGGCGGAAGGCGCCATCGCGCAATCGGAGGCGGATCTTGCCGTGGCCGTGACCGGGGTCGCGGGACCAGGCGGCGGCACGGCGGAAAAGCCCGTGGGCCTGGTGCATCTGGCCTGCGCCCGGCGCGGTGGGAAGACCCTGCATCGGGCCCAGCGCTATGGCGATCTGGGCCGCGCCGGCATTCGGGAAGCGACCATCCGCACGGCCTTGGAAATGCTTTCCCAACAGCTCGACTAACGCCATGCCGCCCAGCCTGGAAACCCGCGACATGCGCCTTGCCGTTATCGGCGCCATCGTCATGCAAGTCGGCGTCGCCTTGATGGGGCGTCGGTTGCTGGGCCCGATGGATCAAATCGGGCCGACGGCGTTGTTGATGAGTTATGTCGTGCTGCCCGGTTTTGCCGCCATTGCCTGGATCTGGTTCGCCGCCGTCTGGCGGGAGAGAGCGGGCTGGGGCGGTCTGGGATTTACCTGGACGGGTAGGCGGTGGCTGTTGCGCGCCGTAGCCTTGGGCATTTTTTCCGTGCCCGCGTTGATGCTGATCACCGCCCTGACCCGGCCCCTTCTGGGTCCGACCGCCGGCCCCGCCCTGCCGCTCTCGCCCGCCGAGGCCTTGGGTCAACCGGCCTACTATCTAACCATGGTGCTGGGTATCGCCGTGCTGTCGCCCTTGATGGAGGAAATGGTCTTCCGCGGCCTGCTTTTCGGTTGGCTGCGCCGGCGTTTCACGCTCTGGAATGCAGGCGCCCTGGCCGCCCTGGCCCATGCGGTCATGCATTTCGACATGGGCGCCCTGCCCGGCCTGTTCGCGCTGTTTTTGTTTCTGGCCTGGATTTACGAATATTCCGAATGCCTATGGGTGCCCGCCATCATCCACGGCGTCCACAACTTCGTCGTTCTGCAGTTACCGTGACCAAGAGCCGGTTGCTATTCAGGTTCGGCCAAATTCCGCCACGGCAGGAAAGCCTCGATAATGCTTGTATTCGCCTCGATATGATCGCTGACCCTGATTATCAATCCGGAATCGAGCAACGCATTAATATCGCGGGATACCGTTCGCGACGATTTGCCGTGATACTCGGAGGCTAAGGCAGGTGTCAGCCGTGATATTTGACGGGCCCTCGCGGGACCGTTCTCGGTCAACGCCAGCACCAGCATTCGTCTTCGCCGATCGGCCTTGGAAGCCGATTGCTCGAAATATTCATGGACATAATTTACCCATGAGACGGCAATCTGTTGTTTCCTGATTTCATCGATTTTCTCGACTAGTCCATCCCGCAAACCTTCGATGGCATAATCAAAGAATGCGATGTAACCATATTCGGCACCGCTTGCCTGATCCAGATGCCGGTAATATTCGCTGCGGGTGAAGTTATAGTGGTTACTCAAAAGATGCGTCGCCGGATAAGGCAAGCCGGCCGCCGTCAAGATATAGAATTCAAGTAGCCGCGCCGTCCGTCCATTGCCGTCGCCGAAGGGATGTATCCAAACCAGATACAGATGCGCGAAAATGGCTTTGAGAATGGCGTAGGCCGTGACGTTTTCCTTATCCACCGGAAATTCATTCAGGGTTTTGCACAACTGCTCAATTAAAAATGGCCGGTCTTCTGGTGGCGCACATCGATAACGCCCGACAACCAGAGGCGCCTTCGAATATTCACCGGGAACGACACCTTCACCGGTCTGTAGGCCTTCCAGCACCTTCCCGTTCATCCAGCGGATCACTTCGGGACTGATCAATGACGTGCCATCGTATCGAATTCTCTCGGTCAGTGTATTGAAGGCGTCGATAACATTATCGATTTCCCGTCCCAAATATTGACGAGATGGCGGAAGATTAAGTTCACCTTGCAAATGGCGGTTTACCTCGTCTTCCGTCAGGGTATTGCCTTCGATAGCCGTCGTCGCCAGTGCGCTGCGCACCAGATACATTTTGTTGAGCCGTTCTTCTACTTCTGGAGACAAGGGCGCACCGGCTATATGCGCGCATTTAGATGCACAGGCGCCAAGTTTCATCCAGACATCACTACTAAATCGACGCAGGTCGATTTCGAATGTTAGCCATGGATGTGTCCGCACATATGTCCGTCGTTTTGTCATATCAATACATTGATATTACACAATTTTTCTTAACTATGTGTATTTAAATGTCCGAAAAATTGCCGATGTATTGGCGCCTATTTGCGGCTAAGCCGGGTCGGACAGGCCCGCCTCGGGCGGAGCTTGTCCATAAATTGCCCCGGCCCGGACTTCGAAGGCGCCGACCATGCGGCGCACGGCTTCGTTGAAGACGGTCGTCGCCACGGCCTGCAACAGGCGGGAGCGGAATTCGAAATCGATGAAAAAATCGATCTCCGTGCGCGCACCGCCATCCACGGGATTGAACTTCCAGTGGTTATTCAAATAGCGGAAGGGGCCGTTGATGTATTCCACATCAATGCTGCCGGGGGCATGCAAGGTAACTTTCGAGGTAAAGGTCTCGCGAAAAACCTTGAAGCCGACCATCAAATCGCCCCAGATCACCGGACCGTCGGTTTTGGTGACACGGCAGGCCACGCACCAGGGCAGGAATTCCGGATAGCGTTCAATATCGGCCACCAGATCGAACATCTGCCCCGGGGTGTAGGACAGGATTTTCCGCTCGGCATGGGTCGGCATGAATTTAGGCCAGATCCCGGCGGCGTTGTCGCAGAGCGGCAAAATCGCGGTCGGCATGATAGGACGACCGGGTCAGGGGTGTCGCCGCCACCATCAGAAAACCCTTGCCGCGCGCGGCCTGCTCATAAGTGGCAAACTGCTCTGGCGTGATGAAGTCAATCACGGGGTGATGTTTTGGCGTTGGTTGCAGGTATTGCCCGATGGTCAGGAAATCGACATCCGCGGCCCGCAAATCATCCATCACCTGATGCACCGCCTGGCGGTCTTCGCCCAGGCCCACCATGATGCCGGATTTGGTAAAAATACCGCTGTCCAGTTCCTTGGCCTTGGCCAGCAACTGCAGCGAAGTAAAATAGCGCGCGCCGGGGCGCACCTGGGGATAGAGGCCGGGCACGGTTTCCAGATTGTGATTGAATACATCGGGCCGCGCCGCCACCACCACCTCCAAGGCGCCGTCCTTGCCCAGGAAATCCGGCGTCAAAACTTCGATCGTGGTGTTTGGCGCCTCCGCCCGCGTGCGTGTGATTACTTCGGCGAAATGCCCGGCGCCGCCGTCATCCAGGTCGTCACGGTCCACGGACGTGATCACGATATGGCGCAGTCCAAGGGTTTTTACCGCCCTGGCGACATTCTCGGGCTCGTCGGGGTCCAAGCGGTTCGGCAGGCCGGTCTTCACATTGCAAAAGGCGCAGGCCCGGGTGCAGGTATCGCCCATGATCATCATGGTGGCGTGCTTCTGGCTCCAGCATTCGCCGATGTTCGGACAGGCCGCCTCTTCGCACACCGTGTGCAGGTTGTGGCTGCGCATAATGTCTCGAGTCTCGAAATAGGTCGGCGAATTCGGCGCCTTGACCCTGATCCAGGGCGGCTTGCGGCGCGGTGGGTTGTCCGGGCGGTTGCGCTTTTCCGGATGGCGCCATTGACGCACTGAACGTTCGCTGTCGGCCATGGCCGTGGCTCGTTTCAAATTAGCTGGACCTTAGAAATGGATGACCCGGCCCATGGCGTCAAGGACCGATTCATGCATCGCTTCGGACAAAGTCGGATGGGGGAACACGGTGTGCAGCAATTCGGCCTCCGTGGTTTCCATTGTACGGGCCACCGTATAGCCCTGGATCAGCTCCGTGACCTCCGGCCCGATCATGTGGGCGCCCAGCAATTCGCCGGTCGCCTCGTCGAAGACGGTCTTGATCATGCCCTCGGGATCGCCCAGCGCGATGGCCTTGCCATTGCCGATGAAGGGGAAGCGGCCGACCTTGACCTTGTAGCCTTCTTCCTTCGCCTTGGCCTCGGTCAGGCC
>JAPYPT010000225.1 GCA_029937535.1 Alphaproteobacteria bacterium
CTTAAAGGTTTTAGCGCATGGCCTCGCGTTCAATTGAACGCGACATGCGCTAAAGGTTTTCCAAACGCGCTTGCAAAAAACGTTGCTCGGCGGCGTTGTCGGTAATCTTCAACGCTTGCCGGTAAGCCGTGGCGGCGTCGTCCAACCGGCCGGCCCGGCGCAGTAAATCCGCATGAGCGGCATGATAGGGTTGATAGCCGTCCAGGGCGCCATCGCCGTTCAAGCCCCGCATCGCCGCCAGCCCGGCCTCCGCCCCATCGGCAAACGACAGTGCCACGGCGCCGTTCAGGGCGATGACCGGGGACGGATGCATCTTGTGTAGCCGGTCATACAGCACGGTAATTTCCCGCCAGTCGGTGGCGTCATGATCGGCGGCGCGGGCATGAACGGCGGAAATCGCGGCCTGGATTTGGTAGGGCCCGGCGGGCCCCAGCGCCATGGCCCGCCGCAACAGCCCTTTGCCCCTCCCGATCCGGTCTCTGTTCCACAGGCTCCGGTCCTGGCGGGCAAGGATAACAATATCTCCCGCCCCGTCGGTTCTGGCCAAACGGCGCGAATCATGCAGCAGCATCAAGGCCAGCAAACCCAGCACCTCCGCTTCCTCCTCCACCAGGTCCAGCAGGATTTGACCCAGCCGGATCGCTTCCTCACACAACGCCGCGCGCAACGGCTCAGCCCCCGAGGTCGCCGCATAGCCCTCGTTGAAGACCAGATAAATCACCGCCAGGACCGAATTCAGGCGTTCGGGCCACAGCTCCGGCGGCGGCACGCGATAGGGGATGTTGGCGGCCTTGATCTTGCGCTTGGCCCGGACCAGGCGCTGGGCCATGGTGGCCTCGGGCACCAGAAAGGCGCGGGCAATCTCGGTTGTCGTCAGTCCCGCAACGGTGCGCAAGGTCAGGGCGAGGCGGGCCCCCTCCGCCAGGGCGGGGTGGCAGCAGGTGAAGATCAGGCGCAAGCGGTCGTCCTCGATGATGTCTTGGCTGGCCTCGTTCATCGCTTCAGGTTCCGCTTGCCGCTCAAGCTCCGCCAGGATCGCCAGCTCGGACTGCTTGACCTTGTAATTCGCCGCCCGGCGAAAGTGATCGATGGCCTTGTTGCGGGCGGCCCGCAGCAGCCAGGCACGCGGCTGCAAAGGCATTCCGTCCCGGGGCCATCGATGCAGCGCGGCCAGGCAGGCATCCTGCAAAACATCCTCGGCCAGTTGCAGATCGCGCAACGACCCCATCAGCGCCGCCAGGACACGGCCCCATTCCTCGCGGACGATCCGTTCGATTGCCGCCTGGGCGCTGTCTATCGACGTTGCCGTGGTTCAGCCCTCCAGCTTACTCGAATACCATCACGGGGCGGACTTCGATCGAGCCATGTTTGGCGCCGGGAATTTTTGCCGCATAGGCGATCGCCTCGTCCAGGTTCTCGCAGTCGAGAATATAGAACCCGCCCAGGGTTTCCTTGGTCTCGGCGAAGGGGCCGTCCGTGGTATGGACGGCGCCGCTCCGGACCCGCACCGTGGTGGCGGTGGACACCGGCTGCAGGGGATCGCCGTGCAGCATCACGCCCTTGCTCCGCACCTCCTCCGTGAAGGCGCCGTAGCCCTGCATCATTTCGCCGAACTCAGGCGTCTCGGGTTGGGGGCCCGCGTTGTCCTCGCTATAGATCATCAGCATATATTGCATGTTGAAACCTCCATGTTGGACGCGACTGTTCGCGTCTTCACCTTAGGGACGAACGGCAGGGGCGGAAATCGACACCTCAGGAAATAATATCTAGCGCATGTCGCGTTCAATTGAACGCGACATGCGCTAAAACCTTTAAGATCGAGCAACTTATCCGCATTCAATTGAATCCAATTAAATGCGGGTTGCTCTAGGTTCGCCATGCCTTCACGGAAGGGTTATCGCAAAAGCCGGCGATATGGTTTACCATAATCCGGGCATCGATATCAGAGGAGATGGTTATGAAACAGGGTAATGGTGCCACGGGTGGTTCCAAGGGTGGTTCCGGGGGTTTTGGATTTCTAACCGCGGGGTTGGCTTGTCTCGGCCTGTCGTTCTCGGCCGCCACTGTACAGGCGGCGCCCCAGGCCCTGGCCCTGGTGGCGCCCTCCGAACCCATACAACTGGCCTGCGATGGCGCCGACTGCGGCGCGCAATTCTCGGTCTTTTGCCTGCAGCCGGAGCGGCACTCACCAAAACCCGGCACCAATTACACCATGGCGCCCAATAGCCGGATCACGGTCAGCGCCCTTACCGATGACGGGCGGGAGATTGATCTGGCGGCGCGGGACAGCCTGCGCTTCCAATCCCTGCGCGGCCACATGGCCATGCGGATCTCTCTGGCCCCCGGTCTGAAACAGCGCCTCGGTCTGGAAGCCGTGTTCCTCACCCTGGCCCACCATGTCACCCTGGCGCCCGAGGCGGAGCTGGGTGATGACAACCCCATCAGCGCCGATGAATTGGCCATGGTCGAAGCGGCCCTGCGCCCCGCCGGCAACCAGGTCGTCGACAAGGATTTGGAGGGCATGGTGGCGGCGCGGCTGACCATGCACCTGGTCAATGCTTTGCCCGTTTTTGACGGCGATACAGTGGCCACCACGCGGAAATGGCGCAATATCATGGCCACGGCGCGGAAAAGCGGCCTCAGCCCCATGGCCTCCCGCTTCGCCGAAAATGCCTACGATCTGTGCCGTTATTTCTCCGACCGGGTGATCAAGGGCGACATGCGCGGCTGCATGCAGGGCCAGCACGACAAGCTGATCAAGACCCTGAACTCGAAATATTGGAAGGCCATCCGCACCGGCAGCTGATGTTTTGCCGCCCTCGCGGCCTAATATGCGAGAATCGATTTCGAAACCGGCACAGGTATATTTGAAACAATCGGTACCGCCGCGAACTCACATGGGCCGGCGGGCGCCGAAAATGGCGGTGCCGACGCGGACCAGGGTGGCGCCGAATTGGATCGCCACCGGGTAATCGGCGCTCATGCCCATGGACAGCCCGTCCAGGCCGTTGCGCCGGGCGATCTGACGCAGCAGGGCGAAATGCAGGCTGGCTTCCTCCTCGATCGGGGGGATGCACATCAGGCCGGCCAGGTTCAGCCCCAGTTCATCGCGCACCAGGGTGACGAAGGCATCCGTCTCCTCGGGCAGGACACCGGCTTTTTGCGCCTCCTCGCCGGTATTGACCTGGATGTAGCAGGCCGGCCGGCGCTCCTGTTTTGCCATCTCGCGAGCCAGGGCGCGGGCCAGTTTGGGGCGGTCCACGGTTTCAATGACATCGAACAGGGCAACGGCGTCGCGCACCTTATTGGTCTGCAGGGGTCCGATCAGATGCAGGCGCACCGCTGGATGGGCGGCCTTCAGGTCGGGCCATTTGGCCAAAGCCTCCTGCACCCGGTTTTCGCCGAAGACCCGCTGACCGGCCGCGATCGCCGGTAGGATCGCCGCCCCAGGCTGGGTTTTCGAGACCGCCACCAGGGTCACCTGATCCCCCGCGCGGCCCGCTCCATCCGCCGCCGCCGCGATGGCATTGTTCACCGCGGCCAAGTTTGCCGCCACATCGACGTCAACATCCGGGTCGGCATCCGGGTCGGTGACGGCTGGTTCCTCGTTCGCGCTCATGGCATTGTCATCCCTATGTCTGCCGCCAGCCTAGCAAAGCTATCCTTCCGCCTCAATCGGGCAGCCGGTGTTTCTTCGCGCCTGCCGGGCGTGATCCTGTTGACCGACGAAGCGCGGCTGCCCGATCCCCTGGCGGCGGCGGCGGCCCTGCCACGGGGCAGCGCCGTTATTCTGCGTCATTATAATGCGCCCGGACGGGAAAGCCTGGGCCGGGAGATCATGACCTTGTGCCGCCGCAACGGACTATCGCTGTTGATTGCCGGCGATTGGCAACTGGCCTGGAAGCTCGGCGCCCATGGGGTGCATCTGCCCGAATGGCAATTGTGGCGGCCGCCGCCCGTGGCACGCAAACCGGGCTGGCTGATGACCGCCGCCGCCCATTCGCCCAAGGCTCTTGTCCGCGCCGGGCGCCTGGGCGTCCATGGCGCCTTGCTGTCACCTCTGTTCCCCACCGCCTCTCACCCCGGCGCCCCGTCCCTGGGCGTGCTGGCTTTCGCGCGGGCCGTCCGGCAGTCCCCCGTGCCGGTCTATGGCCTGGGCGGGATCACGGCCACGAACGCCCGCCGCCTGGCGTGGACCGGCGCCGCCGGAATTGCGGCAATTTCCGGACTAGCCGGCTAATCCGCCACCGGTTTGGCGTCGATGGCAAATCGGCCCTGGATGTAAGCCACCACCCGTTCGACCGCTTCGTCAACCGACAGGGCGGCGGTATCGACCACCAACTCAGGTGTATCGGGCGCTTCGTACGGCGCTGAAATGCCCGTGAAATCGGGGATTTCGCCGGCCCGGGCCTTTTTATACAGGCCCTTCGGATCGCGCTGTTCGCAGGTCGCCAGATCCGCCTCGATATAGATTTCGGAGAACTGTTCGCCGCCGGCGCCCCGGGCCCGGTCGCGGTCTGAGCGGTAGGGCGAGATGAAAGCGGTGATGCAGATCAACCCCGCCTGGCTGATCAGGGCCGCCACCTCGCCAATCCGGCGGATATTTTCCGCCCGGTCCTCGGGCGAGAAACCCAGATCGGCGTTCAGGCCGTGGCGCACGTTGTCCCCATCCAGCGCATAGGTCTGGTAGCCCAGATTGAACAGGCGCCGTTCCACCGCCACGGCGACGGTGGATTTGCCGGACCCGGACAGGCCGGTGAACCAAAGAACAGCGCCCTGGTGGCCGTTGCGGTGCTGGCGGTTTTCCTCCGTGACATCATGTTCGACACGCTGGATATTGCTGGCACGGCGGGTGATCAGATGGCGCTGGTCGGCATAACCTTCCATGGAAATGATGCCGCCGCCGGAAATGTTGTAGCCGTCCACCAGCACGAAGCGGCCGGTTTGCGGCGACGATGAAAACTCATCCAGCGCCAGCATGGTATCGGCGCGCAGGGTGACCTCGGCCACTTCGTTGCGGGCGACGCCGGTTGCCTCCCGGGCCGATAAATCATCCGTATCGACGACCCGTTCGATGGATTGTACGACGACGCCCATATCCTTTGTGTTCAGCTTCATTGTGTAGCGGCTGCCGACGCCGAGGTCCCTTTCGCCCAGCCAGAACAGCCGGGCGCGAAAAACATCCGATTCGATGGGCGGGTTGGTTTCGTGGGAGGCGAGATCGCCGCGCTCCACGAAAATTTGTTCTTCCAGGGTGATGCCGATGCCGTCGCCGGCCCCGGCCTGAACCGGTTGGCCAGGCACGCTCCAGGCTTCGATGCTCTTGACCTTGCCGGTGCGGTTGGCGGGGGAAAACAAAAGCGTGTCGCCGACGCTCAGCCGGCCCGATTCGATACGGCCGGCGATGATGCGCCGGTCATCGAAGCGGTAGACATCCTGAATGGGAAACCGCAGCGGCAGATCGTCCGGCTGGGTGACGACCTGAAAATCATCCAGGGCGTTGAGCACCGTGGGGCCTTTATACCAGGCCATGGCCGCCGACGGTTGGGCGATGTTGTCGCCCTGACGGGCCGAGACGGGAATGAAATGGGTCGGCGTGACACCAAGTTCGCCAAGATAGGCACGGTATTCACGTTCAATGGCGTCAAATCGACCGCGGTCGAAATCGACCAAATCCATCTTGTTGACCGCGACCATGACCTGGCGCACGCCCAAAAGATGCAGCAGATAGCCGTGGCGGCGGGACTGTTCGCGGATGCCTTCCTCGGCATCGATCAACAACAGCGCGGCATCCGAGGCCGCGGCGCCGGTGATCATGTTTTTCAGGAATTCCTTGTGCCCCGGCGCATCGATGATGACATAGCCGCGCTTGGCCGTGCGGAACCAGATTTGCGAGGTATCGATGGTCACGCCCTGGTCCCGTTCCGCCTGCAGGGCATCCATCAGGAAGGCCCATTCAAACGGCATGCCCCGGCGTTCGCACATGGCCTGTATGGCCTCGAACTTACCCTCGGGCAGGCTGCCGGTGTCGTGGAACAGACGCCCCACCAGGGTTGACTTGCCGTGATCCACGTGGCCGACGATGGCCACCTTCAGGCTTTCGCCGCCGCCGCCGCCGCCGCCGTTGCTGCTGTCGTTATTGTTGCTACCGGTGTTCATGGGGCTACATATAGCCTTCCGTGCGCAGACGCTCAAAGGCATCCTCTGCCTCGTGGTCCATGGCCCGGCCGGAACGTTCGGAAATCTTCGTGGTCTCCAGCTCGGTGATAATCTCGGGAATTGTGGCGGCCTCGCTGGCAATGGGGAAGGTGATGTCCTTGTCGCCAAGGGAGCGGTAGCGTTTGCCATCCTGGGAAAAATACAGGGGCACGGTGGGGATATTCTCCCGCAGGGTGTAACGCCAGATATCGATCTCGGTCCAATGCAGCAGGGGGTGAATGCGCAAATGGGTGCCGGGCGGGAAGGTTGTATTGAACTGACCCCAGAATTCCGGCGGCTGGTCCTTGATATCCCAGGTACCCCGTTCACCGCGCGGCGAGAAATAGCGTTCCTTGGCCCGCGTCCCTTCCTCGTCCCGGCGAATGCCGGCGATGACGCCTTCGAAGCCATGGGTCGCCAGCAACGCCTTCAGGCCAGCCGTCTTGCGTGCCGCCGAACGGGCCGCGGGGGGCAGGGTTTCATCCATCTCTTCCACCGGCGGGCAGGTATCGGAGATGAAATTGAGGCCCCATTCCTTCACGTAACGGTCCCGGAATTCGTACATCTCGGGGAATTTCATCTCCGTATCGATATGCATGGCGGGAAACGGTACATGGCCGAAAAACGCCTTGCGCGCCAGCCAGATCATGACGTTGGAATCCTTGCCCAAGGACCATAGCATGGCCAGTTTTTCGATGCGGTTGAAAGCTTCGCGGAAGATGAAAACGCTCTGGCTTTCCAGACTATCGAGATGATCCATCGCTATGGGGTGTCCTGGCGGATTTGGCGGTTGAGACGGAAGAAGCGCGTCGGGAAAGAGCGATTTTTCGGCGCTAAAGTCAAGGCTAAATATCGCCCTTTCAATGCCGCCGCGGGCCGTGGCCAGCGCGAGAAATGCGGGCTAGACTGCGCCAGGAACTTCACCAGTCAGGGAACAGGGCGTGGCCATGCGGGCTTTGATAATAGGCGGGGCCTGAATGGCGGTCAGGCGGCAAAAGCCGGGCAAAAACGGGGTTGGCGGCAAGGCAGGCCGCAGGCAGCCGTCCCGGACGGGTTTACTTGAATTCTCCGCCCGGCAGGATTTCCGCTATTGCCCGAACAATGCCTCACGGCGGGCTGAACAATCGGGGGACGGGGGCGGTCGCTTTCTGACCTCGGCCCAGAATTTCGCCAATCAGGTGCTGGTGCCCTCGCCCGAACAATTCCGCATCCGCGATGACAAGGTGGAGATCAGCTGCCTGGCACGGACGCAATGGGCCCAGACCCGTTACGCCAACCGCCGGGTCCTGTTTCTACTACCCAGTCAGGCATTGGGGAGCAATGTCTGTACAGCGTTGTTTTTGCACGCCTTTATGGAACACAACCGGCCCCGCGAAGTGGGCGTGTTCTGCGCACAGTCGGCCTCCGATATCTATTTGCGGGCCGGCAATGTGACGGTCCATTCGCTCTGGCTGGCGCGCAAGGCGCTGCGTCATTGGGATATGATCATCGATCTGGGGCATCTGGAAAGCCGGCGCAACGTCGAATACTGGCCCGTCGATATGGAGGCGGACCTACTGACGGCTTTTGAGCTGGCGCCCAGTGAGCGTTTTGGCGGCGCCGCCAAGCCCATGGATGGCGCCCGGCGGCCGCGCATCGGGATCTTTCCCCTGGCCTCGTCGCCGCTGCGGACCCTGCCGCCGGCCACCACCCTGGCCGTGGTCGAAGCCTTGCGGGACAGAGGCGACATCACGCTTTGCCTCAATCGCCATCAGCGTCAGGGCCAGCTCTATAGCCGCGCCTTGAAAGACAAATTGCCCCCCGCCGTGCGGACCATTGACGCTTTTGCCTCCATCGGCGGCCTGCTCGACATGGTGGCGGACTGTGATTACGTGATCGTGGCCGATTCGGGGCCGGCCCATATGGCGAAATTATCCGCCACCCCTGGCACGGCGGTCTATACCTCCGCCCCGGGCGATGTTTTGCAGGGCCGCTTCACCAACCTGTCCCCCTGGACGGTGTCTTATGCGGGCGATCATTGCACGGCGCCCTGTGGTCTGGCGGGCGTCAGGCAAACGGAGGACGGCCAAATCGGCTGTATGGGATCATTGGGGGTGGCGGTGGAGGCATTGCCCCATGCGCCACGGCGGCAACAGGCCGACGCGGTCGACCGTTTGTTCGCCGACCCCGTACCCTGTGTCCGAAAATTAGCGGAAAACGCCGCGCCCTTGGTGGATTTCATTCTAGCTGACCTGGTTAGACGTCAATCTTAGGTCCGGCAAATTTTTCCAACATATCCGGCTGGAGCATGTTGTTTTTTAACAGGCTCGGATTCTTAAGAAAAGAGCAATTAAACCAATCGCTTGGGTCGCGCCAATTTTGTCTTGAGCGAGCCCGATTAATTGAAAATTGCCCTAGGGCCTGTTGACAATCATTTGGCGGCGATCATAGCGGCCACGAGGTTGAGAT
>JAPYPT010000481.1 GCA_029937535.1 Alphaproteobacteria bacterium
CTCTCCAATAGAGCCATATTCCGCATCCATGCGGTGGGTTCCCGTACCGCCCCCCGTCACCACGGGCGGCGGCAGGTTGGCCTTGATCAGAGTATCGACGATACCTTGCAGGTCACCGCTATCCCCGTCCAGACGCCGCCGTCGCTCGCCGTGATCATCCACATGCTGCAAATGCCCCATATAGCCCTGCACCCCGCCATAGCTGAGCGCGGGATGCGCGGTAATTTGCCCCGCCAGTTCGACCGCGACCCGCGCCGACGGCGTGCCCGTGCGGCCCAGGCCCACATCCAGATCGACGAACACTTCCAGCACCACGCCGGCCGCCGCCGCCGCCGCGCCATAGGCCGTGACCAGGTCCTCGTGATCGGCCACCACCGCGATATCCGCGCCGGCCTTGGCCAGGTCCGTGACCAGGGATGCCTTGTGCGGCGCCAAGGGCGTGGTGATCAACAAACCGGCAATATCATGCGCGGCCATGACCTGGGCCTCCCGTAGGGAGGCACAACACAGACCAACCGCGCCCGCCGCGGCTTGCAGGCGGGCGATATCGGGTGATTTGTGGGATTTGCCATGGGGCCGCAGGGCGTGCTGGCCGGCTTTCGCCCAGGCGGCCATGGCCTCGATATTGCCTTCCAGGGCATCCAGATCCAACACCAGTGCGGGCGTTAGAATATCCCAGCGGGAACCTGGTTGGCCGATGAGGTGACTATTCGGTGCGTTGGAGGTGGACAAGGCGGTCTCCCGATCAAATCTTTGCGGCTGCATTGATAGCATATTTGCGCCGGTCCGGGCGCGACCCACGAAATAATATCCGATCTTGCTTGATCATGGAGGTGGTGGCGTCCCGCGGGCCGAACTGCTAGCAATCGATGGCGACCAGATTGTATGAGGAACCACCCGGAATGAAAATTACCGCGATCGAGACCATCCGCCTGGATGAATTTCCCAACCTTCTTTGGGTCCATGTCCACACCGACGAGGGCCTGATCGGCCTGGGAGAAATTTTCTACGGCGTGCCCTCGGCGGAAGCCCATATCCATGGCTTCGCCGCCGAGGTTTTGCTGGGACAGGATCCCTTGCGCATCGATTACCATTCCAAGGCCTTGACCGGCTATGTCGGCTTCAGCGGCTCTGGCGCCGAAGTGCGGGGCAATTCCGGGATTGATATCGCCCTGTGGGATATATGGGGCCAGGCCACCAACCAGCCGATCTATCAGCTGCTGGGCGGGGCCAGCCGTGATGCGGTCAGGGTCTACAATACCTGCGCCGGTTATCAATATGTCCGCGATCAGGTGAAGCAGAGCACGGACAGTTTCAATTTGCCCGGCGACAAGCCCGAAGGACCATACGAGGATCTGCAAGGCTTTCTGCATAATGCGGACGAAGTGGCCCTGAGCCTGCTGGAAATGGGCATCACCGGCATGAAAATCTGGCCCTTTGACTATGCGGCCGAAGCCTCGGGCGGGCACTACATATCGCCCGCTGAATTGGACAAGGCGCTGGAACCTTTTGCCAAGATCCGCGATGCCGTGGGCTCCAAAATGGACATCATGGTGGAAATGCATGCCTTTTGGGACCTGCCACAAGCCAAGAAGATTGCCCGCGCCGTGGAACCGTTCGAGCCGTTCTGGTTCGAGGACCCCATCAAGATGAGCAATCTGCGCAGCCTGAAGGAGTTC
>JAPYPT010000482.1 GCA_029937535.1 Alphaproteobacteria bacterium
GGGCGGCGTTGCCCAGGGCATCGGCTGGGCCTTGAACGAGGAATATATCTATGGCGAAGACGGCAAGTTGGAAAACACCGGCTTCCTGGATTACCGCATGCCGCTGGCCTCCGACCTGCCCATGATCGAGGCTGTGGTGGTCGAGGTGCCGAACCCCGATCATCCCTTTGGCGTCAAGGGCGTGGGCGAGGCTTGCATTGTTCCCGTCATGGCGGCGGTGGCCAACGCGGTGGAGAATGCGACGGGCGTGCGGGTCACCTCGTTGCCCATCTCGCCCCCGAAACTGCTGGCGGCCATGGATGCGGCCAAGGGTTAATAAGTTGCTTCCCGCGATTATGGCGCTATTTTGGCGGTCTCAATTTTGACGGAGTAGTTCCATGGAAGCAGTGTTCTTTCACGACGGCGATTGGCTTGAACAACAACCCATGCTGATCGGCCCCATGAACCATGCCTTTTGGATGGCGTCCGTGGTGTTTGACGGCGCCCGGTCCATCGGCGGCCTGGTGCCGGATGTGGAGGAACATTGCACCCGCCTGGTGTCGTCCGCCACCAATATGCTGTTGGCGCCGACTATGGAGCCGGGCGAGATTGCCGAGCTGTGCAGGGAAGGCGTGCGCAAGCTGCCCCGGGACATGGAGCTCTATATCCGGCCCATGTTTTATGCCCGGGAAGGCTTCCTGGTGCCCGAGGCGGACAGCACGACCTTTGTCCTGGCGGTCTATAACAATCCCCTGCCGCCCGAGGGGCCGTTCAAGGTTTGTATGTCGTCGCGCCGCCGCCCCGCCCGCGACATGGCGCCGACCACCGCCAAGGCCTCCTGCCTTTATCCCAACACCGCCCTGGCCCTGACGGACGCGGCCAAGCGCGGTTTCGACAATGCTGTGATCCTGGACCCGAACGGCAATGTGGCCGAATTCCTCTCTTCCAATCTGTGGATCGCCAAGGACGGCGTCGCCATGACCCCGGCCATCAACGGCACCTTCCTCAATGGCGTCACCCGCCAGCGCACCATACAGTTGCTGCGCGATGACGGCATCGAAGTGGTGGAAGCCACCCTGACCGTGGACGATGTGATGAGCGCCGACGAAATATTTTCGTCCGGCAACCACGCCAAGATCCGCCCCGTCACGCAGTTCGAAGACCGGGAGTTACAGCCGGGCCCGATCGGGCGGCGGGCCAAGGAGCTGTATTTCGAATATGCGAATGGGTTTTCGGTGTTTTAGGCTGAAAGCAGCGTCCCGCACAGCCAGCCGGGACAATATGGCAGGCTCATTTTGTGGCAATTTTGCGGCCGTCCTATTGGCAAACTGACCGTATTCCGGGGACACGTAACAAGTACATGTCCCCGCAATACTCCGCCGGTGCGCGGTGTTGGGGTGAATAGGGGGAAATGTACTTGTTACGTGTACCCCTATTCATGAAGCCGCCGCCGGTTCCAAAATCACGACTCAGTTGTTGGCCTCCGCGATGGCGGCGCCAAGGTCCGGCGTGCCGCTCACCGCGCGCCATAGCAGCCACAACGCGGGACCGCCCAGGGCGAACAGGATGCCGGCCAGAGCCAGCACCGCCACACTGATGCCGTGCTGGGTGGTCAACATGCCGATGGTGGCCGACAGGGGGATGAAGGCCAGGCGGATGGCGGCGCCGGCGACGGACAGCACCGTGGCGCGGCGGGCCGA
>JAPYPT010000226.1 GCA_029937535.1 Alphaproteobacteria bacterium
TCTCAACCTCGTGGCCGCTATGATCGCCGCCAAATGATTGTCAACAGGCCCTAGATCAAACAGCATAAAAACGGAATCGTTTTGATGCTGATAATTTGATCTAATTCAAGGGTTTAGAGCAACTTGTCTGCGTTCGAATGAACGCAGGTTGCTCTAGCCACGATGGGCTACATAAATCCCGGAGCAGAGTACCAGTTCCCAACGCCCTTTTTCGATGGTGCCAATTAGTTTGATATCGAAAGCCCCTTTACCGTGCGCGTCGGCAAGGGTTCCGTCGTCCAATACACGTCCCCCCACGGTGAAATTGCCGTAGGTATAATTACCCATCGTCAATGTGCCGTTCAGCGTGCGGCCCCGCACCTGAAAACGAATCGTGAAGTCATTACAAACTTCCGTATATGGGTTTGAACTATCGAAGAAATCACCTTTCAGGGTGCCGTGACCCGTCCACTCGCCATCAAAACGCCCTGGCGCGGCGGTTTTCGCCGGGGCCGCCCGCACATGGGCCGCCTTCACCGGCGCATTGTTGGTGTCGCGCTCTTCGATCCGGTTATCGTCTTGCGCTGGGCTTTGCAACTTCAGCCGGGCCAGGGCCACAAAGACGCCACGGGGGTATTGCTTCAGGTAGGCCCGGAAGGCGGCTTCGTTGCCGCTATCCTTGATCGAGTCCCAGAACAACAGCTCCGCCGCGCCGCCGCCGCCGCGATCCGCAACCGGAGCCGCCGGCGCGGACGCCGCCCCCGATGGGACGGATGGGATGGCGGCGTTGAAATAGAATTCACCCTTCAGGGAGGAGTTGATCCAAGGGTCCTGCTTACCGCCCGTGGCCAGGGACACCCGCCGCGCCGTCTCCTTGAAGACCTGTTCCAGGTTCAGTCCCGGCTGCTCCAGAACCCGCAGCAAGGCGCCGGTGAACACCCCATGCCCGCCCCTCGGACCATCCTGAGCGGTCTGCCCCGGCGCGGCGGAATAGATGATCGCCGTACCCTTGCTGCCCATGGGCGCCGGGGTCACCGTCAGCCCCCGCGCCGCCGAGCGGCTGCGCCGGGGCAGGGGATTGTCCCGGCAGGCATCCATGATCACGATGTTGAGCCGGCTGCCCGCCGTCTTCATGGCGTCAAGAAAAGCGCCCGCCTCGATGCCCTCGAAACGCAGGTCGTCTTCCACCTCGACCTGGGCATTCGAGGGGATCAGATAGTTCCTGCCCGCCGATTGGATGCCGTGGCCGGCATAGAACACCAGGGCCACGTCCGCATCGGCTGCCCGGTTTTCGAATTCCGCCAGGGCCCGGCCCATGCTCCGCCGGCCCGCATTCAGCCTGACGATCACCTCGAACCCGAGCCCGCTCAGCCTTGCCGCCATGCCACGGGCATCGGTGGCGGCATTGTTCAGATCCGGCAGGGTGTCATAGCGGTCGTTGCCGATGACCAGGGCCACGCGGCCGCGGGCAAGGGCATCGGGGGCATGCACCGCCCCCATGACCGCCAGTACGGCGATCACCGTTGCCAGGCAAAAGCCCGATATCTTGCCGCCTTGCACCATCTCAGTATCTGTTATGCGCCATCCAGGTAGTATTTTTCGATGGTGGCGCACTTTTTACGGACCGTCAACCGGGATGGCCGATGCCAGCCACTAATTTGAATATTAATATGGTGACGTAATGATTATATAAACACCGGAACTCCGGTGTTTGCTGCAAAAAAATTCGTATATAGTTATTACGTCACCGTATATAAACGACACCGTATAAAATAATGCTAGAGCGTGGTGTGGCGAGCGCGGACGCCGCGTTCGATGGCGGCGGCGATCAGGCGGTCCAGATCCAGACTGTCGCGCAATTGCTGCAAAAGGCGCAACTCCTCCTGCTCCACATGCAGATCGGCGGCGGCAATCTCACAGGCTATGGCGTAGGCTGTTTCGCTCAATCTGGCCGGCAGGGAGGCGATGATCAGATCCAGCACCCGGTCCAGACCGCCGGGCTCGCCCAGCTTGGCGGCGCATTCCTCGGCCAGGGGGACCAGTTCCTCTTCATCGAAATCAAGGAACACCGGCAGGTTACGCACCTGTTCGCCAATGCGCTTCAACTCCCGGTCCGTCATGTTGTTGTCGGCGGCGGATATCAGCACCATGATATAAATGAGCGCTGTGTGTGGATTCAAAAGGCCATCGGTCATGCTCTACTCCTCTAATTTTCGGCGCCGCGAAAATAGGCGAGGCGTTCCCTCACCGCAAGTCATCTTCCCGTGTCACGACCCAATCGTCAGCTTGTCACGGAAGCAGCCATGACCGCCGCCAGGCGCTGACCGGCATCGGCAATGGCTGTTTCATCGTGCGCCGCATAGCCCAGCATCAAACCCCGGCGCTGCGGCTTGCCCACATACGATGTGCTTAGGGCGGCAGCGGCGATCCCGGCATCGGCCGCCGCCCGGGCGACCCGCCCGTCATCCATGACGCCGTTCAGTCCAGCACCCGCCCAGGCGATCAGATGCATGCCGGCCTCATCCGCCCGGACTTCCAACAGGCCGTCCAGGTGTTTCACGGCCACGTCCAGCAGGGCCTGCTGGCGGGCGGCATAGAGCCGGCGCATGCGGCGCACATGGGCGGCGAAGTGGCCATCGTCGATAAAATTCGCCAGCACCGGCTGCGCCAGCATGGCGGTATGTTCGTCCAGTACCCGGCGGGCGGCAATGAACGGATCGACCAGATCAGGCGGCACCACCAGATAGCCGAGGCGCAATGAAGGGAACAATACCTTGGAGAAACTGCCCACATAAATCACCCGGCCCGTGGGGTCCAGGCCCTGCAAGGCGGCGAGCGGGCGGCCGGCATAGCGGTACTCACTGTCGTAGTCGTCTTCCAAGATCCAGGCCTGGCGGCGCCGGGCCCATTCGATCAGGGCCAGGCGGCGGCGCAGGCTCATCACCACGCCCAGGGGATATTGATGCGACGGCGCCACGCAGACCATGCGGGCAAGCGGCGCGCGGGCCTCGCCGGCGGCGATATCGAGCCCTTCGTCGTCCACCGGCGTCAATGCGATGCGCAGGCCGGCGGCGGTCAAGGCGCCCCGGATGCCGCCGTAACCGGGTTCCTCAACCATGGCCTGATCACCGTGGTCCAACAGCACCTGGCTAGCCAGACTGATGGCTTGCTGGGCGCCGCTGACCACGATGATCTGGCCGGGCTCGCACCGGACCCCCCGCATGGCGCCCAGATAGGCCGCGATGGCCGCCTTCAAGGGTGGATAGCCCCCCGGGTCGCTGCTGACGGCCAGATCCCGTCCCGGGCGGCGCCAAAACCGCGTCAACAGGCGGCTCCAGATATCAAAGGGAAAGGCGTTGATGTCGGGGCCGGGGGCAAAGGCGGCGGCCTGGTGCATGGATGGCCGGGGGATCGCCGCCAGGGTGCGGCCGCGCCGGGAGAGGCCATAGTGCCGGGCCACGTCGTCGCGCAGTTGCGCCGGGTCATGGCCAGGCCGCTCCGGCCGCCGCCGCTCCGGCCCCGCGTCGGGCAATTCGGAGGCCACATAGGTGCCATCCCCCCGGCGGGTTTCCACATAACCTTCCGCCAATAGCTGTTGCAGGGCGGTGGCCACGGTATTTCGGGACAGGGACATATCTTGGGCGAGGACCCGGTTGGCCGGCAGCCGGCTGCCCGAGGCGAGGCGTCCATCCAGGATCATCTGCCGCAAACCCGCATATAACTGCCTATAAAGCGGTCCGCCGCCGTCCCGGTCCAGGTCAAACGCCACCAGATTTCCGCCGCCCGGCATGGTAAATGTCTCCCCGAATCAATTGGCCCTATATATATACCATTATTTGGCCTATATTATGAGCCAATTTCCAGCCACGCTGAACGCCAACGTTTTAGGGAGCAACTGATGAAGCTAGCCACGGAACCGTCCTGGATGCCGGCACCGGAATATGGCCGGGGACTACGCGGACTGGGCATCAATTTGGTGGTCCGCGATGTTTCGGCCGCCTTGGTTTTCCAGCGGGAGGTTCTGGGCGCTGAAATCATCCACGACGACCCGGATTTCGCCGCTCTGCGCGGCCATGGCGCGGAATGGATGCTGCATGCCGACCACACCTACAGCAACCATCCCCTCGGAGGCAGCCTGGGTGGCGGCCTGGCGCGCGGCATCGGCGCGGAACTGCGCCTATATGGCCGTGACCCCGACGAAGCCGAGGCCAAGGCCCGGGAATTGGGCTTCGAAGTGCTGGCCGGCGCCCTGGACAAACCCCACGGACTACGCGAAGCCTCTATCATCGATCAGGACGGCTATCTCTGGGTGCCGGGCGTGGCGTTGCCCTGACCGGCTTCGGATTTCTTACCCGCCCCAGTCACACGGACATATTGTAGGCCCGCGCGGCGGCACCCGCGAATAGATCCGCTTTTTCCGACGCCGAGGCGTCCGCGGCCAGGCGCTTGAAGGCGTTCCAGCAGACCTGATAGCTGCACCAGCGTTTTTGCACCGGAAAATTGGACTCGAACATGGACCGGGACGGCCCAAAGGCCTCGATGCAGGTCTCGATCCAGGGTCGCCAGGCATTGGCGACCTCTTCGCCGCCAGGGGGCAGGCTACGGTCGCCCGCGAAACCGGGCATGCGGATGGGCAGGGCGCCAAGCTTGATGAAGACGTTCGGGCGCTGGGCGACGTTTTCGATGCGCCCGCGCCAATCGGCGAAGACCTCGTCGGATTTGCCGCGATACGGACCGCCCAGAATGGGGCTGCCAACATGATTGAGGATGATGCGCAGATCCGGCAGGGCATCGGCCAATGCACCGACATCATCCAGTTGCGGGTGGTAGAGCCAGCTATCGAGGGACAGGTTCATCTCCGCCAGCACCGCCGCCGCCGCCCTGACACGGTCGTCGATCAGCATGCCCGCTGCCGGCACCACGTTGTTAATGCGTTCATCTCCATCCCAGCCGGTGGAATAGCGCACCCCGTGAAAGCGCCCGCCCGAGGCCTCCATATGCCGTTCGAATAGTGGCTTGACCCCGGCGCCCAGGGTCAGGTCCACATTGCCGAACATGACATCGCAGGCCCGCGTGTCCCCGAACTGACCGCCGGCGCTCATGGCGGCCTGGCCCCGGACGAATTCGGTTTCACCCAGGGAGCGCTCGGCCTCCAGCCCCTCCTGGCGGTACATGGAATGGCATTCGGCAAAGACCGTGGCGACGACGTTGTGTCCGCTGGCCAGATCCACGGCCAATTCCGGCATCATGTAGGTATAGCCGTTGCGCAGCCACAAATGATGGTGCGGATCGACAATTGCCAGATCAGGTTCCAGGATCGGCTCGTCAACCTTGCCGAGCCAGTCGTCATCGGGGGCTGTTTGCCCCATATTTGCGGCCATGGGGGCCCTCCTCCGGTTCAGATTAACTCGATACCGCCGCGCACGGCGCCCGCCGCCACGTTACGCCACAATACCTCATGATCGTCGGGCAGGGCGCGGCTGTTGGGCATGGCGAGCCAGAGGCGATGCAACAGACGCCGCTGGTCGATGCCTGGGTCCACGTGGTCCTCATAGGCATCGCGGGCGTGATAGATCACATGGTTATTGATGAACTGCATATCGCCGGGCGCCATGGTCATCAGCATGCAATGCTCCTCGGCCAACTCGGCCAGCAGGTCCAGAGCCTCCCAATGGCGGGCTTCCATGCGCGGGACTTCCAGCATTTCCTGGGCCGCTTCCACATAGGTCCGGGAATAGTGCGAGGTGAAACGGCCGTCGCGCTGGCCGAACACGGGCAGGGCGTAGCTCAACAATTCACCGCCCCGCTCCTCGCCCAGGCGGGCCCGGTGACAGGGTTCGTACAACAGCGCCGCCAGATCCGGGCGGCGGCGCAGCATGGTGTTGTGCACGGCGACGGAGGAAGCGATTCGGCTGACCCCGCCCGAACGCGCCTGACGCACGCACAGCAAGCCCACCACATCCGTGCGGTCGGTGTGAAACCGTAACTGGGCATTCGAGAGTGTCCGCGCCTTGGATGATTTGAAGGCGCTGCCATCCCGCGCCGTCAATTCGTGGCCGTAAACCGCATCCACATTCCGGTCTTCATCCTGGATATCCCGCATCAGCTGTCCGTTGAAATCCTGGAACACCGGCTGTCCCAGATTGAGGCCCAGGCCAAACCAGAGATGGCGAAGATCTTCGCCGAAATCAGCAATGGGCAGGCCCGACAGATTGGCCAGGCCGCTGCCGTTCTCCAGCTCCTCGGCCATCTCCGCCAACAGGGGGGCCATGCCGGGCAGGGAAAAATCGGCCTTGGTAATCTGTTCCCAAGCCAGGCCCTTTTGCCGCACACCCGCGACGGCCGCCTTTAACTCCGCGATATTGTCGGGCGACAGGGCGAAACGCCAGCGGGGATCGTCCGCCAAGGCATCGCCATGCCAGGCGCAGGCGCCGTCAATTTCATGGGGGATGTTGGAGATATTTGTCATTGTCTCTAAATCCAATATTGCAGAACGTAGTCGAAGGGGCCTTCCGCATTGACGATATCCACCCGTTGCAGGCTGATACGGTAGCCTTCGGGCGTGTTGACCAGATCATGGCGGTACTTGCCGGCGAAGAAGCGTTGTTCGTCCTGGCGGTATTCCGCCACATAGAACTTGGAGCGGACCACCAGATCGCCGGACGCGGGATCTTCCGATTCCACCACGACGTTGGAGACCACATGGCCCGTGCGGTTGGGCGGATATTGCGACCAGGCGTTGGGATGGTTGACCCGGCCGATGCGCACCCGCATCAGGTAATGATCCTCATAGAAGATATTGGCCTGGCCCTCGCCCACTTCCTGCTCGGGCGAGGCGGGCATCCAGTAATGGCCCTCCGGCGTGAACAGCGCCAGCCAGTCGTCCCACATCCGCTCGTCGAGAATTTCCGCCTGGCGGTAGAGGAATTGTTCCACCCTGTGCTGGGTTTCCAGACTGACCACGCTCATGCGTCCGTCTCCGCCGACATATAATCGCGCCAGGCCTGGAACTGGTTGCGCATGGGCAGCTCGGAAAAGCCGATGATGGAGGTGGCGACGCCATCCTCCACCCGGTCCTGGCCGGCGTTGCGGTGGAAGCTGACCCAATCACCGCCCTCGCTCTCCAGGCCCTCCTGGCATTTGCGGAAGTTATGCAGATCGTCGGCGTTGATCATGGTCGAGGGAGAGTTGACCAGATAGAAATAGTCCAGGGCCCGGCGGTAAATCGGCTCCGGCGCGCCCTTCAGGCGGAAATGCCAGATCTCGGTCAAGGTCTTGTTCGCCGCCAGGGGCCGCACGGCACGCAATTGCTGCAAGGGCGATTGGATCGATAGGCACGGATAGACCAGCAGGTGATGGATGTTGACGTCGAGGATTTCCTCCGTCCGCTCCGGCCCGTAATGTTTCCGCATCACCTCTTCATATTCCAAGGTATCGGGATCCGAGGGGCGCAGGCCCATATAGCCTTGTAGGACGCAATGGCCGTTGGGGTGGCCGACCACGTCCAGGGCGCCCCATTTATCCAGCTCCATGGCGAAGGCGGAGATGTAGTGATAGGACAGCGGCGGCGGCTTGCCGGTCTCCGCCTCCATCTCCACTTCCACCTGCTGAGCCGCCAGCCCCGTGGAGGTATGGGTGATGGAGGGGTGCACGGCGTCGAGCTGGTTTTCCAGGAATATCTTCCAGTTCGATCGCTGGATCATGCGGAAGCAGGTGGGCACCACCTCCACCTCGCCCTCGGGCGCCCGGTCGCACATATCGTCAATGCCGGCGATGGCGGTGCCCAGCCAATCCGTCAGCCCCGGCCCCCCCGCCGTCAGGGAGGCGAAGACGAAACCGCGGTAAACCTCCATCCGCGCCACCGGCTTCATATGACTGTCAGGGTCATCCAGAGAGAAGCGGGTGTTGTCATAGCCGCCCTGAATGGGGATATGGCGCACCTTGCCGTCCAGCTTGAACTGCCAGGAATGATAGCTGCAGGTAAAGACGCTGCCCACGTTGCCGGCCCGCTGGCTGCACAACATCGCGCCCCGGTGCGGGCAACGGTTATAGAGCACATGGATGGAGCGGTCCTGGTGGCGCACCATGATCACCGGCTGCCGGCCGATCACCGTGGTGGCGTAATCACCGGTATTGGGGACTTGAGATTCGTGGCCCACATAGATCCAGGATTTGTGAAAGATCTGTCTGATCTCCCGCTCGAAGACCGCATCATCGGCATAACAGTCCCGGTGCACCCGGTCCGGCTCCACCAAGGCATCAATATCAAATCCATTCGCACCCGCCATGCCGGCTCCTCCCAAGTTTTGTCGCTCGCGAAGTCTAGCGTGGATGGGGGTGGGTTTTCCAGGCTGGAATCCGCTGCCCGCCGGCAACAGTCCAGGCATTGAGACTGGCAATCGCGTGGTCGGGGAACGGGACCGCTTCCTTCGGCGGCGGGGCGGGACTATGATTGGTGCGGATTTACAGG
>JAPYPT010000483.1 GCA_029937535.1 Alphaproteobacteria bacterium
CATGCCGCCCAAGGCGACGGCGAATGCTGCGTCACGGCGGTGGAAACCTGTTCCAAGATCACCCTGAAATTCGACCTGCTGTCGCAAAAGAACTTTGCCGAGCCGCAATTGCGCACCCATGGCCCGCTGTGTGCCTCCACCAACATCGGTTCCCATTACGCCACCACGGCCCAGGGACCGGACCTGTTCGCCAATTCCCAACAGGCCATCCGCTACATGATCGAGCACCTGATGAGCGAACGCGGATTAAGTTGGGAAGAGTCTTATGTATTGTGCTCCGTGGCGGTGGATTTGAAGATCTCGGAAGTGGTGGACGCACCGAACTGGCTGGTATCAGCCTTTCTGCCGGAGTGCGTTTTCGTTTCCTAGCGCATGTCGCGTTCAATTGAACGCGAGGCCATGCGCTAAAACCTTTAAGGTAGAGCAACTTATCCGCATTCAATTGAATGCGGGTTGCTCTAGGCGACCGTGTGCAGGGGTGGGTAATGGCTTTTTACAATGACGTCATTCTTCCCTGGGGCATCAACCTGGCCTGTGGCGGCAAGCCCATCGCCAAGCAGCGGACCAAGATCGTGCCGCGCGCCCAGGGCGTGGTGCTGGAGGTGGGCATCGGCTCGGGCCTGAACCTGCCGTTCTATGACACCGCCAAGGTCACCAAGGTCTGGGGCTTGGAGCCCAGCGCCCAGATGCGCCGCATGGCCGAAGGGATCGCGGGGGAGGTGGACCTGGAGGTGGAATTCCTCGATCTGCCGGGCGAGGAAATCCCCCTGGACGATGGCAGCGTCGATACTGTGCTGGTCACCTACACGCTTTGCACCATTCCCGACGCGGCCCAGGCCTTGGCGCAAATGCGCCGCGTCCTGAAACCGGGCGCGGAATTGCTATTCTGCGAACATGGCCGGGCGCCCGACGAAGGCGTGCGCCGTTGGCAGAACCGTATCGATCCCATCTGGAGCAAGTTTTCCGGCGGCTGCCACCTGAACCGCCCCATCGATGACCTGATCACCGCCGCCGGCTTCCGCATCGGCGACATGGACACCATGTATATCCCCGGCCCCCGCACCCACTGCTTCAACTATTGGGGCGCGGCGGTCGCGGCTTAACGATCGCTCTGAGCTTCCGTCTCGATCGCGTTCCAGGTGGACAGCCCCATCAACTCGCTCAGGTCGTCGAGAGACATAACCGCGGCCTCGCTGGCCGGGCTCAGGCGGCCATGGTTCAACAAATCGCCATAGACGGCCATTTGCGCCTGCAAGGCCGCGCCCAGGCCGGTGCAGGCATAGAGCACCAGCTTGACGCCCAGTTCGCCCAATTCATCGCCCGACAGCATGCTTTCGGGCCATTCGGGGACGCCGCCCACCATGGCCAGGGGGCCGTTCAACTCGGCGCACAGGCGGCGCAGTTCGGAAACCTCGAACGGTTCGGCGATCATCGCCATGTCGGCGCCAGCTTCGAAATAGCTATTCAGGCGGGCGATGACGTCATCCAGGCCATGCTCCAGCTTGGCGTCCGTGCGGGCGATGATGACGAAATCAGGGTCTTGGCGCGCCGCCAGGGCGGCGTTCAGGCGGGCGATCATCTCGTCCGTGGGCACGACCTGGCGCCCGGCCATGCCGCCGCAGCGTTTGGGCAGGGATTGATCCTCGATATGAATGCCGGCGATGCCGGCCCG
>JAPYPT010000227.1 GCA_029937535.1 Alphaproteobacteria bacterium
GGTCAGTGTCGCCAAGGTCCCCACCACGCCGGACAATCAGGCCCTTGGGGTTATGAACGCGATTGCCAAATCGGGTGCCGCCTGCGCCGAATTGTCGTTGTTGATCCATGGCACGACGACCACCACCAATGCCTTGCTGGAAAAAAAAATTGCCCGCTGCGGCCTGATCACCACCAAGGGCTTTCGCGATGTGTTGGAGCTGGGCCGGCGGACCCGGCCCAATCCCTATGGTTTGATCGGTTCCTTCGAACCCCTGATCAGCCGCGAGTACCGCTTGGAAGTCGATGAACGCATGGACGCCGACGGCAACGTTGTCACGGCGCTGGATGAAGATGGCGTGCGCGAGGCGGCGCGGGATCTGGCCGCGCGAGGCTGTGAAAGCCTGGTCATCCATTTTCTGCACGCCTACGCCAACAACAGTCATGAGACCCGTGCGGCGGAGATTGCAGCGGAGGTCTGGCCCAACGGCTATATCACCGCCGGCAACACCATTCTGGCGGAATTCCGCGAGTACGAACGTGGCGTGGCGGCGGCGGTCAATGCCGCCGTGCAACCCGTCATGGCCCGGTATTTGGAGCATCTGCGGGAAGAATTGAAGGCGGGCGGGTATGAGCGCGACCTGCTCGTTATGCAGGGCAACGGCGGTACCGTGTCCTCCGCCATCGTCGCGAAAAGCGCCATAAATACCGTGATGTCCGGTCCCGCCTCGGGCGTTATCGCGGCGGCCTATACCGGCGCGCGCAGTGGTTTCGACAGCATCATAAGTTACGACATGGGCGGCACCTCGTCCGATGTGGGCCTGATCCGGGGTGGTATTCCCGCCACTTCGTCCGAGCTGCAGTTGGAATATGGCATGCCGATCCATGTGCCCATGGTCGATGTGCATACCATCGGCGCCGGCGGCGGCTCTATCGCCTTTATTAATGACGCGGGAATTTTACAGGTGGGACCCCGTTCCGCGGGCGCCGAACCTGGCCCCATCTGCTATGGCCGTGGCGGGGTCGAGCCGACCATAACGGACGCCAATCTGGTGCTGGGCCGGTTGAACCCGGCGGCGCTATTGGCCATCGACAATCCGGTCTCCCTGGATCATGTGCGCCAGTGCCTGGTGAAAAACGTCGGCGCCGCCCTGGACCTGGACGCCGAGGGCGCGGCGGCCGCCATCGTGCAAATCGGTAACGACCGCATGGCGGGCGCCATCCGCATGGTCAGCCTGGCGCGGGGCCATGATCCCCGTGATTTCGCCCTGTTCGCCTTTGGCGGCGCGGGGCCCTTGCACGCCACCGCGCTCGCCGCCGAACTGGCCATTCCGAAAGTCCTGATCCCGGCCCGGCCCGGCATTACCAATGCCATCGGCTGTATCGTGGCGGATGTGCGCCATGACTATGTCAACACCATCAACCAGCCCCTGGCCACGGTGAATATGGACCAGGTGCACGAGATCATGGCGCGGCAAATCGCCGAAGGCCGGGCCACGATCAAATCCGAAGGGGTCGAGGTCGAGGCGGAAATTCTGGTCCATGCCGCCGAAATGCAATACCAGGGACAAAGCCATATGCTGCGCATTGCCCTGGACAGCGCCACGATTGGCCGCGCGGCGATCCAGGCGGCCTTCGAGGAAGCCTATTTCAACCGTTTCTCCCTGCGTTTGCCTGAAATCGGCGCCGTTCTTGTCACCTTGCACACGGCCGTCATTGGCCGGCGTGGAGAGGTCGCCCTGGCCTCTCTCATGGACCCTGAATTACGGGCCGAAACTGTCGCCGGCGCCGTCACCGGCCAGCGGCAGGTTTGGTTTCAGGGCGGCTGGGCGGATACGCCCATCATGGCGCGTGATGCCCTGCCCGTCGGCGGTTGTTTCTCCGGCCCGGCGATTTTGGAACAATTGGACACCACGATTGTGATTGATCCGGGCAATGAGGTTGAGGTCGATGATGCCGGAAACCTTTTGATCCACGTACCCGCGGCCTTTCGAGGATAAAACCATGACAGCGACAAACAAACCTGAGTTGGATCATGTAACCCTGGCGGTGCTGCAAAACGGCCTGAACCAGGTTTGCAACGAAATGGACCTGGCCTTTCAGCGGGCCGCCTTCAGCCCGGTTATCGCCGAGGCCATGGACCGCTCGGACGGCATCTATCACCGCGACGATGGCGCCCTGATCGCGCAGGGGGAATTGGGCCTGCCGATATTTGTCGGCACCATGCAATTTTCCACCCGCACGGTCATTGCCCAGGCCAAGGATCTGCATCAAGGCGATGTCTATATCGTCAACGATCCTTATCTGGGCGGCACCCATCTGATGGACGTCCGCATGGCCATGCCGTTCTATTATCAGGGCGAGATATTCTGCTGGCTTTCCAACACCGGCCATTGGCGCGATACCGGCGGCGCGGTGCCGGGCGGGTTTTCCGCTACCGCGACGGAGGTTGAACAGGAAGGGTTGCGCCTGCCCCCGGTCAAATTATACAAGGCCGGGGTGCTGGATGAAGAAATCCAAGCCATCATCTTGTCCAATATCCGCGTGGCCAGCGAAACCCTGGGCGACATCAAGGCACAGGCCGCCGCCCTGCGGATTGGTGAACAGCGGCTGACGGCATTATTGGACCGCTATGGCCGGGATACGGTCGAGGTGGCGGTTGATGAAATGCGGGCCAGGGCGGCGCGGCAAATGCGCGCCTCTATCGCTCATATCCCGGATGGAACTTATCAAAGCGTCGCCTGGGTGGATTCCGATGGTGTTGTGGACGAACCCTTGAAGATCGATCTGACCATCGACAAACGGGATGGCGAGCTGTTTTTTGATCTCTCCAAATCCAGCCCGCCCTGCAAGGGGCCGATGAATTCCGTTATCGCCACGACCCATTCCGCCATCTATCTCGCCATGAAACATATTTTCCCCGAGGTGCCCATCAACGCCGGCACCTTCGAGCCGTTGCATGTTGTCGATCCATCGGGAACCTTTCTCTATGCGGAATACCCCCGCCCCGTGTCGGGCTGTGCGGCGGAAGTCAGCCAACGTATCGCCGAGGCGGTGTTCGCCGCCCTGGTCCCGGCCTTGCCCGACCGTTTGTTCGCCGCCCCCGCCGGAACGTCCGGCAATTTTGCCCTGGGCGGCATCGATCAACGCCACGACAAACCCTACGTAATGTATCTGTTCACGGGCGGCGGCTATGGCGGCAGCCAGCAGATGGACGGTTTGAGCAATGGCTGTTCCACCATCGGCATCTCGACCATGCAGCCGGTGGAAGTGTTGGAGCAACGCTACCCCATTCTGTTCAAGGAGTTTACCTTGCGCGAGGGTTCGGGCGGTGCGGGCCAGCAGCGCGGCGGCTTCGGTGTGAATTACACCATCCAATTACGGCAAGGCTGGGGCCGCGCCTCCTTCGTCATGGATCATGGCCGCTTTGGTCCGCAAGGGGTACTGGGGGGCGCGGATGGCGAGGTGAACGTGGTGCGGGTGGAACGAAACGGCGAGATTTATATACCGCCGCATTTGTCCAAGGATCAGGATATCGAAGTGGCCGAGGGCGACCTCATTCATGTTTCCACGCCGGGCGGCGGCGGCTATGGCGAGGCCCGCTTGCGCGACCCCGCCTTGATCGAACGCGATCTGCGCCGGGGCTATTACACGGAGGAACAGGCAACCGCTCATTGGGGTGATCAAATGACGGTCCTTCGACGAAGGGTTGAGGGATAACGCCTCGTTAACCAATTTCCGGCACTCTGCCTCTACATTTGTGTGGAGGGCCGTGCATGGCCGACTATGACTTTGGACTTTTTTCCTGTCTTGTTGTCGACGACAGCTCCTATCTGCGGACCTTGATGGCCAGCTCGTTGCGGGCGATCGGCGTGGGCAATGTGAAGACCGTCGACGATGGTGGCGAAGGTATCGATTTTCTCCAACTGGTGCAGTCCGATCCCATGAAAGCCGGGATGCAGCACGTGGATATCGTATTCTCCAACTGGCAGATGAGCCCGGTGGACGGCATGATGCTGTTGCGCTGGGTGCGCCGGCACAAGGAAAGCCCGAACAGATTTGTGCCTTTCGTCATGGTCACCGGCTATGCCGACAAGGAAAAGGTCCGCGAGGCCCGTTCCATGGGCGCGACCGAGATTCTGGCGAAGCCGTTTTCCGTGGTCAATCTGGGGCAGAGGCTGTTGCAGGTGGTCAACCGGCCCCGTAAATTTGTCCATACCGCAAAATATTTCGGTCCCGACCGGCGGCGCAAACAGCGCGAAATTCCGCCTGACAAGGACCGGCGTAAGATCGACGAAAAAAATGTGGAGGTGGTCCATGTCTAGCCCAGCCGCTCAAGACAAGGCCGAGAAAGTCCCCGGCGTCCGTTTCTATATTATCCGCAATGTCTTGCAGGAAAAAGCATCGGGCGGCAGTGGCGGTCTCGGTGACAAGGGTGGCATCCCCATCGAGGCGATCCAGGCCGCGGAGGCGGAATTCAACAAGATGGCGGAAGACTATCCTGATTGGGTGCAAAGCCTGATCGACGAGTTGTTCGATAATTATCGCCGCTGCATCGACACACCGGAAATCCGCCACGAAAAAATTGCCGCGATCAACGAGATTGCCCACGACATGAAAGGGCAGGGCGGCACATTCGGCTATCCCCTGATCACGAGTTTTGGCGACTCCCTCTATAAGTGCACCCATAAGTCAGAGGAATTCAGCGATAATCTTATCGAACTGATCAAGGCTCACATTGACGGCATGAAAGCGGTCATTTCAGGCCGGGTCAGTGGCGATGGCGGCGAAATTGGCCAGGAACTGCTGGCTTCCCTCAATAATGCCGTCGAGAAGTATTCCGACGCTGACGCCTAACGGCATTGGACCGCCCGAGGGTAGTTGTGCCCGTGACATGGTGATAGGCTTTCCCCTTGCATTGTTGCGGGAGGAACGTACCCATGAGCTTGGCACTTAACGGCGTCCGCGTCATCGACATGACGCACAATCAGGCAGGTCCGGCCTGTGGACAGATATTGGGTTTCCTGGGCGCCGACGTCATAAAACTCGAGGAACCGACCGGGGGCGACGTGGCGCGCCGGAACATGGCGGATGAACATGGCGACAGCCTGTTCTTCCTGGTTCTGAACGCCAACAAGCGCAGTCTGACCCTGAACCTGAAATCTGATGAAGGCAAAGAGCTTTTCAAGCAACTAATCGCGCAATCCGACGTGCTGGTGGAGAATTTCGCACCTGGCGCCCTGGATCGCCTCGGCCTTGGCTATGAGGTGTTGAAGGAGATCAACCCCGGTCTGATCTATGCCACCATCAAGGGCTTCGGCACCTACGGCCCCTATGCGGACTACAAAAGTTTCGAGCCGATCGCCCAGGCCATGGGCGGCGCCATGAGCGTCACCGGCGAGCCTGATGGGCCGCCCACATATATCTGGCCGTCGATCGGCGATTCCGGTACCGGCATGCACATGGTGATCGGCATTCTGGCCGCCCTGCAACAGCGTCATACAACGGAACTTGGCCAGCATGTCGAGGTTTCCATGCAGGATGCCGTGGTCAACCTCTGCCGGGTCAGCCTGCGCGATCATCAACGCCAAGGTTATCCCATGGCGCGCCACGGCAATCAGCTTGGCCGCAATGTTCCGGGCACCACATATCCCTGTCATCCGGGTGGGCCCAATGACTATGTCTTTATCTTTGCCCAACCGCAGATGTGGGTGGCTTTTCTCGATGTCATCGGCCGGCCCGAATTGGCCGAGGATCAACGCTTTGCCACATTGGAGGGCCGCTGGGAAAACCGCGAGGCCCTGGATGAAATCATCGCGGAATGGACCCGAACGCGGGGCAAGCAGGACATCATGGATGTCATGGGCGCGGCGGGCGTGCCGTGCGGCGCGGTTCAGGACACCGGCGAGGTGCTGGCCGATCCGCACCTGAAGGCGCGCGAGATGATCGTGGATCTGGAATACGGCCGCCGTGGCGTCTATCAGACCGTCGGCTGCCCGATCAAGCTTTCCGCCTCGCCGGCGGATATCACCCGGCCACCGGAACTGGGCGAGCACACGGACGATGTGCTGCGGGACTTGCTACGGATCAACGAGGACGACATTGCCCGCCTGCATCAGGATAAGGTTGTTTGACCCACCTATTCATGGAGCCCTGATCTTGCCCCAATCAAACCGTGGGGCCGTCTCCGGCCAGGGTGGTGCGGCGCATATCGCGGGGTTCCTCGGCAGGAAAGGGGCGTGCGCGGTGCATGGTTTGCCGGTTGTCCCAGATCACCAAATCGCCGACCCGCCATTCATGGACATGGACGAATTGCCGTTGCGTCGCGTGTTCGGTCAGGTCTTGCAGGAAGATATTCGCCTCGGGCAGCGGCCAGCCGACAATGGTTCCGGCATGGGAGGCCAGATAGAGTGATTTCCGGCCCGTCACCGGATGGGTGCGGACCAGGACCTGGCGCACCGGTTCGAAACGCTCCCGCTCCTCGTCCGTGAAATCCTTGAAACCGGTCCTCTCCCGCGAATAGATCTGGCTATGCTCGCAGATCAATCCTTCAATCTCCCGTTTCGTTTCGTCGTCAAGGGCGTCGTAGGCGGCCCGCATATCGGCGAATTCAGTATTGCCGCCCTTTGAAGGTATGGATCGGGCATTCAAAATGGAATATTTCGCCGGCGTTGGTTTGAATGAACTGTCTGAATGCCAAAGACGGTTGCCGATGGCGAACAGGCGGCGCCGGTCCGCGCGGGCTAACGGCTTGTTCTCCTTGTCCAGATTGGAGACGTCGGCGAACGTTGTCGGCAAGCGGTAGTCTTCGGGCGCCCGCAAGCTGGTGCCGATGGCATGTTCGAGTTCGCCGAGGCTTTTGGTAAATGCCAGTTGCTGTTCATCGTCCAGGCCCTGGCGGCGGAAAATAAGCACGGCGAATTCATCCATGCCCGCATGAATAGCCCCGATCTCCGCCGGCGGCAGAGGCTGTGTCAAATCCACGCCTTCGACTTCGCCGGCGAAACACGGCCCGATCTGACGGATTGTCATGGACATGCCAACAGGTCCCCAATTCTGTGCAAAGAGAACAACCTTAGGGGCCATCGCCCACCGTCGCAATGGTGCCGTGGTGTCCAATCTTTAATTGGATTGGCGTGAGGGCCGCGTTAGGCTAAGGGCTGAAACACGGCCCAGGGCTAACTAATAGGCCCAGCGCCAGGACCGCCATCGGAAAGCGAGGATCTTCATGGATTTCGGCATCTTCAACTTATTGCAGCATCGTGACCGCTCCGCATCGCCACAGCAGATACTCGAGGAGGCGTTGGAGCATACAAGACTGGCCGAGGATCTGGGTTTCAGCCGGGTCTGGTTCGCCGAACATCATTTCTCCAACTACAGCCTTTGCCCCTCGCCGATGATCCTATGTACCCAGGCCGCCGCCATGACCAAGCGCATCCGGGTCGGCAGCGCGGTGCTGATCCTGCCGCTGCACGAACCGGCCCGCGTAATTGCCGAGATTGCCCTGGTCGATGCGCTCTCGGGCGGGCGTCTCGACGTCGGTGTCGGCAGCGGCTATCAGCATTATGAATTTGAGCGCCTGGGCGCGGATATTTCCGAGAACAAGGTTGTTTTCAACGAGATGCTCGACATGATCGAACTTGGCCTGAGCCAGGCGAATTTCAGCTACCGGGGCGAATATTTCGAGCAATTGCAAACCGCCATCAATATGCGCCCCGTGCAAACCCCGCACCCGCCGATTTGGATCGCCGGGGGCGATCCGAATAGCCACCGCCGCTGTGCCCGCGACGGCTACATCCCCTTTATTTCAGGCGGCATCGACGGCCCGGACCGAATCAAGAAGATGCGCGAGCAAGTCGAACAATGCTATGTGGATGAAGGCAAGGATCCCGCATCCGTGCCCTTGGGCGTGCTCCGTTTCGTCTGCGTGAGCGATGATCAGTCCATCATCGACCGCTATGTGGATGGGGCGCGGTTCCAAAAACGCATCGCCATGGCGCTGCGCCATCGCCGTGAAACCATGGTTGATGATTACATGGTCGATGAGATGCCCTTTCCCGACGAACCATCCCTCGAGGACATCGCCGAAAACCTCGTCGTGGGTAATTCAGAGGTCGTCGCCGAACGCCTTTGCCAGGAAATCGAACTCTACGGTCCGCGCCATATGAGCCTGTATTTTGCCGTCGGCGATGTGCCGAGCCAGGCGGTTATGCATTCAATGGAACAATTCGCGACCAAGGTCGTGCCCATGATCGAAGGCCATTTCGGCAAGCCCCTGGCCGACATCTGCGATGTCCCCATGCCCGCATCAACGGTCCGGGCGGCTGCGGAGTAGGCGCCGGACGAGGAATGCATATCCGCCACGACCACGACCAATATGATGCTGCCAATTCAATATTCAGGCTCAAGGTCTAGGCGGGCAAACTGTCTAGAAGCGATCTTGCCCGCACTA
>JAPYPT010000228.1 GCA_029937535.1 Alphaproteobacteria bacterium
CCTCAGGTCGGCGCCTTGGCCCGTTCCGTGAAGGCGATTTCGTCCGTGATCAAGTCGTCAACCTGGCCTCGGTCGTACCCAAGGCCGGCCAGAACGTCCCGCGTGGCGCTGCCAAAATGGGGCGGCGTGGTCCGCACGGCGCCCGGCGTGCGGCCCATTTTGATCGGGATGCCGGTGCCGCGATAGCCGTCCAGTTCCACCACCATCTCACGATGTTTGGTATGGGGATGTTCGGCGACCTCGGGGATTGTCAGCACCGCGCCCGCCGGGGCGCCCTTGGCCAGCAGGGCGGTGGAGACATCCTCCGCCACCCGATCCGCCAGCGCCTCCGAGATGGCGGCATTCAGGGCGTCGCGATGTTCGACACGTTCGGGATTGTGCAGGAAGCGAGGATCGGCGGCCCATTCGGGATGGCCCAGGATCTCGCCTAACAGACGAAATTGGCGGTCATTGCCGATGGCCAGAAACAGCCGCCCCTGCTTGGTGGCGTACTGATCATAGGGGGAGATGTTGGGGTGTGAATTGCCAGTGGGAACGGGCGCCTTGCCAGTCATGAAATAATTCGCGGCCTGGGGATGCAGTAAGGCAACACCGGTATCGAACAACGAGGTATCGACCCGCTGCCCCCGGCCCGAACGGCGACGTTCCTCGGCCGCCAGTAATATGCCGATGGCCGCATAGAGTCCCGTCGCCAGGTCAATGATCGGCACGCCAATGCGGATCGGGCCGGACTCGGGCGAGCCATTCACCGAAATCTGTCCCGACAGGGCCTGGGCCACGGCGTCATACCCAGGAAAGCCGCCGAACGGGCCGTCGGCGCCAAACCCGGTGATCGAGCAATAGATCAGCTTGGGGAAGCGTTTCGCCAGTACGTCCTCGTAACCGATGCCCCATTTCTCCAGGCTGCCGGCCTTGAAATTGTCGATCATCACATCCGCCTCTTCCAGCATGCGGAACAATACCTCCTGCCCGCGTTCGGTCCGCAGATCCAGGCCAAGGGATTGCTTGTTGCGGTTAACACCGGTGAAATAGGCGGACAGCCCGTCCTTGAACGGTGGCCCCCAGTCCCGCACCTCGTCACCCTGGGGCGGCTCCACCTTGATCACCTCGGCGCCGTGGTCGGACAGCAACTGGGTACAAAACGGCCCGCCCAGCACGCGGGTCAGGTCAACAACGCGGAAACCCTCAAGGGCGCCGCCGGTTTCTGGATTTGTCATGGGAATTCCAATTTGAAGTCACATTGGCGGGGAGGTTACCACAAACCGCCAGCTTCATGGCACAGATGCGCCCGCGCCGTTAAACAGCATGCCGGCTGCCTGGATCAATTTCCCGCGACACCATGAACCGCCGTGCTAGGTTGACGCCATGGATAGCAAAAACACCTTCCGCATCGGCACGGGGGCGGGGTTTTCCTCCGATCGGCTGGAACCGGCCCTGGATCTGCTGCGCCATGGCCAGTTGCAGGCCATGGTCTTTGAATGCGTCGGCGAGCGGACCCTGGCGTTTGGCCATCGTGACCGCCGGGCCGATCCCGCCCAGGGTTATAATCCGTTGCTGGAGCGGCGCATGCGGGCGGTGCTGCCACTGGCGCGCGCCGCAGGTACCCGGATCGTCACCAACATGGGCGTGGCCAACCCGCGCGCGGCGGCCCTGCGCACGGTGGAGATCGCGGCGGAGCTGGGCTTAACGGGCCTGAAGGTTGCCGCCGTCACGGGCGACGAGGTCAGCCATTTGATTGGTCCGGACAGCCATCTGATGGAGCCTGATTGCCGCCTCTCGGAGACCGGGCGGGAGATGCTGGCGGCCAACGCCTATTTGGGCATTGACGCCATTCTGCCGGCGATCGAGGCCGGGGCGGATGTCATAATTACCGGCCGGGTGGCGGACCCGTCCCTGTTCCTGGCCCCCATCGCGCATCATTTCTCCTGGGACCTGGACGATTGGCCCACCTTGGGCGCGGGCACGGCGGTGGGACATTTGCTGGAATGCGCGGCCCAGGTCACGGGCGGCTATTTCGCCGACCCCGGTCACAAGGAGGTGCCCGATTTGGCCCATGTCGGCTTCCCCCTGGCGGAAGTGACGGCCCAGGGCGGCGCCACCATCACCAAACTCGCGGCAAGTGGCGGTCTGGTCAGCCAGCGTACGGTGAAGGAGCAGTTGCTGTATGAAGTTCACGACCCCGCCGCCTATCTGACGCCCGATGTCAGCGCCGATTTCTCCCGCGTGACCTTGGCCGACGACGGAGCGGACCGGGTCAGGGTCGATCAGGCCGGCGGCGCGGCGCGTCCCGATCAGTTGAAGGTCACCGTGGCCTTTGACGGCGGCCTGCTGGCCGAGGCGGAAATCTCCTATGCCGGACCGGGTGCTGCCCAGCGGGCCCAAATGGCCGGCGACATCGTGGCTGAACGCATGCATGATCTGCATGGCAGCAACGGGCCAACGCGGATTGACCTGATTGGCGTGTCCGCCCTGCACGCATCCGCCGTTGATTATCCGGCAACCGCCCAGGACGTGCGCCTGCGCTGCGCCCTGCGGGCATCCTCGCGGCCGGAAGCGGAATTACTGTTATGGGAGGTGGAGTCGCTGTTGTGTTGCGGGCCGGCGGCGGGCGGCGGCTACCGGGGCCATATCACGCCTTCGGTGATGACTTATTCGACGTTCGTGGATCGTGGGGATGTCAAACCGGACATGGAATTGTTCACGGCATGAGGGTTCCATTGCGTCAGCTCGCCCATGCCCGCTCGGGCGACAAGGGCAACCGCTCCAACCTGGCGATCTTCGTCTACGATCCCACCCATTACCCGGTGTTGCGGGAACAGTTGACGGCGGAGCGCCTGAAAGAAGAATTCGGCGGGGTCCTGCTGGGCGACATCAAGCGGTATGAATTGCCAAACCTGCACGGACTGAATTTCGTCATGGACCGGGCGTTGGAGGGCGGGGTCAATGAATCCCTTAATCTCGACGGCCATGGCAAATCCTGGAGCGCCATGATTTTGGCCTTGGATGTTGAAATACCGGACGGCGAATAACCGCGCTGGGCTTTGCTTTGACCGCTCTGTATGCCTATGCTAAGTACGCAATCAATATAAGAGCAAATTCCAACTCAACAGGGGAGTATAGTTACGTGGCAAAAACTATTCTTAAATCTACGGCAACCGTGGCCACGGCCGCGTTTCTCGCATTTAGCTTTGGCGCGGTAGCAACGGCGCAAGCCGCCGATTCCGTCTGGAACTTTAATATCTGGGGTGGCAAGCGTGCCTTTACCGCCGGTATTGAATCCTTGAAGGTCAATCTGGAAAAGGCCGGCGGCGGTAAGTTCGAGCTGAAAATCAACTACGGCGACGCCCTTGGCCCACGCCGGCAAAACCCCGAGAACATCCGGGTTGGCGCCTTTGAAGCCGGCCAGATTTGCGTCGGCTATTATCCCGGCAAGCTGCCCTTGCTGTCCGTGATGGAACTGCCTTTCCTCCTCCCCCGCGACCTGCAAGAGCGGGCCAACGTGGAAGATGAAGTGCTGGAGCATCCGGCGATCGTCGCCGAATTGGCGAAACGTTGGAACATGCGTTATTTCGGCCCTGCCTTCCTGCCCGCCTACGAATTCATGGGCAACAAGCGGATCGAGACCACGGCCGACATGAAGGGCGTGAAGATGCGGATTTCCGGCTTGAACGCCAAGGCGTTACAGGTGTTCGGCGCCGTGCCGACCATGGTTACCGCGCCCGACGGCTACAACGCCCTGGACCGTGGCACCATCGACAGCTTCGGTTTTCCTTACAGCTATGCCTTCGGCGCCTACAAGCTGTATGAAGTCTCCAAGTATGTGACCGAAGGCCTGGGCATGAGTGGTTTCATGTGCCTGCAAACGGTTAACATCGATGCCTGGAACGCGACACCAAAGTCGGTCCAGAATGCCTTGCCCGCGGCGCAAAAGAGCGCCATTGCAACTATGATCAAGGCCTACGTCACGGCCGACAAGAAATGGATCCCGTTGTTCCATAAAAAACTTGAAGTCGTGCAAGTTGATCCCTCGGTCCGCGCGGAACTCGCCGCCGGCGCCGGCAAGATCTACAAGGAATGGGCCAAGGAACAGGACGCCAAGGGCCGGCCCGGGTCCGATATGTTGAAATACGTGAAATCCGTTGTTGCCAAGTATTCGAAGTAGAGACCATTTGGCACCTCGGTAAGCGTAATGTCTGAACTACTACTCGTTATCGTAATTGTTTTGGTCGTGACCGGCGCCATGGCGCTGGTCACGATCAAGGCTGAACTTACCATGCGCTTCGCTGAGAATTTTCTGACCTACGGTTCGGTCATTTTGATTCTTTGCGTCATGTTCTGGGTGGTGGCCGAAGTGATTGGCCGCTATGTCTTCAATTCGCCCCTGCCGGGACATTTGGAAGGCGCGGAGTTATTGCTGCCCATGATCGTGTTTTTCGGCGTTTCCTACGTTCAGGCGCGCGATGGCCACGTGGGCATGACCTTCGTGGTCGATGCCTTGCCGAAAAAAGTCCGCCGCGTCACCGATATTGTATCCTTGATTGTTTCCGCCTTGACCTGTGCGGCCCTGGCCTATTTCAGCTCCAAGAATGCCTGGCTGGCGTTTGATTACGAGGATGTCACCATGTCGCCGCCCTATTGGCCGGTATGGCCGTCGGCGGCGGTCATCCCCTTGGGCTACGGCATGATCGCAATTCGCATGGCGTTACAGGTCCTGCAAAAACTCATGCCGGACCGGTTCCCCGCCGCCATCGTTGAAAAATCCGATTTGCATGTAACCGAATAGGCCCACGGGAAATTCGCGGGTTTCTTAGTTAGGACAAAAAAGCCGTCATGGATCCAATCACCCTGGGCATGCTCGCCCTTCTCGCCCTTACCGTCATGCTGATGTCCGGTATCCGCATTGCCTTCGCCACGGCCATCACGGGCTTTATCGGCCTGTGGATTTTGCGGGGCTACGTCCCCGCCGCCTCCCTTGCATCGACCATTCCCCAAGGCCATCTCTCGGCCTATACGCTGTTGGTGCTGCCGTTGTTCATCATGATGGGCTTCTTTGCCTTTTACGCCGGCATCACCCGGGATCTGTACTGGGCGGCGCGGCAATGGGTCGGGCATCTGCCGGGCGGCCTGGCCATCGCGACGATTTTCGGTTCCGCCGGTTTCGCCGCCGCCTCGGGCGCCTCCACGGCCTCGGCGGCGGTCATGGGGCGCATCGCCCTGCCGGAATTGAAAAAGTACGGCTACGACGACAAGGTTTCCACCGGCTGCGTTGCCGCCGGCGGCACATTGGCGACCATGATCCCGCCATCGGTCTTGATGGTGATCTACGGCTTCATCGCGGAAGAATCCATTGGCGCCCTGCTGCTGGCGGGTATCCTGCCCGGTTTGCTGGAAGCATTCAGTTATTCCGTGATGCTGATTATCCGCTTCAAGATCAATCCTGAATTGGGCCCGCCCATCAAGGGCATTACCTGGAACGATCGTTTCAAATCCATCAAGGGCGTCTGGGGCATGGTGGTCCTGGTCATCCTGGTCATGGGCACGATCTACACCGGCATCGCCACCCCGACCGAGGCGGCCGCCGTGGGCGCTCTGGGCGCCTTGGTGCTGGCCATATTCGGCGGCTTGAATTTCAAGAAATTCATCGACGCCATGATGGAAACCGCCCGCTCCTCGGCGATGATCTTCGCCATCGTCGCCGGCGTCTTGATCTTCGTGCATTTCCTGGGCTTCACCGGGATGCCGGCCGCGGTCGCGGAAAACATCCTCTCCATTGACGCCCACCCGACCCTCGTCCTGATTGCCATTCTGGGCATGTATTTGGTTCTGGGCATGTTCTTGGACGGCATCGGCATGTTGCTGTTGACCGTGCCGATCATTCTGCCGACCATCAAGGAACTGGGCATCGACCCCATCGTCTTTGGCGTCCTGGTGGTCCGCATGGTGGAAATCGGCCTGATCACGCCGCCCGTGGGCCTGAATGTCTATATTTTGAAGGGCGTGGCCCCGGACGTAAAAATGGGCGATATGTTCAAGGGTTGCGGCTGGTTCGTGTTCGTCGATCTGATCAACGTGGCGATCCTGATCGCCTTCCCCACGATTATCCTGCTGATCCCCAATGCGATGATCGATTAGCTAGGCTAGACCTTTTTCGATATTCATCCAAAAAGGTCTAGCTTTCTTCGCTCACGTTTGTGTGCAAGAGCACACCACTCCGCGCGGGCGGCGCATAAGCGCCGGGCCGCCGTCGCGACCTTGGCCGCCGCGACCTTGATTGGCCATTTCACTCTCGAAAATGGTCTAGTTTGCAAAATCGGCCTAATTCGCCGCGTGCCGCCAGGTCATGGTAGACCGCCAGATCCTCGACGCTGTCCACTTCCAGCCAGCCGCCATCGACCGTGACGCCGTGAATGGGCCAATCCAGGTCGCACAGGCGCTGCAGGAAATCGGTCAGGTACATATTGCCATGGGCCGCGCCTGAATATCGTTGCAGGCTGGCCATGTCTTCGTAAACACCCAACAGCAGCGGCGCCCGCGCCGCCGAAACCTTGATCAGGCCCATATACTGGCCCTCGATCTCACCATAGTCAGCGGCCTTTTGCCCAATCTCCAGCAGGCCGCCGTCAGGGGCCATGCGCAGGCTCTCGGCGTCCGCCAGGGGGTCATCCATGCGGGCTTGCCACAGGGCCCGCCAAGCGGTGTTGACGGCGACACAGACACCGTCCGGACCGGCCAGCAGGGCCTGCAGCACCCGCGCCTCGTAAACAATGTCGCTATAGGCGATCAGGATATCGTCGCCGCCGTCCATGAACGCCCGGGCACAAAACAGCGAATGCACCATGTTGGTGGAGGCGAAATCCTTGTTCACCACCAGATCAGGCGACAGACCGGCGAGTTGATCCGCCCGATAGCCGCCGACCAGGACAATATCGTCAATGCCGGCGGCGGTCAGAACCGCCAATTGCCGGGCCAGCATGGTCTGGCCGGCCAGTTCCACCAGGCATTTCGGCCGGTCATCGGTATGAGGCGCCAACCGCGTCCCTTGTCCCGCCGCCAGAATGATCGCGCGCATGGGCGTCTACAGCTCCAACGCTTGGGTCATGAAGGCGATATCCTCGGCCAGGGGTGGCGCCTCCCGCTCGGGGTGCCACATGATGCCATGACACCGCCCGCCGGCATGCCGGAACGCTTCCACATCGCCATTTTCGGCGCGCGCCAGACAGCGCAGGCTCGGCGCCAACCCCTCGATCGGAATGCAAACATCGTGATAGCTGTTGACCCGGCGGCTTTTCGGCCAGGGCGCATTGTCCGCGCTTGAAATCATATGATCGACGCCCGCATGACCATCGGTACGGCCAAGATATCCGCCAAGGGCCACGTTGATCATTTGCATGCCCCGGCAAACGCCAAGCAGGGGAAGCCCGCGGCCGAGGCATAATTCGATCAGGGCGCGCTCCAATCGGTCCCGTACCGGCGCCACATTGCTGGCAAGCGGTGCCTCAGCCACGTCGTTGCCGCCCGTTAGGATAATGCCGTGCAGGCCCAACCCATCAACCAGTTCCGCCGCCGTGGCCGGGCCATTGGGCAACGGAACCGCCAAGGCGCCCATATTCCGGCAAACCGAATGCCAACGCTGGTCAAGGCCGTCGCGCCGCTCATCGCGGCCGGGAACGGCATCAACACGTTGGCTCAGTCCAATTCGCTGCATGGATCCATACTATTTATAGGCCAGTCCTTCGGCCGGTTCGCGGACATCTTGAAATCTGGCCGGTGATCGCGTCCCTCGATGTCCCGCCATTAGGCCTCCGATGTCGCGCGGCTTAGGATAAGTGGCGGAAGGAGGGGGACACTCCACCATTCCTGCAAGCCATTGATAACATTAAGTTTCGACGATGACTGTTGTCGTTGATGTCCCACCTGTGTGTCTCACCTATAGCGCAGGCCCGTGTATGCCGCAACGTATCGCGGTCGATCAGCCTGGAACATGCCCCAATCGCTAAGGTGGTATCGCATGACCGCAGGATCGCCTATCATCTTGGTCATTGATGTCTTGGGTATCATGGCGAAGGTGTCCGACTACATCGGCGTACGCTTCACCAGCCATACTCTTCGTCACACGTTCGGCTCCATAGCATTCGAATTCAATTTCGATTGGGGTAACATCAAAAAGATGCTGAACCACAAGACGGGCGATATCACATCAAGGTACGTTCATGCCAACGTAAACAGCTTGAGGCCGATGTTTGATGAGATCGCTCAAGGGCTGATGAGAAATTACGATGGAAGTTATTTAGGTGACGATGGCGAGCCAAAACTTGTCTATGAAGAAGACGATGATTTTTGATGAAGTTATGTCATTGCATTAGGCAAGAATCTCGGCTTTTCCAATCGTTGGAAATCAGAAT
>JAPYPT010000229.1 GCA_029937535.1 Alphaproteobacteria bacterium
GTCATGGCCTCCTTGAAGGCCCGGCGGGTGGCCATGGGGATGCCGCGGGCATCGGTGACTTCCCAACGGTTCTTGGTGATGTCCTCGACCGCGCCCATCTGGCTGAAGCCGCCCGAGGCGCCTAGCGTGTTATGATCGCCGAAGGAGCCGTTGTCGCGCATGGCGGCGGTCACCACCATGGGCGAGCCGTCGAAATAGGCGTTTTGCAGCTGCCCCGAGCCCTGGCGCGTTCCCGCCGCCAGATGCACGTTCACGAAAGCGGGCTTTTTCGCCGCCTTGGCATAACCGTCGGCGGCCGAGAGGACCAGGGATTCGGCCAGCAGCAGGATCGGCTGAACGCCGGGCACGGTCAGAAAGGCATCGAAAAAGCCCGCCTCCGCGCTGCCCGTGTTGGTGAAGGCGTACTCCACCTCCTGGGCCACCAATTGATGCATCAGCAGTTCCCCGCCCGTGCCGGTAACTTTTGTCTTGCTCATGAACGAATTCCCCTATTTGGATTGACCGTTAGTTTATTTTTGGCGGCGACGTAATTATTTTTGCGGCGACGTAATAATTAATTAAGCTGCTGAATTCAAACAAGTACCGTGAATTTTTCCCATATATAATTACTACGTCACCGTATTAATTATTACTACGTCACCGTATTAATTTTATTGCCCGTCCTGGAGGCGTTTGACGAAGTTCACCAGGTAGGTTTGCCGGGCCCGTTTGAGGCGTTCCGCCGTCAGGATGGCCCGCAACTCGGCCAGGGCGTCTTCGACGTCATGATTGACGATGATGTAATCATAGTCCGACCAACGGCTGATTTCGTCGCCGGCTTTCGACATGCGCCGGGCCACCACCTCGCCGCTGTCCTGGGCCCGGCTTTTCAGACGCTGTTCCAACTCCTTGGTGGAGGGCGGCAGGATAAAGATGCTGGCCAGATCGGCGCCCTTGGCCTGTTTCAACTGCTGGGCCCCTTGCCAATCAATATCGAACAGCACATCGTGGCCGGCCGCCAAGGCCGCCTCAACCGGGTCGACCGGGGTGCCGTAATAGTGATCGAAGACCTTGGCATGTTCCAGCAACTGGCGGCGGTTGACCATCAGATCGAAATCGGTCCCATCGATAAAATTATAATCAATGCCTTCCTGTTCGCCCGGCCGCATGGGGCGCGTCGTGACCGAGACCGACATGATCAGATCCGGGTCTTCGGCCAGCAGCCGCCGTGACAGCGTGGTCTTGCCAGCGCCCGAGGGCGAAGACAGCACCAGCATCAGACCGCGGCGGGCATTGCCGCCGTCCAGGGTGCTTGGGTCGAAGGGTTGATCACTCAATATTCTGTGCCTGCTCGCGGAATTGATCGATCACTGTTTTCAGTTCTATGCCGATCTTTGTCAACGCCGCATCCTGGGATTTCGAACAAAGGGTGTTGGCCTCCCGGTTGAATTCCTGGGCCAGAAAATCCAGCCGGCGGCCAACGGCGCCGTCATCCCCAAGCAATTCGCGGGCGGCTTCCACGTGGGCGGCCAGGCGGTCCAGCTCTTCGCGCACATCGAATTTTGTCGCCAAAATGGCGGCTTCCTGCAGCAAGCGGTCCTCCGGCAGCCCGGCGGCATCTTCGAGAATTTGCGCCACTTGCTGGCGCAGCCGCGCCTTCAGGGCGGCCGGTTGCAGGGCGGCGAGTTCGCCCGCGCCCGTTGTCAGATCGGCGATCGCATCCACCTGTTCGGCCACGATGGCGCCCAGCCGCCGCCCCTCCGCGCCCCGGTCCCGGGCCAAGAGATCCAGGGTTTGCTCCAAGGTGGCGAGGACACCGGCTTCCAATGCCTTGCGGTCATCGTCGTTGTCTTCCCGGTCGACGGTTTCCACCACGCCGCGCAGGGCGAGCAGGCCCTCGACGGTGGGCGGGGCGGCGCCGATGCGTTTGGCCAGATCGTCCGCCACCTTCAGCATGGTTTCCAGCACATCGTCGTTGATGCGCACCTCGGCCGTTGCCCTGGCCCGGTTCAAGGTCAGGCTCATGGCGACATTGCCGCGATGAAAACGCTTGGTGGCGGCGGCGCGGGCGGCGGCCTCCAGGCTCTCCAGGCCGCCCTGCAGCCGGCAGCGCAAATCGAGGCCGCGGCTGTTGACGCTTTTAATCTCCCAGGTCCAGCTATCGTCACCAACGCCGCCCGAGGCTCGGGCGAATCCGGTCATGGATGAAACAGACACTGCAACATATCCTTCTTTTCACGGCCGCGAACCACTTTGGATTATAGAAGAAATCCCGGCCATCGGGAAATCGGCATTCTAGAGCAACCCGCATTCATTTGAATGCGGATAAATTGCTCTATCTTAAAGGTCTTAGCGCATGTCGCATTCAATTGAATGCGACATGCGCTAGATAATTTTATTCCGCCCGCTTCGCCTTCAGGCGGCGCCAGCGTCTGACGTTGCGTTTGTGCTCGCGGAAGGTCGCGGCAAAGGCATGACCCCCCGTTCCATCGGCGACAAAATAGAGGTCCTTGCCGGGCGCGGGATGCAGCGCCGCGCGCAGTGCCGCCCGTCCCGGATTGGTGATCGGGCCCGGCGGCAGACCGGGAATACGGTAGGTGTTGTAGGGCGTCTGCCGGTCCAGATCCGCCCGGCGCAAGGCGCGGCCCAAAGGTTTCAGCCCAGCCGTCAAGCCGAAGACCACGGTCGGGTCGGATTGCAGGCGCATGCCCCGGCGCAGCCGGTTGATGAAGACACTGGCGACGCGGGCGCGTTCCCCGTGCAATGAGGTTTCCTTCTCCACGATGGAGGCCAGGATTACCGCCTCGGCTGGGCTGGCCAGGGGCAAGCCCTTCATGCGCCCTGGCCATAAATTCGCCAACGCGTCGTCCATTGCCGCCACCATGCGGGCCAGCACCGCCCCGCGCCCATCGCCGTGGGAGAAATGGTAAGTCTCGGGCAGCAATGTGCCGTTGCCGGGTATCCGGGCAATATCGCCACGCAACCCCTCGGTCCGGGCCAGCAGATCGATGACCCGGGCGCTGCTTAAACCCTCGGGTACGGTGATGCGTCGGACGACGGTCTTGCCCAGGCGCAGGATCGATACGGCGCCGCGCATGGAGACCTGGGCCGGAAAGCGGAATTCGCCGGCGCGCAGATCCCGCGACCAGCCCCCCAAACGCACGCCGGCGCGAAAAACCAGGGGCTGGGAAATGATCCCCGCTCCGGCCAGCCGCGCCGCGATTTCCTTCAGGCCGCTGCCCTTGGTCAAAACGATGGAACGGTCGAGGACGGCCGGGCCGGGCCGGGTGAACTGGGCATAACCCCAACCGGCCGCGGCGCCCGCGGCAATCAGGCAGAGCAGCAAAAAGACAATGAAAAGCCGCAACAGGCGGCGGGCCGGGGCGGGGGTTTGGGGGCCACCTTCGATGGTCATCGAATAATGGTTTCGTATTATTCCGCCGGAATCAGGACCAGGGAGGCATTGGTACCGCCAAATCCAAAGGAGTTTGATAATACCGCCCGGATGGTCCGTTCCTTGGGGGTGTGGGGAACCAAATCAATGTCCAGGCCGTCCGAGGGGTCGTCCAAATTCAAGGTCGGCGGCGCCACGCCCTGGTTCATGGCCAGGATCGAGAAAATCGCTTCCACGCTGCCCGCCGCGCCCAGCAGATGGCCGATGGCCGATTTCGTCGATGACATGGACATCGCGCCCGCCGCATTGCCGAACAGCCGTTTCACCGCCCCAACCTCAATCTCGTCACCCAGGGGCGTCGAGGTGCCGTGGGCATTGATATAGTCAATGTCTTCCGGATTCAGCTTGGCCCGGCGCAGGGCCGCCTGCATGGCGCGAAAGCCGCCGTCGCCATCGGGCGCCGGCGCGGTGATATGGTGGGCGTCGCCCGACAGACCATAGCCGGCCACTTCGGCATAAATCTTGGCGCCGCGGGCCTTGGCATGTTGCAATTCCTCCAACACCACGATGCCGGAACCCTCGCCCATGACAAAACCGTCGCGTTGTTTGTCGTACGGCCGCGAGGCCCGGGCCGGCTCATCCTGAAAACCGGTCGATAGCGCCCTGCAAGCCGCGAAACCGGCCATGCCAAGGCGGCAAATCGCGGCCTCGGCGCCGCCGGCGACCATGACGTCCGCATCGTCCAGCATGATCAGACGGGCGGCGTCCCCGATGGCATGGGCGCCCGTGGAGCAGGCCGTTACAACCGCATGGTTGGGCCCCTTGAAACCGTATTTGATGGAAATATGGCCCGATAACAGGTTGACCAGGGAACCGGGAATGAAAAACGGGCTGATCCGGCGCGGTCCCCGCTCATGCAGGGTGATGGCCGCCGCCTCGATCGTCGCCAATCCGCCGATACCGGAGCCGACCAGAATACCCGTGCGCAAGCGGGCTTCCTCGTCATCGGGTGTCCACCCGGCATCCGCCAAGGCCTGTGCCGCCGCCGATAGACCAAAGATAATGAAGTTATCGATCCGGCGTTGGTCCTTTGGCGCGATCCAGTCGTCGGCATTGAAATCGGGCGCGCCGTCGCCCAATGGGACCTCGCAGGCGATATTTACGGCCAAGTCAGTGGTGTCGATTTGTTTGATCCGCCCGGCGCCGGATTCACTGTTCAGCAGGCGCGTCCAAACAGCATCGATACCCACGCCCAATGGCGTGACAAGACCCATTCCGGTGACAACGACCCTGCGTTCGCTCATCTCCAGCCTCCGTCGGCGCAATTCAACTTAATCTCCCCGGCCCGCCGCCCACCGTGACCGGTAAGTGGCGCGGATCCGCAATCAGGAGGCGTTGGCGTCAATGAATGTAATGGCGTCCTTGACGGTGGCGATTTTTTCGGCGGCGTCATCAGGGATTTCGATGCCGAATTCCTCTTCGAATGCCATCACCAATTCAACCGTATCGAGGCTGTCGGCGCCAAGGTCGTCGATAAAGGAAGCACCTTCGGAAACCTTGTCTTCTTCCACGCCGAGATGCTCAACGACGATTTTCTTTACGCGATCGGCAGTATCGCTCATGTGTTAATTCCTTCGCGCTGTCCAGTTTTCAAAAATATTATCCGCAATCACTGTCTCTACCATACCGGCCCGCAAAGGTGCCAGTCGGGAAAGGCGGGGCTTGGTACCATGAACATTGGCAAAGGCCAAGACCCCGCATGACGGTAAAGAACCCGCCCAACCCGCAAACCTATATCATCGCCATGCCGCCATTGATATGCAGCGTCTGGCCGGTGACATAGGCCGCCTCCTCGCTGGCCAGATACAAGGCGCCGGCGGCGATATCGTCAACCACGCCCAGACGCCCGGCGGGTATGCCGGCCAGCAGGGCCTGCCGCTGGCCCTCGTCCAGGGCATCGGTCATCGGTGTTTGAATAAAACCCGGCGCCAAGCAATTGACGGTGATATTGCGCGAGGCGACTTCCTGGGCCAAGGATTTGGAAAAGCCGATAATGCCGGCCTTGGACGCGGCGTAGTTGGTTTGTCCGCCGTTGCCGGTCACCCCGACGATAGAGGTGATATTGACGATTCGGCCCCAACGCCGCTTCATCATGCCGCGCAACGCAGCCCTGGACAGGCGGAAAGCCGCCGTCAAATTCACCGTCATGACCGCCTCCCAATCTTCGTCCTTCAGGCGCACTGCCAGATTGTCCCGGGTCAGCCCGGCGTTGTTGACCACGATGTCCACCGCGCCCATGGCCTCGTTCGCCTCTCCGACCAGCGCGGCGACCGCCTCGCCGTCAGCCAGATCGCAGGGCAACACCGCGCAGCGCTCGCCCAATTCCCCGGCCAGCGCCTGCAAGGCCTCGACCCGGGTGCCCGACAGCCCGACAATGGCGCCGGCGCCATGCAAATGCCGGGCGATGGCGCCGCCGATCCCACCCGAGGCGCCGGTAACCAGGGCGGATTTTCCCGAAAGATCGAACATGATTTAGCGTTCCTTGCGTTTCATTAGATTGATTTGAGAAAGCTTTCGATATCATCGGGCGAATTGACCGCCTGGCCGGAAATCTCCTTGTCGATACGTTTCAACATCGTGGTCAAAACCTTGCCGGCGCCCACTTCAACAAGCTTGTCCACATCCTGGCCGCGCAAATACAGCACGGATTCGCGCCACCGCACCATGGATGTGACCTGGGCCACCAGCAACTCGCGGATTTCATCGGGTTCGCTAACCGCCGCCGCCACCACATTGGCGACCAGGGGCACGGCTGGCGCCAGCAGTGCCGTCTCCGCCAAGGCTGCCGCCATGACGTCGGCGGCGGGCTGCATCAAGGCGCAGTGAAACGGCGCGCTGACGGGCAACAACATGGGCCGCCGCCCGCCGCGCTCCTTGGCCAGCGCCACGGCCCGTTCCACGGCTTCCCGATCTCCGCTAACCACGACTTGGCCCGGGGCATTGTCATTGGCGGTATCGCAGACCTGCCCCTCCGCCGCGTCCCTAGCGACGCCCACGGCGGCGTCAAAATCCAGGCCCAGCAATGCCGCCATGGCGCCCTGGCCCACGGGCACGGCCTGTTGCATGGCCTGACCGCGTTTCTTCAGCAGCCGGGCGGTGACATCCAAGGGCAGGGCGTCCGCCGCGCACAGGGCGGAATATTCACCCAGGGAATGTCCGGCGACGAATTGGCAGTGCTTGGTGAATTCCACGCCGCCGTCCAGCCGCAGCACGCGGGCCACGGCCAGGCTCATGGCCATCAGGGCGGGTTGGGCGTTTTCGGTCAGGGTCAATTCCTCGATCGGGCCCTCGAACATCAACCGCGAGAGGTTCTGGCTCAACGCTTCATCGACTTCTTCGAACACCCGTGCCGCCGTGGGCAGAGCGTCCGCCAGCTCCTTGCCCATGCCGACAGCCTGACTGCCTTGACCTGGAAAAACAAAGGCGCGCGCCATGGCTCTCTCCCTTACTGTTACCATCCGTTTCGCCTTCAGTCATAAAGGGTGGCCGGGGCCTGTCAAGCCGGCTTGCGCCGGGCACGCATATGTGTCTATATGCCGCGCCTTGCCTGAATAGCCGGGCCCTTTCGTCATGGCTGACGCCTGAAGGAAATGGGCGGGGCCGATTGGCAAGGTAATATAAGAATTCGTGGACATATGCGGCGCCGGGATATCGCCCCGCCGCACTGAAGGAGCAACGGACAGGCATGCCGTTATACGAGAACGTTTTCATCGCGCGTCAGGATGTTTCATCCCAGCAGGTCGATACCATGACCGAGGAATTCACCAAGCTGGTGGCGGACAATGGCGGCGAAGTGGCAAAGACAGAATATTGGGGCGTGCGCGGCCTTACCTATCGCATCAAGAAGAACCGCAAGGGTCATTATGTTCTGATGAATTTGGACGCGCCGTCCGATGCGGTTCTGGAGCTGGAACGCAACTTGCGTCTGCACGAGGACATCATCCGCTACATGACCGTGCGCGTCGAGGAGCTGGAGGAAGGCCCCTCCGCCATGATGCAATCGCGCGGCGGCCGAGGTGGCCGCGGCGAGCGGGGTGATCGTGGCGACCGAGGTGATCGGGGTGATCGGGGCGGCCGGGAACGCGATGCGCGCCCCCGCGACGACAGCCCCCGCCAGACCGAGGGCGCCGCGGACGAAAAACCCCAAAAAAGTGAAACCCCAAAAAGCGACACTGCGGAAAGTGAATCTGCGGAAAGCGTTAAGGACTAAGCCATGGCCCAGGATATCAAAATTTCCCAACTTCCCCTGCGCCGGCCGTTCTACCGCCGGCGTAAAACCTGCCCCTTCTCGGGCGCCAATTCACCCAAGATCGATTACAAGGACGTCAGGCTGCTGCAGCGTTATCTGTCGGAACGGGGTAAAATCGTGCCCAGCCGCATCACCGCCGTGTCGGCCAAGAAACAACGTGAACTGGCCAAGGCCATCAAGCGGGCGCGGATTTTGGCGCTGCTGCCCTTCGTCCTACAATAGTTCGTTCTGTATTTAGCTTGTCGGGCAAACCTTCGTTTTATCGAAGAGCGGCGGTTACAGCCCATAATTGCCATCGCTTTTCCATGGCCCGACGGGCGGTGACGCTGGCGGGTCAAGAGAAATGGCACAATTCTATCTGATCGCCGTGGCGGCGGGCCTGATAAGCGGCCTGTTGCAGGCCGCCGCCGTTTTGCCTGGCGCGGGCGCCCTGTTACTGGCCTACCTCGCGCCCTTGCCCCTGTTCATGGCCGGACTGAGTCTGGGTCTGCCAGGCGCCGCCATCGCGATTTTGGTGGAAAGCGTCATCAGCGGACTGGCCGCGGGACCGACCTACGCCGCCATTCAAATTGTCGTCTATGGCATTCCCATTGCCGTGTTGTGCCGCCAGGCCCTGTTGTCGCGGACCGATGGTCAGGGTCAGGTGCATTGGTATCCGCCGGGCCAATTGTTGCTGTGGCTGTCCGGTCTGGCCGCGGG
>JAPYPT010000484.1 GCA_029937535.1 Alphaproteobacteria bacterium
TCCGCTTCGGATCGCCGCCCATGTTGACCACCGCCTCGCGCATGGCGGCCAGATCCACCACCGCCGGAACGCCGGTGAAATCCTGCATCAGCACGCGGGCCGGACGAAAAGCGATCTCCTGGTCCGAACGTTGATCGTTCAACCAGGCGGCCACGGCCTTGATGTCATCTGTGGTGACGCTGCGGCCATCTTCGTGGCGCAGCAGATTTTCCAGCAAAACCTTCAGGGAATACGGCAGGCGGGACAGATCACCCAGACCCCCTTCCGAGGCGGCGGGAAGGGAAAAATAGTCATAGTCCTGGCCGTCCACGGAAAGCGTGCGGCGGGTCTTCAGGGAATCATTGCCAATGGAGGTCATGGGCTGTCTCCTCATCATCTTCAAATTGGCGCGGCGAGGGGGGCCGCGGGATTGTTGTTGGAGGTATCATTCCGGGCCGTATCGAGGAGCGGCGCGCGGCGCGGTGTGCCGGCGGCGCGGCCTGCCCCCATGAGCCGCCGAACAATACCAAGACGCTTCATAGCCCCTTTCGCCGCAAAAATCACCTCTAACGATGCCGATAATGTGCGGTCCCCCTGGCGTTGGGCGGAAGGTCAAATGATCAAGATGCGTGGGTCTGGGCCGATAATGTCGATCTGGCGGCCGGAACGGCCCAATAAATGGCTCTATGACGGGGCGGCGAAGGCTGTGGAACGGCTCGCCCTGGCGGTCTTTCGGCCATCGGCGCGGGCGCCCGCGCCATTGGCCAAGGTACATCGCGGCGGGGCTGTCAAGGACAAGATTGCGGCATTGGCCCCTTGACTGGGCCGTCTTCTGCCGCTTTACTGCCAGCCGATTATGCTAGGGCAACTCAGGATAAGCTGATTAATCAGCAACGGGTTGGACTACCCTGCATGGTCTTGGTACAGGGTCGGGCGATGTGGATCTCCCAATATGAAGTTTAAATTATTGCCTCTATTGCGAACCCGTTTGGTCGCGATGTGCCGTGGACGAACGGCTTGGCCCGCGCGGTCCCGCGATGGGTGCTTATCTAACAATACAAGGGTGACCCCAGCATGACCGATACCGCTGGCTCCGGCGGGAGCGTAAAGTTGAAGATCCAGGGCGTGGCCAAAAGTTTCGGCGGCGTGCGGGCGGTGACCGATGTCAGCGCCGAAGTTCAGGAAGGCGAGATTTTTGCCATTATCGGCCCGAACGGCGCCGGCAAAACGACTTTGTTGAACATGATTTCGGGGTTTTATCACCCGGACGAAGGCAGCCTTCTGTTCGAAAATCACGATATCAGCAAGACCCGGCCGGCGGATATCGCCAAGTTGGGGGTCGCCCGGACCTTTCAGAATATCGCCTTGTTTCGCGGCATGACGGTGCTGGAGAACATGATGCTGGGGCGTCATGTCCTGATGAAGACCGGCGTTCTTTCGGCCTTTATGTACTGGGGCCCGGCCCAGCGCGAGGAAGTGGCACACCGTGAACGGGTCGAGGAAATCATTGAATTTTTGAATTTGACGGACCTGCGCAAGACGTCCGCCGGCGCGCTGGCCTATGGCCTGCAAAAGCGGGTGGAGTTGGGCCGCGCCCTGGCGGCCGAGCCGCGTTTGTTACTGCTGGATGAGCCCATGGCCGGCATGAACCAGGAAGAGAAAGAGGACATGGTGCGCTATGTCC
>JAPYPT010000230.1 GCA_029937535.1 Alphaproteobacteria bacterium
GTTATGAACCCGGCCTGGTCTGGCATCTGTCGAAAATCATTGAATGCGCCGGCGCGGTTGCCGTTCCCAAAACCGGGCAGGATTGCATGATCGGCACCCTGAAGGCGGACCATTTCCTGGTCGCCCCGGCGCATCCCGATAGCCGCTGTACGCGCATGAGCGTTGCGGCACATACGCTCTATGAAAACCCCAGTCCCTATCATCTGGAGGAGCCAGATGGGACGTTGGTGACGGTCGATTCCACCTACGAGCAGACCGATGAACGCACAGTGAAGGTTGCCGGCAGCCGCTTCGAAAGCTCGAACCGTTATACGGTGAAGCTCGAAGGGGTGCGCCGGTCCGGGTTTCGAACCATATTTGTTGGCGGCGCGCGGGACCCGGGCCTGATCGCCATCATTGATGACTTTCTCGATATTTGCCGGGGGCGCATACGTCAACAACTTGAGGCCTTGGACATTGACGAGGGTCAATACCAGCTCAACATCCACGTATATGGCAAATCGGGTACCATGGGCGCGCGCGAGCCAATCCAGGATGCCACGCCCCATGAAGTGGGCATTCTGGCCGAGGTCCTGGCGGACGATGAGGAAACCTCCAAAACGGTGATGGCAAAGGTGCGCCTGGCCCTGCTGCACACGGACTTTCCCGGGCGCAAATGTATCTCCGGCAACCTCGCCATTCCATTTTCGCCTTCGGATATCCCGGTCGGGGAGACCTACGAATTCAACCTCTGGCACATCATGGAGATCGACGACCCGCTGGAGCCCTTCCCCATTGAAATGGTGGATCTGTAAAATGGCCACCCTGTCGGAATTGACCTCCGTTTTGCGGTCCAAGAATGCCGGGGCATTGTTATGCACTCTCGATCTGATGTTCGGGGATGAGACGACCTATGAGCGCGTGCGGGACAGCGGCGTGATCAATCCCGAACTCATCGCCTCGCTTTACCAGGTCTCGCAAAATGAGGTTTCAATCATTCCCTATGATGTCGCCATGGCGATCAAGATCACCGTTCCACGGCTGGTGCCTTCGGGCAGCTTTGGGGACACCGACGTTTACGGCGCGCAACAGCACGGCCCCCTGCTGACCATCGAAATTCCCGATTAATACCAAAGGTTATTCCGGCAGGCCGGCGCGGCGCATGCCCTCAATCAACTTGTCGATATGCTCGGGCCGAACAAACCACGGATTCTTGCGCAGGGCCCGTAGGGAGTAGCGCGGTATCAGAGCAAGCAACTCGTCGATGGACTGTTTGGCCTCCGAGGGGCGGTCCAGGTAGGCGTATGATCCGGCCAATGTCACCAACGCGCCGAACATGGACCGGTCTTGATGGAGGCATTTTTTTGACACTTCGATCGCTTGCCCGTAGTCACCAAGCATAAAATATGCGTGCCCCATGGCATCATAAAGACGACTTCCACGAGTATCCCTCGGGCTGTTGCGCTCCGCTCTCAGGCAGGCGGCCAAGCCCTCGTCCGCCTCGCCGAAAAAAGTCAGGGCAAGACCGAGGATGACGTAAGCTTCGGCGAAATTCGGGTTCAAATCGATTGCCTTGCGGGCGGCGGTAACGGCCCGTTCGGGATCTCCGGTTGCCCACAGTGCGAAGGCGAAGGCTTGATTGGTCTCGGGACTTGTCGGGGCCAGGCGGACCGCATCCTCGGTAATGCGCCGGGCCTCATCAAACCCGGCCCGGGCGGGCCTCACCCACCCATGCATTCCGGTATGAAGGTGGCAATAACCGAGCAAGGCTTGGGCATTGGCGAAATCCGGCTCGATTTCTATTGCCTTTTTCAGTAGAGACATCGCCTCGGCGACATCAGCCTCCGTCATTTTGTGAACGGACGCGACCGCCTGCAGGTAATGGTCCCATGCATCGAGCGTGCCCGGCCGCTTACCCCGCGTCCGCTCGATCTCCGCCAGGGTAATCTCGGGTCCGACGATTGCCGCGATGGAGGCGACGATATCGTCCTGCAATTCAAAGACGTCGTCCATCTGGCGGTCGAACCGCTCCGCCCAGACGTGGCGGTCGCTTAGGGCGTCGATCAATTGTGCGTTGACGCGCACCCGATCGCCCGCGCGCCGCACGCTGCCTTCAAGCACATAGCGGACGCCGAGCTCCCGGCCCACGCGTTTCACGTCCACCGCCTCGCCCTTGTAGGTGAAGGCCGAATTCCGCGCGATCACAAACAAGCTGTCAAACCGCGACAGGGCGGTCGTCAGGTCCTCTGAAATGCCGTCGGAAAAATACTCCTGTTCGGGATCGCCCGACATATTGTCGAACGGCAGCACCGCGATGGAGGGTTTGTCGGGTACGCCCGGCAACAGTAACGCTGGGCATCTGTATGGCGTTCGGCTGAAAGCAGCGGACAAAACCGCGTTGTTGGAATATCTGAAGAGCCTTTGATGGATCGGTGACGTAATCGTCCAGGGGCGGATCGGGGTCGGTGATGTATTCGGCTGGCCGCGGCGTCGTGATCATCAGGGTGAGGCGTCGGGAGCGTTGAACTAGACTTTTTTCGTTCACGCCAGTGCGCTCAAGCGCACGGCTCCACGGAGGCGGCGCAGGGGCGCCGGGCTGCCGCCGCAGCCTTGATCCGCGTCATTCAATACCGAAATCTGTCTAGCGTCAGGCGCCTTGCGGTACGATGACCATCCTACCAGCTTTCAGATCGAGAAATTTATCCCCCGCAGCCGTGCGCAGGGAAAGAACGACGTTAGAGCAACCCGCATTCAATTGGATTCAATTGAATGCGGATAAGTTGCTCTATCTTAAAGGTTTTAGCGCATGGCCTCGCGTTCAATTAAACGCGACATGCGCTAGCTTGGACTGGGGGCCCGAAGCACATTAAAAGGCATCCGACAATGGCGTTTGCCCGCTGCCGCGGGAGAGCGGTTTCGGCTGGCTTTCGTGGGGCGCCCAACCGGTCAGGGTGATGATCTGAAAGGTTGCCGGGATACGGCCATTGTCGTCGCCGTGGTCGCGGAAATAATTGTCCGCGGCGGTCTCGATCATGGCGCGGGGCGTGAAGTGGCCAGTGCGTTCCACGACGGCGTTGCCCTCGCCCAGGCCCCGCAATTCCGCCATCATGGCAAAGGGATCGGTGTAGGACAGCACGATCCGGTCCGTATCGACCACGGGCAGGGCGAAACCGGCACGCTGCATCAGGGCGCCGGCATCATGGGCATCCATAAAGGGGGACACCCGCGGCGATGCGCCGCCCATGACCGCCAGTTCGGCAGCCAACATGGCCTGGCGCAGTTCGTCCAAGGTGCCACCGCCCAGAATGGCGGCGAGGAACAGACCGTCCGGTTTCAGGCAACGGCGAATTTGGCTCAGCGTGCCCGGCAGATCGTTGACCCAATGTAGCGACAGCGCGGAGATAATCAGGTCAAACTGGGCGGCGGCGAAGGGCAAGGCCTCTTCATCCGCGACCAGGCGCGGCGGCGATACGCGGCCCACCATTGCCGGGGACAGATCACATTGCACAAGACGTTCAATACCGCCCCGGCCGGCCAAAACGCCGGCCAACTGCCCGCCGTGGCAGCCCAGATCCAGGGCCAGGGGAAATGCGCGTTTGATATCCAACAGGCAATCAGCCAGGCGGTCCGCCACCTCGCGCAGCAGAAAATCGTATGCCGTCAGCCCGGCCGCGGCCCGGTCCCTATGCCGGCGTACCGTGCGCCGGTCGAAGATCCGGGGTGGGCCCTGTGTCACGTCGGATCGGCTCACGCCGCCTCGCCCTGCTTCACACCGCCGCCACGCCGCCGTCCACCGGCAAAATGACCCCGGTGATCCAGCGCGCCTCGTCCGAGACCAGAAACAAGGCGGCGCGGGCCACCTCGATCGGATCGCCATGGCCCAAGGGCGTGGCCTGGGCCAGTGGATTGGCGGCGACATCACCCATCATGGCGCGGACCCGTTCGCTGGCCACGACGCCGGGGGCGACGGCATTCACGCGGATTTTATGTTCCGCCAATTCCTGGGCCAGGGCCTTGGTCAAAGTTAAGATACCGCCCTTGGCGGCCGTGTAGGCATCCGCGCCCTGGGTCGCCTTCATGGCCCGGATCGAAGTGGTGTTCAAAATGGCGCCGCCGCCCCGTTCGATCAGATGGGGAATGGCGAAGCGGCAGGTCAAAAAACTACCGTATAAATCCACCCCCATGGTCCGCCAGAACTCCCGCAAGGGCATTTCGCTGACCTTGCCGTCATCCGCCGTCGCGCCGCCGGCGTTGTTATAGACGATGTCCAGGCCGCCAAAGGCCGCGATGCATTGGCTTACCGCGCCCTCGACGGCATCCGGTTCGGCGACGTCCGTGGCGACAAACAGCGCCCGGCCGCCCATCGCCTCAATCTCGGCCACGACGTCGGAGCCGGCCTCCACATTAATCTCCGCAAATGCCACCGCCGCGCCTTCCTCGGCGAACAGCAACGCCGCCGCCCGCCCAATGCCCGCGCCACCACCCGTGATCAAGGCGACCTTGTCCTCCAGACGTGCCATAATGTTGACCTTCCCCGAAATCGCACAACGTTGGGAGCATTACAGGGCGATGGTGGAAATGCCAATGGCCAATATAGGCCGCCGTCTTGGCGCCCGGTTTGGAGCAGGTTTTGGCGCCAGGTTCGGACGCCGGCTTGATCATGGAGGGCGGGTTTTTCTGGATGCCCTGCTGCCGCCGCAATGCCTTTGTTGCGGCGCCATGGTGGACCGGCAAGGCAACCTGTGCGCGCCCTGTTGGTCGGGCATGCGGTTTCTGGAACCGCCCTGCTGCCGGGCCTGCGGTTTTCCGTTTCCCTATGATGAGGGCGCGGCGGTGCTCTGTGGCGCTTGCAGCCGCCGCCAACCGGACTTTGACCGGGCCCGTGCCGTGCTCGCCTATGACGACCGGAGCCGCACCCTGATGCTGCGTCTCAAGCATGGCGACCGCCTTGACGGCGTGCCCGCCTTCGGCCAATGGCTGGCCCGCGCCGGGGCCGAATTCTGGGCCGAGGCTGATCTGATTTTGCCCGTGCCCCTGCACCGCTTGCGCCTAATCAGCCGTCGCTACAACCAGGCGGCCTTGTTGGCGCATGCCGTGTCCCGGGCCACGGGCCTGCCATGTCAGCCCCAGCTGCTGCAACGCAGCCGGGCAACGGCCTCTCAAGGGGGCCTCAGCCGGGCGGGACGGCATCGCAACGTGCGGGGCGCTTTTGCCGTGCGGGAGGCGGATAAGGCTCGACTTAAGGGCTCTCACGTGGTTTTGATTGACGATGTCTTCACCACGGGGGCTACGGTGTCGGCTTGTACGAGAACCTTAAAACGACATGGCGCGGCGCGGGTCGATGTATTGACCCTTGCGCGGGTGTTGTAGGCGCATAACGAAGGATACGGAATGCCGGACGTTACCATTTACACCACGGGATTTTGCCCGTTTTGCTATCACGCGAAAAAGCTGCTGGACAGCAAGGGCGTGGCCTATGACGAAATCGACGTGAGCAGAATACCGGGCGCGCGCCAGGAAATGATGCAGCGGGCCCAGGGCGGCCATACGGTGCCGCAGATCTTCATCGGTGACCGCCACGTGGGCGGTTGCGACGAACTTTATGCCCTGGAACAACAGCAACAGTTGGACCCTCTTCTAAGCCTGCAAGGATAAGAGCATGACCACATTCTCGGCCGCCTGTGTGCAGATCAACGCCAGCAACGATCTGGATGAAAATATCGCCTCCCTGGGCCGCATGATCCGCGAGGCGCGGGCGGCGGGGGCTGATTTCATCACCACGCCCGAGTGCGCCGCGATGATCGAGGTGGGCCGCGACAACATCCGCGCCAAGGCGTTCGTGGAGGCCGAACACCCCGCCCTGGCCGCCTTTCGCGAATGGGCGGTGGAAACCGGGGCTTGGCTGCTGGCGGGCTCCCTTTCCGTGCTGCTGGAGGGTGAGGAGCGCCTGGCCAACCGGCAATATCTGATCGACCCAACCGGCGCCATCGCCGCCCGCTATGACAAAATCCACATGTTCGATGTGGACCTGCCAAACGGTAAAAGCCTGCGGGAGTCCAATAACTACCGCCCCGGCGCCGATGCGGTCGTAACACCCCTGCCGTGGGGCCAACTGGGGCTGAGCATTTGTTACGATCTGCGCTTTCCCCACCTATACCGGGATCTGGCCAAGGCGGGCGCTGATATCCTGGTTATCCCGTCCGCCTTCATGCAGGTCACGGGGGAGGCCCATTGGCACGTGCTGATGCGGGCCCGGGCCATTGAAACGGGCTGTTTCGTGATCGCGGCAGCGCAATGCGGCGAACATGTTTCCGGCCGCCTCAGCTACGGCCATTCCCTGATCGTCGCGCCCTGGGGCGAAGTGCTGTCGGACGGCGGCACGGAGGAGGGCATCTGTCTGGCGGATATCGACCTTGCGGCCGTGGCCAAGGCGCGGGGCCACATCCCGGCTTTGGACCATGATCGCGATTATCAATTTGCCCTGACGGATGCCAATGTATCTACAGCGGCGGAATAGAGGCCGCGGACGACTTTTGTGTCGCGAAACATCAAAACCACTAAAATTTGTATTAAGTAAATAATTATCTATTTTTTATAATATAAAATTTAAATTTTCAATTTATTCGCAGAATTTAATTTATACTATCAATTTACTGTAGGAATTTATAAAACTAATTCATATAGATATTTTGGAATACGTCCACTTGGTATAATGTAGTACGACTTTGAGTTAGATAATCGGACATTGATTGGTGACGGTGCATTCCAATACTCTCAATGACTACTTGGATGATCTTGGTGGTGCTGACGGCCCCGAGGCCTGCATGGCGGCCGCGCAAACCCATGTCGAAAAATTGGGTATGACAAATGTCATATTTTCCTATACCCGGCGCCCGAGAAGGATTGAAGAGAGACTGCCGGACTATTTGCGATTTTCGACTGTTTCGGAAAATTGGAACGAACGATACCGCGAGATGGGCTACCAAAACCATTGTCCTCTCTATCGCGAAACCTTGCGAGACAACACACTGCCGTTTATCTGGCAGGAAGTTCGTGATCGCATTGAACTGGATGCCATGCAGCAGCAAGTAGCCGATGAGGCGGCAAGTTGCGGCCTTGCACAAGGTATTTCCATCGCCATTAGGGAGGCCAATGGCGACCGCTGTGGAATTGGTTTTTCAACGGATCTGGGCGCGGCGGAAGCGATGCGGACGATAAAGACCCATTTGCCGCAGTTATTTATCATGGGCCATCACCTGCACGCCACCATGTTAGATCGTTATGTGGAACCGATATCGTCTGTAGACATCCCCGAACTGACGATCAGCGAATTGGATTGTCTGCGCTGGGTGGCCGACGGCATGGACACGAGAGATATTTCCGAAATCAACGGCGTTAGCGAAAATACGGTCAAATATCATATTCGGAACATACTTTTGAAACTTGGCGCCGGCACCCGTGCCGCCGCCGTGGCGAAGGCATTTCGCGCCGGAATTTTAGAGATCTAGAGGCAAAATATATCAGCGTTTAGTTCTATTTTCACACTCATATTACGTGCCCACCCGATTGGGTAGGAGACACGGCTTTTCAGTTGGATCAACATAACATCGTATGCTTCGGGCTGCATTCCGCATGCCGGGAGACCAAAGGATGGAGGTGTTGATTATGTTAAAAGAGATGAGATCTGTCTCGGCGGAGCCGGCGACTTTGTTCATGTTCGACTTAAATGCAACGGATGACGAGCTGCAATTGTCAATTGGCCGGATCGCCGCCCAATTACGCAAGGCAGGCCACGTCGAAACCGCCCACTTCATGGATGTCGCGGCACTCGTACTACAGGATTCCCAGCCGGGTTAACCTAATGTCGTCCAATTTTCTCCTCTTTGCCGTTTGATAAAACCGGAAGCGGAGCTGATTTTGAGTGCGCGGTCTCAGGCAGTACCAATACACGGTGACCTGATTGTAACCGGCAAGATTATCGCCCTGCCGCCGCCATCGTTTGTGTCCGTGGCCTAGTTGAGTCAAGAATACGGGTGGCGGGTTTCGGCTTTGGATTTTGGCTCGCGTAAATCAACTGCTGTTTCAGGAAAACGACATGCTGCTTCAGAAAGGTTTCCTTTCTACACGCCGCATAAATCATCGGCCAATGACGCATATTGCGGTCGGGCAGGCGATCAAAGCCTAGAATCTCCATCAAACGAACGCTGGCCAGTTGAAAGGGTCTTGTCGCCGCATAGACCACATCCAAATCCAAATCCAAGAACGCATATTCGAGGTTGCGGCGAACAATTTCCGAGGCCAGGCCGCCGGACCAATAGGGCCGGTCCACCATGGTTGAAATATGCAAATCATCATCAAAATCATCGATATGCCGTAGGC
>JAPYPT010000231.1 GCA_029937535.1 Alphaproteobacteria bacterium
GGCCACCACCTTGGACCGTTCATCGGCATGAATGGTGATGATTTCCGGATGCTCGGCGGTCTTGCGGGCGGCGGGATGGATATGCAGTTCGCCGAACAGCTTGCCGAAGGTTTTATGCTCGTCCAGGGTCATCTCCTGGTCACGGAAGAATATGACCTGATGCTCCATCAGGGCATCGTGGATTTCCTGAAACATCTGATTGCCCAGAGGTTTCGAGATATCGACGCCGCCAATCTCCGCCCCGATAATCGGGCTTATGGGTGTTACCTCAATGGTCTCATAAGCCATGGGGTATTATTCCTCTCAATCCAGTCATTTTCGACATTCGTTGAATTTCCGTGCGGCCCGCTCCCCCGCCCTTCTACACTCGTCATGCCCGGACTTGATCCGGGCATCCAGGCGCTCCGCCCGTGACCATGGGTCAAGCGGTGCCATGGATTGCCGCGTCAAGCCCGGCAATGACAAAGGATTGGCGGTGACGGGATAATTCATTTTGCGCCTGCCAGGCAATTTTCTCCGCGTACCATGAAACATGCCCTAATCACTGAACACGGCGGTGAAATCGCAGGTCACCTGGGCCGGACCGCCCCCCGTCATGGCCTGGGTATGGCGGGCGGGGCGGGCGTTTTCGTCGGGGAACATGGCCACCCATTCATCGTTGAGGGCGGCGCGCCCGGTGCTGGGGTCGGCGACAAAAAAGGTTATCTTGATGATATCGTCGGGCGAGCCGCCCGCGGCTTCCACCAAGCCGCGTATATGGCCAAAGAGATTGACGATTTGTTGCGCCATATCTTCCGGCATCTTTCCCGTCTCGGGATCACGCCCGTTGATGACGCTGGACATCATGATGTTGCCGATCCGGGACGCGCCGGGGATCGGGTTGGCGTGACTGAAACCGGGGAAATTGACGCTTTGGCGTTTCGCCATGTTCAATCATCGCCCGCGTCGGCAAACACGGGGTTGTCTTCGGTTTCATCAACCAGGGCTTCCGGGCCCTCGGACGGCAGCGCACGCACCCAGTTCAAGGCGCCGTCGATGTCGCCTGCCCAGATCTCGCGCGGCAGATCGTAGACCAGTTCCACGCCATAGCCGTTGGGATCGGAGATATACAGGCTGTGGGTCATACCGTGATCGACCCGGCGGCCAAACTTGATCCCCTTGCTTTGCATGAAGGCCAATTGCGCCAGCCAGGCCTCGCGGTTGGGCAAGGTAATGGCGATGTGATTGACGGCATTGTTGCCGCCGAACATACTCCATTTTTCGGGCGGCGGCGGCAGATCGGTGTTTTCCACCAAGGCCACGTCGTGGTGATGGGTCAGACCATCACGTTCGCCGCTGTAAAAGCGCATTTTCGGCGGGTTCGGGCGCTCCGCCGTCGCGTGCAATTCGCCGACCTGGCGAAAGCCCAGGATCTCGGTCCAGAACTGGTGGGATTCCTCCAAATCGCGCACATTGAGCACGAGATGGTTTAATCCGCTGGGCGTCACCGCCCGGTCCGGTACCTCTGGTGTCTTGTCGGTCATGTTTGGACTCCCCATTTATGTTGCGCGCGGGACGGAGACTTTACCGAATGCGGCGGAACATTGCCATACGCGCGTCTACAGCAGTTCAGGAATGACCCACAGCGGCGCCTCGCCCCGGTTGACGCGCTGGACATTGTCAAAGGCGTTGCGCACCCGGGCGGTGTTGCTTTCCTGGGTCGGGCCGGCCATGTGCGCCGTCAGAACAACATTGTCGAGGGCCAGCAGCGGGTTGTCCGCCTCGGGGGGCTCTTGGTCGTAGACATCCAGGCCGGCGGCGGCCAGACGATCGGAAGTCAGGGCCTCGTACATGGCCACCTCGTCAATCACCGGGCCGCGGGAGGTATTGATCATGATGGCCTCGGGCTTCATCGCCGCCAGGTCCTCGGCGCCAATCAGATGATGGGTGCCCTCGTTCAGGGGCACATGCAGGCTGACCAGATCGGCCTCCGCCAGCAATTCCCGCAACAGGCGGAAGCGGACGCCCAAACCGTCCTCCTCGGCCTCGCTCAGCCGCGCGACATCGTAGTAGACGACGTTCATGCCAAAGGCCAGGGCCAGGCGCGCCGTCTTCGTGCCGATGGTGCCCAACCCGACAATGCCCAGGGTCTTGCCCCGCAATTCATACAGTTTCGGCACATCGTTGCCGCGCCACCGGCCCGCCGCCACGTTCGCATGCTGAGTGATCAACTGCCGCGAGGTCGCCAGCATCAACATGATGGCGTGTTCGGATACGGCAACAGCGTTGGCCCCGCCATTGTTGGCGATGGGTACGCCGGCCTTACGGGCGGCGGCCAGATCGGCCCGGTCATAGCCGGCGCTGAGCAACTGTATCAGGCGCAGGTTGGGGCCGTCCGTGTACAATTGATCGTCAACCAGCATATCCACGAAGCCGACCAGATATTCCGCATCCGCCATGGCTTCTTGGTAGGCGGCGCTGCGCGCCTCGACGATTTGCAGATCATAACCTTGCGGCGCCAAGACGCGCGCCGAGTCCGCCGCGGCGGGAAACTGTGTAACGAAAACGATCTTCGGGGCCATGGGCGCCCTCCTCTCAAAAAAACTGCGAACCGCGGCTAGAATCCAGCCACGTCGGTGAATGCGGCGCCGGCCGCCGTCCATGCGGCGTGGTTGGTCGCCATAGCCTCGCGAATGGTGGACGGCAGCTCCACCTCGTCTGAAAATCTCGGGTCCTCCGCCAACCCCGCGCGCCAAGCATGGACCCTTGGGTGCAGACGGGCAAAAGGATAGCCAGCATAATTCAACCGGGTGGCGTAGACAAACCAGGCGATATCCATGACGCTGAGATCCGGGCCCAGATAGTATGGCGCGGACGCCAGGCGCTGCTCCAATGCCTCGAATGCGGCGCGCAATTTGGCGGCCGAGGCGCGGACGGCATCATCGGTGATGCCTTCCGCCGCCAGGCGTTGGTAAAATTCAATTTCATGGGCGCGGCGTTCATGATCGGGCGCACCAACGACCGTGCGCTCGCCGTCCCGGTAGCGGGCCATCATCTCGGGCGTTTTGTTGGATCCCGTGCGGTTCATCACGAAGCGGAAGCTGAGCGTCCGCAGATCCAGATGCAGATCATCCTCCAGCCGCAACAGATCGGCAATCTCGGCGGCATGGCCGGGGGGAAACAGACACGGGCTGGGGAACCTCTCGTCCAGCAGCGCCAGGATATCGTTACTCTCGATATGAACCGCGCCGTCCAGGATTAGGACGGGCACCAAACCGCGTGGATTTAGCCCGAGGAACCATTCCGAATAGGTCTCACCCGCCCCTAGGTTCAACTCATGCCCCTGCCATTCAATGCCCTTGAGATTGAGAAAAATCCGCAGCTTTTGGGAACAAGACGACATGCCGGCATGGAAAATATGCAAGCCTTTCCACGCCAGCACCTCCCGGCTGGTAATATCGCCATCAATCAATTGTACCATTTCAAGGGCCTTCGGCGGGGCGCGGCGCCGTTTCCGGTTTCGCGTGTCTCGGGGGCACGTCATGCCACACATCGTCGGCGATGGCCCAAACCGTGGACCAGACGTCTTCGCGGTAGCCGTCCGAGGCAATCAAGCCGTAAAGCCGCAGATCGCGCAGGGTGTCGCGCCCGACCCGGCTGTGCTCAATGTCCAGAATGCGCTGGGCGGTCGAACGGGGTATATGGGGGATCGCGGCCAGGGCAATGTCCACGCCCGTCAACGGCCCTTCCGCCTGCGACAGCGCCAGCCAGTAGGCATGGCTGACTTCCACATAGGGCGCCCAGGTCATATGCCCCTGAATGACCGGATCGCCGGGGCCGGTGGGGTAGGGATTTGCCGCACGTTTGAGCAGTTCAAGATTGGGCATGATGCCGGCCAGGGTCAGCGGCCGTGATGGATCCACCTGATGATATCTGGTGATATCAAGGTGGGCTCCACCATCGTGACGGCGCGCGCCGGGCTCCATATAAAACACCTTCGGGCGGGGCCATTTGTCGGCGCGCCAGTGAATTTCGATCTCGTCGGATTGGATCATGCGCAATCCGTGGAACCCCATATCCGGTGTATTCATTGTCCCCCCAATCATAATGCCGCCAACCTATTACAGCGGGATCGCCAGCAGGGTGTCGATTTTATCGCTGTCCAGAACCACCAGCTTTTCCGCGAACAGCGGCCGGGAGCCGGACAAATCGATTTTGTCCAGATAGCGGCCGGCGAGGAAAAAATCCTGGCTGCCGTCGATCATGGTGCGGACGACGATGAACCCGGCCTCCGCCTCGACCAGGCCATCGCTTTGTCCCGTGATGCGGACAAGGGAGATGATATGGCGATAGCGTTGGGGCTCGTAAATATTGGCCTTGCGCAGGGCGGCGACCCGGTCTTCCATCATGTTGCGGTTGCGGCAATCGATGATGCCGACGGGAAAGCCCTTGTCATGGTTGAAGGCCGTGGTGATGCGGTATTGGGCTTGTTCCGTGAAGAACTCCGGCCAGCGTTCCAGATCATCGCTGTCGATACAATGGGCATAGTCGGCCAGCAGGCCGGTAACGGTCCCGATCAGAGCGGCGGGGTCGTCCTGGGTCATCAAATATCCATCAGCTTGCGGTAAGCCTTCCAGAAGCCGCGGATCGAGGTTTCCGTGGCGCGGCTGCCCTGGCTGGCGGCATCCTCGCCGCCCATCAACACGACCGAGGTTTCCCCCGCCGTGCCCGGCAGCGCGCGCTGGATGAAATTGCCCACCGCGCCGTCCTCCATGGAGATATAGCCGGCGGGGCCGATGAAATTCGCCTGCATCAGGCGCAGATCGGCCAGTTCCGCGTCATCGTCTTCAAAGCCATAGTTGGTCCAGACAATATCGGCCTTGTCCACGCCGCGCGGCACGATCTGGCGCACGACGAGATTGTTGCGCACCTGTTGGAGTACCAGATTGGGAAACACCGAGAGGATCTGCAGGGTTATGCCGTCGTTGAATTCATCCCGCCCGCCCAGAATACCGGGCTCCTTCAGGCCGAATTCACTGTCGGCGCGCAGCTTGGCGGCGTCGTAATCCTGGTCACCACCGCTCTGCTCGAGCTTGGAATAGCTGACATGATGGCCGCCGTTTTCCGAGACGATAATGCCGCCCTTTTGGCTCAGGCGGTTGACCCGGAAGGTGGTGAAAAACAAATGCAGGATGGAGGCGTGGTAGGGGTCGCGCACGTTCTCGGCATAGAGTTTCCAGTTATTGCGCATGGTTTGGGTGTAGTAACCCAGCACCTTCACCGGCCGGGGCAGCACTCTGTGAATGCGGGCCACGATGTCCGGGCCCAGATAGTCCTCCAGGGCCGGCACCTGCCAATCGAAGCTGCCGAACACCAGGCCGGCCAGCACGGCGATCTTGACCCGGGTCAGGCCGTGGTCTTCGCGGCGGAATGTGTCGGGCATGCCGCCCTCGCCCTTGACGCCGTTTTGGAAGGCGACGCCGACCAGATCGCCGTCATGGTTATAGGACCAGGCGTGATAAACGCAGGTGAAGGTCTTGGCATTGCCGAAGCGTTCCAGGCACAACAGCGCGCCGCGATGGGCGCAACGGTTCTCGAACGCCTTGAGGACGCCGTCGCGGCCGCGCACCAGGACCACGGGGATATCGCCCAGATGGGTGGTCTTGTAGTCGCCGGGTTCGGGTATCTCGCATTCCAGGCCCAGCACATTCCAGGTCGGACCCTGGAACAGCCGCGCCCGCTCCCGGGCATAGATCTCCGCATCGTCATAGACTGCGTAGGGGACCTGGGTCAGCCCGTCATCAACCCAAACATCCGCCATTTCCGTCATCCCGCGACCGCCGCCAGGCGGGCCAGGCTATCCGCCGGCCATTCCTGTTCCTTGTCATAGGACATTTCGAACGACCGCACCCCCTCGGGCAGGACCATCCAGGGCTGTTTCGAGCGGGTCCAGATATGCATGTCCGGGGCGAATTGTTGCGGATCGTCCAGGGTGCCCACGCGGACGAACCAAAAGCCCGGCATATATTCCGTCCAGACATAGGTGCCGCATTGGGCGCAAAAATGGACGCTGTTGCCGTTGCCGCTACTGCCGGCATCGGAAAATCCGTGCGAGACCAGTGTTCCCGCCAGTGTGCCGGCCAGCATTTTAACGTGCGCTTTCTCGATCCAGGCGTTGAGCGCGAATGCGGTGCCGGTAACCCCCTGGCAATCGGTGCAATGACAGGCGTGCACGATCATCGGCTTGGCCTGCAGGGCATAACGCACCGCACCACAGGCGCAGCCGCCTTCCACCGCCATGAACTGAGCCGTGGGTTGATCCGTGAGTTGGTCCGTCATTCGGCCCGTCCCTCCACTACCGCCTCGTACCGGGCCAGACTTTCGGCCCGCCAATGCTTGCCGCGATCATAATAGATTTCGAATTGCGGCACATCATCGGATAATTGCAGCCAGGGCAGCTTTGACCCTGTCCAGATATGCATTTCAGGCGGATAGGCGGTTTGATTGTCCAGCGTTGTCACCCGCACGAACCAAAATCCCGGAGAATACTCGGTCCAGATCGAGGTGCCGCATTGGGGGCAAAAATGCACCGTGCTGCCCCGCTCCCCCGTCGCCAGCCGGCACGTGCTCATTTCGCCCGACAGCAGTTCCGCTTCGGTCTTTTCAATCATGGCGCTGACAATGAAGGCGCTGCCCGTGAGGCGCTGGCAATCGGTGCAATGGCAGGCATAAACAAATATGGGCGCCGCCTTCAGGACATAGCGCACCGCGCCACAGGCACAGCCGCCCAGGTGTTCGGCCCCGCCATTAGTCATCGCCCGCCTGTGCTTTCCGGCCGGCCTCCTTGGCCTCCTGGCGCTCGATTTCCGATGCCACCGCGGCCTGGGCCTGGCCGACGAAGACCTCGCGGTTTTCATGGCTGTAGTCGTACGAGATCTGCCGCAGGCGGTTCTTGCCGTTGAAGTAGGGCACCACATAACGGGCCATCAGCTCGTAATGCTCCAGGGTGGCGTCGAAATCGGCCCAGTTGTGGGCCAGCTCCAGATAAGTGCCGAAGCCGCCAGATCCCTTTAGCAGTTTTTCGATGTGGCGGATGGCGTCGTCCGGATCGCCGATCACCGCCATGCTGTTGTCCGTCAGATATCCATAGGCGTCGTCGATCTCCGGCGGCACGATGGGGAAGGTGGCGATTTCCCGAAAATATTGCGCCCAGCCATCCAGGCCGTGTTTGACGTTTTCCTTTGCCTGTTCCTTGCTGCGCGCCACGTGCGCCAGGGTGACCACCCGCCATTTGTCCCGGCTGACCGTCTGCCCGGCTGCCGCCGCCGCTTCCTCGCACATGCGCCAGTTGTTGGCGTGGGCGGCGAGGGCCTCGTCCGAGGTGCCGCCGATGGACAGCATGCCCAGGCCATGCCGGCCCGAGGCCAGGGCGCCCGAGGGCGAGCGGGCGCAGGCCACGGCCATTTCCATGCGCGGCCGGGTATAGCAGGGCAATTGCAACTGGGCCTCGCGCAATTCGAACCAATCGGTCTTCATGGTGACCTGTTCGCCGTCCAGCAGGGCGACGATGGCGTCCAGGGCCTCGTTCATCATGCGCCGCTGATTGGCGGGGTCGATGCCCATGCGGAAGGCATCGCCGACCAGGGCGCCGGGCCCGACCCCGAACATGACCCTACCCTTGGTCATATGGTCCAGTTGCACCATGCGCCCGGCATTGGTGAAGGGGTGGTGATAAGGCAGGGACGACACCCCGGTGCCCAGGCGGATATGCTTGGTCCGCTCCGCCAGGGCGGCGATGAACAGATCCGGCGAGGCGATGATCTCGTAGCCGCCCGAATGATGCTCGCCAATCCAGGCCTCGTCATAGCCAAGCCGGTCCAGATGCTGCACCAGCGCCATGTCCCGATCCAGCGCCGCCGTCGGATCTTCATCCAGCGTGTGAAACGGCGCCAGGAAAATCCCAAATCCCAATTCCTTCATAATCGATGACCTTTCATTCCGCCGGTCCCATGCGGCCGGCTTTCATTTTGCCCCACTATAGCCGCACGTCACAAAATTCTGAATTGCTTTCACCCAACATATCAGGGGCGCGATAGGCAGACCCATCGGCGCCCGGCGGGCTGCCCGATTTCCGCTCCACCCCCAGCTTCGAGCATTAAAATGGATATCGTCCCTATCCGGTTTAAGCAGGTTGGCGGTAAGCGCGACAAAACGCCGGGCAAGGGGCATCCAAATCGGACTTCAAGATCTGCCTCGCTGTCATGCTCACGCAGGCGGGCATCCAGGGACAAATCATAAATGTCTGAAAACATGGATGGATCTGGATTCCCGCCTTCGCGGGAATTGTCTGTTCGTAAATTGGTATAATTGTG
>JAPYPT010000232.1 GCA_029937535.1 Alphaproteobacteria bacterium
GAATATGACCTGGCTGGTATACGATTTCTAAAGTGAAAGATGTGCCACATTTCAGTCGGGATCATCTCTACGACGGCGTTGTTCGAGCGGAACAGGTGGTTCTCTGAACGGTGGCGGCGGTGGACGTTTCGCAGGTGGCTGGCGTTCATCGGGAGGTCGCGGCGGCTCTCGATGCGGAAGTATGATTTCGCGCCGCGGCAGATGATCTGGCAACGGTTCTGGCGGCTTTTGATTTGGCGGTTTAGGTGGCACGAGAACCTCCTATCCAACTATTGCCTATATTGGGGCCCGCAAGTGTATCGTCAATGGTGGGCGTAAATTTCCTCTCAGACGCCGCACGCGACGCCATAGCCACCCTTTGGGGCGGGCCGTCCTGCCTCGACAGCTATTTCCGCCGGCGCGGCGCTCCTGAACGCGGAATAGGGCGCCTCGACGTAGCGCCCATGTCCGCGGCCACCAGCGTCTCGATGTGGGCGCCAAGCCGGTCCAGGGCGTCTTTTTTTTCGGGCCAATATTCCCATCTGCCGTCGATCCCGGAAACACTCCGGTCGACGTGGTTCAAAACCCTGGAAATGACAAACCTTTGCACGCCGAGCCGGCCATCAATGACGCTCCGGTCCTGCGCAAATCGTGGGGCGTCAAATCCTCTAGGCCGGTGTCGAGCAGAATGCGACGAAAGGCGTGGTTGACGCTCGCCGGGTTGAACGGTCTGTCGCCCCTTGGCGAAGGCAACAACCAAGCGCCGCCGTATTTTCCGTCTGGCAGTCCCCTTATTTCTTCCAAAACGGATAATGCCAATTCACTGAGCGGCACAATATGCGCAACGCGATTCTTGCTACGCTCCGCCGGAATGGCCCAGCGCGCTTCGCCAATATCGAATTCTGTCCAGGGGGCGCCCACGACCTCGCCTTTTCTAACGGCGGTGGCCAATTGCAGCCGAAGTCCAAGGCGGATCGATTTTGATATCCCGGCCGCCGGTGCCTTCGAGTACCGGCCCAGCGTCATCCGCCTGGCTTTGCCACCGAAGCGAAACATGAAGACAAATGTCCTAATTCCGCGCGGTGTAACTCGCATGCCGAGACCAGTGCGCCCGTCTTCCCAGACCTCGAACCGTTCTGCCTTAGGCTTCAAGGCGCCAATGATTCGGTCGGTAAATCTCATCCGTTGACCTATCTGTCGCTACCCCAGCGCCATTTTACGTAACGTTTGGTGGGTAACAGCGTGAAACAACATGAAATGGGAAGGCATGATAATTCCCAGAAATCTGCAACATAATTGGCAGATAACTAAGGCTCAATTTGTTTCACCGGTGTGCAGTACGTATAGTCATCAAATGACACAACAACGTTTGATCTACTCACCCATCAATGACCGCCCTCGGCTGGAGCTGCCCAACGGTGCCCGCGTCGCCCTGTGGGTCTGCCCGAATATTGAACATTACGAATACCTGCCCGATCCCGTGCGCATTCGCGATCCCTGGCCCCGCATGCCCCATCCGGACATTCTGGGCTATGGCATCAAGGACTATGGCAACCGGGTCGGCCTGTGGCGCATGATCGATGTCATGGACCGCTTCGATGTACGCTGCACCGTCTCGCTGAATTTGAGCGTGTTCGAACATTATCCGGAGATCATGGCGGCCTGCGAAGAGAGACAGTGGGATGTGCTGTGTCACGGCATGTACAATACCCAGTATCTGTGGGGCCTGGGCGAGGCGGATGAACGGGCGATCATTCAGGATTGCGTGGATACGTACCGCCGCCTGACCGGCCGGCAACTGCCTGGCTGGTTCTCGCCGGCGGCCTCCCACACCTTGAACACACCGGACCTGGTGGCCGAGGCGGGCATAAAATACTACGCCGACTGGGTTCATGACGACCAACCGGGGCCCATGAACGTGCGCCAGGGCCGGTTGCTGAGCGTGCCCTACAGCATGGAACTGAACGATGCCGTGCTCCACAACCGCGCGCAGGAGGCTGATGATTTCCTGGTCATGGTGCGGGACTATTTCGATACCGTCTATGCCGAAGGAGCGGAGCAGCCGCGCATTATGTGCCTAGCCCTGCATCCCTACATGATGGGCCAGCCCCACCGGATCGGATATTTGGAAAAGGCCCTGGACTATATCCTCTCCCACGACGGCGTCTGGCAGGCGACGGGCGAGGAAATCGCCGATTGGTATTACGCGGAGATGTGGGACCGGGTCAGCGCGCATCTGCGGGGAGACGATAATGGCTGAACAACGCAGACCCGGCATGGATCACCAGCTCTATCCTTTTTCCGCCATTACCACCCGGCCGAAACTGGTCTGGCCCCGGCAAAACCGCCTGGCTGTCTGGATCGTTCTGCATTTGGAGCAGTGGGAGCTGCAACCGCCGGGCGCGGCAATCCGGGATGCCCGGTTCCGTGGTGAATTCGGCAATTTTTTCCCTGACTACCGTACCTATTCGACCCGGGAGTACGGCAACCGGGTCGGGATTTTCCGCCTGCTGGAGGTGCTGGACCGCCATGAGGTGCCGGTCACCGTGGCCGCCAACGCCGCCCTGTGCCGGGAGCGGCCGCAATTGATTGATGAATGCCTGCGCCGTGGCTATGAGATCGCCGCGCACGGCGATTACGCCACCCGCATGATTACCTCGAAAATGAGCCTGGCCGAGGAGGAGGATCATATCCACGGCGTCATGGCCCAGATACGGCGGAGCAGCGGCGCCGAACGGGTCGGCTGGATTGGCCAGGATTTTGGCGAAAGCCCCCGCACCCCGCAACTGCTGGCGGCGGCGGGCGCGGATTATCTGGGCGACTGGCCGAACGACGATCAACCTTACTGGCTGACCCTGGAACCAAGTCTGGTGTCGCTGCCCTATCACGTGGAGTGGGACGATGCGACCTTGATGGCCCTGCGGCAGCTCACCGCGCCGCGCTATGGCCAGGTGGTCATGGAAGCCGCCGACCGCCTGTTGGACGACAGCGCCCGGAGCGGCCGGATGATGAGCCTTGGCTTGCACCCTTGGGTGATCGGGCAGCCGCAACGCATCCGTTATCTGGACCAGATCCTGGCTCATCTGCGCGCCATGGATGGCCTGTGGTTCGCCACCGCCCGAGAGATCGCTGAGTGCTACAGAACCCAAGTAGCCAAGCCCACGATGGATCCATGATAATCTGGCAATTAACCATTTGAATTTCTGATTTCTTAACCCCTGCTCGAATAGATTGGCTGTTATCCAGTGTGGCCAAAGGCCCTATAACCAATTTGTGTGATGAGTATGGGACAGAATTTTCCCAAACAAGCCGTGAATAGCGGCGAAAAAATGCCTATCGATCCACTGACGCGTGCGATCGGCGCGGCGGGCGACGCATATTACTGTTGGAATATCGATTCCGATCAGCTTGATTGGTCCCCAGGCGCCGCCGCCGCCCTTGGCATGACGGACAGGGACATTCCCGTTCTGGCCGCCGAACTACAGAAACAGATCGCACCAGACGACTTGCCGGCCCGGGCGATCGCCCTTGCCGGCTTGCTGGATGATGGCGAGAGCTACGCCTGTGAATTCAAGATCCGCCGTTCGGACGGCGGCTACGAATGGGTCGAGGAACGGGGCAGTATCGAACGGGATGGCAATGGCAAGGCCACGTGTTTTCATGGTTTGATGCGGGTCATCACGGCATGGAAACGGCGCGAGTTCAAACTGGAGCAGATGGCCTATTTCGATGACCTGACCGGCCATCTGAACCGCGCCCGCTTGCAGGAATCCCTGGATGGGGTTCTGGCCAATTGCCACGAGGACGGCACCCCGGCCGCCTATTTATTGATCAATATAGATCGCTTGGGCATGTTGAACGATGCCTATGGTTTCACCATAGCCGACGAAGTAATCATCGATATCGGCAAGCGGGTCGAGGACAGCACGCGCGTGGGCGATATCATCGGGCGGGTCGGGGGCAATCAATTTGGCCTGATCCTGCCAGGCGCCAACGATGTGCAATTGCGCAAGGTAGCCGACCAAATTCTTGCCGCTGCCCGCCGGCGCGAGGTTAACACCGAAGCGGGGCCGCTTGCGGTATCCTTGTCACTGGGCGGCGCCGTCATGGGGAACGATACCGCCAACAGCCGGGAACTCATGGGACGCACCGAGGAAGCGCTTTCGAAGGCCAAGCAACGCGGACGGGACCGCTTCGTCTTGCACCGTGCCTCCGCCAGCCGCGATGCAAGCCGGCGCAAATCCCTGGCCACCGGCGATGCGGTGATGCGGGCCATGAAGGACGGCCGCCTGACCTTTGCCGTACAACCCATTATCGACAGCGTGACGGGTGAAACCCAGTTATATGAATGCCTGCTGCGCATGCTGAACGAAAAAGGCGAATTAATTCCCGCCGGATTGTTCATTCCCGTGGTGGAAAAGCTGGGTCTGATCCGCCGTCTGGACATTTTTGCCTTGGAAATGGCCTTGCAGGAAATGGAGCAGGTCAACCACATCAACCTGGCGGTCAATATATCCGGCATGACGGCAACCGATCCGTCGTCACTGGATCGCCTGTTGTCCCTTGTGCATGTCCATTCCGGTGTCGCCGACCGCCTGATCTTTGAAATTACCGAAACCGTGGCCATGATGGATTTCGAGGAGACCGCCCGTTTCGCCAACAAATTACGGGACCTGGGCTGCCGCATCGCTCTGGATGATTTCGGCGCCGGCTACACCTCCTACCGGCATTTAAAAGCCCTGGCCGTGGACATCGTAAAGATCGACGGCCAGTTCGTGCAAGATCTGCCGAATAACAGGGAAAACCAATTGTTCGTGCAAACCCTTCTGGATCTTGCACACGGCTTTAATGCCCAAGTCGTCGGCGAATGCGTGGAAACGGAAGCGGAGGCCCAGGCCCTGCGTGACCGCGGCGTCAAATACCTCCAAGGCTATCATTTCGGCGCCCCGACGCTGGAACGCCCCTGGAATGGAGCCAAATTGCAGGTGGTTTCGTCCGGCCAGAACGATTAGAGGGAACATACTCTAGGCGTTTTCAATCGCCGAATTGATCCCGCCGCCATTGCATTAACGCCTTCAGACACAAAACCCCGTCTCCCTGCAACAGCAGTGTCTTATTCCGCTCCTTCGCACCTGTCACGACCGAGAGACGCCCACGGGGCACGCGCCAGGCCTTGGCCAGCAGTTTGATCATGGCTTCATTGGCCTTGCCCTTTTCAGGTACCGCCGTCACCCGCACGCAAAGGCGCCGGCCGCCATCAGCCATGGCCTCAATGCCGTCAATACGGTTGGCCGAGGCACCGGGGCGCAGGCGTATTGAAATGAGCGCGCCGTGGTCTTTGGCACGAAACGGCATGAGCCGATCAGGTTTCGTCCCTGCGGTCGGTCTGCAACATGGCGAACAGGACGTGGTCGCTCCATTTGCCATTGATGCGCAGATATTTCCGTGCGTAGCCTTCTTTTTGAAAGCCGGTCTTCAGCAGAACCGTGGTCGAGGCTTCATTAGAGGGCAAACAGGCCGCTTCCAGCCGGTGCAGACCCAATTCATCGAAGACAAACGACAACGATGTCGAGACGCCATCCTGCATCAGCCCCTGGCCCGCAAATTGCTGGCCCATCCAATAGCCCATGGAACAGGACTGGGTGACGCCCCGGCGGACGTTGGACAGGGTAATGCCGCCCAGCAGGCAATCGTCGTCCCGGCGAAAGACGAAAAAAGCATAGCCAACGCCATCACGGGCATCGCGGGCATAGCGTCGCAGGCGGCGGCGGTAGGCAGTCTTGGTCAGTTCATCATCCAGCCAGGTCGGCTCCCACGGCGTCAGGAATTCCCGGGAGGCGGCGCGCAGACGGGCCCATTCCGACCAGTCCGACAATTGCGGCGCACGCAGATATATCTGCTGACCTTTTATGGTCGGCGGGCTTCCAATCCAAGGCGGATTACGCAGAAATGCAGACACGTTCCCAATCCATCGCGATTACTTCTCTTAACCCTTGGCGAACCTTGCCGCAATTTCAGCCTGGCTGGCAAGGCCCGCGATGGGTCCCATGCCGGCCACGGCCGGATTGGCGGCGCCGGCGATACGGCCGGCGACCCGGCGCACGGCCGCCACATCCACCGCATCGATCCGTTCAATCAATTCCTTGAGCGGAATTTGCCGCCCAAAAACCAACGTCTGCCGGGCCAATTGTTCGACCCGCGAGGCGGAACTTTCCAAGGACATCAAGGTGCCCGCCTTCAACTGATTGCGGGCCCGGTCGACCTCTTCACGGCTGGCATCGCCGCCGAGGCGCAGCATTTCATCACAGATCACCGGCACCAATTCGCCCACCTGGTCCGCGCCCGTACCCGCATAAACCGTGAAGGCGCCGCATTCCTTGTAGGAGGCGGCAAAGCAGAATATGGAATAACACAGCCCGCGTTTTTCACGCACCTCCTGGAACAGGCGAGAGGACATGCCCCCGCCCAGCACCGTGGACATCACCTGCATGGGATAAAAATCGTCGTCGTCATAGGCCAGCGCGGGCAGGGCAAGGGCAAAATGCACCTGCTCCAGCTCCCGCTCGTCCCGCCGTTCACCGCCCTGAAAAACCGCCGGCTCGAACGGATTGTGCCCGCCCTGGCGCAGGCTGCCGAATTTCTGTTCGGCCAACGCCACCAAATCGTCGTGATCGACCGCGCCGGCGGCGCAAAGCAGCAGGCGGGAGGCGGTGTAATGTTCCGCCATGAATTCGAACAATACCTCGCGCCCCATGTTGGTGATGCCCTCGACGGGGCCCAGGATGGAGCGGCCCAGGGCTTGATCGGGGAAAGAAGCTTCCTGCAAGCGGTCAAAAATAATATCGTCGGGCGTATCTTCCGACTGACCGATTTCCTGTATCACAACGTCCCGCTCGCGCTCCATCTCCGTTTCCTCGAACGTCGAACGTTGCAGAATATCCGCCAGGATATCGACGCTGAGCGCCAAATCATCTTTCAACACGCGGGCGAAATAGGCCGTATGCTCGCGCGAGGTATAGGCGTTCAAATGACCGCCGACGCTTTCGATCTCCACCGCGATATCCTGGGCGCTGCGGCTTTCCGTGCCCTTGAAGGCCATGTGTTCAAGCATATGGGCGACGCCGTTATTGGCCATGGTTTCATAGCGGGCCCCGGCATCCACCCAGACCCCGACGGCGGTGGTCTGTACACTGTCCCGGCCCTCGGAAATTACCCTGAGGCCGTTGGCCAGGGTTGTCATTTGCACTGTCACGGTCGGTTATATCCCCAATTCATCTGCTTCAAGTTTTACGCAGGCCGCGAATATGGTCCTGCAGCGCCCCCAAATCGTTCGCCATTGTGACATAACGCTCTTCACGTTCATATAGGTCGGCGAGATGCCCCGGCAGGGACGGCCGGATACCACAGGCCTTTTCCACCGCATCGGGAAATTTCGCCGGATGGGCGGTGGCCAGGGTAATCACGGGGCCGTCTGGCATTAAATCCCGCGCGGCCCGCAAGCCCACCGCCGTGTGAGGGTCGATGATAATGCCGCTGTCGCGATGGACATCATGAATGGTTGCCGTCGTCGCCGCCTCGTCCACCCGGTGCGATTGGAAGATTTCCCGGGCCCGTCCCAGCGCCTCCCCTGGCACCTCGAAGCCGCCCCGTTCCGCCAAGTCATCCATTTGCCGCCGCACGGCCGCGCCGTCCCGGTCCGCCAGCTCGAACAACAGGCGCTCGAAGTTGCTGGCCACCTGAATATCCATGGACGGGCTTTGCGTCGCCACCACCTGATCCTTGCGGTAGCTCCCGGTTTGAAAGAAGCGGTACAGGATATCGTTGCGGTTGGTGGAGACGATCAATTTATCGATGGGCAAACCCATTTGCGCCGCCGCGTAGCCGGCGAAGACACAGCCGAAATTTCCCGTCGGCACGGCGAAGCTGATCTTTCGATCCGGCGCGCCCAGGGCCACGGCCGTGGTGATGAAATAGACAACCTGCGCCACCACCCGGGCCCAGTTGATGGAGTTGACGGCGGACATGGATATTTCGTCGCGGAAGGCCAGGTCGTTGAAAGCCCCTTTCACCAGGGCCTGGCAATCATCGAAGGTGCCTTCGATGGCGATATTGTGGACATTGTCCGACAGTACCGTGGTCATCTGCCGCCGCTGTACCTCGGTGACCCGGCCATGGGGAAAGAGGATGAATATATCGATGGCGTCCCGGTCCTTGCAGGCCTCTATCGCGGCGGAGCCGGTGTCGCCCGAGGTGGCGCCCACGATGGTCACCCGGCGCTGCTGGCGGCCCAGTTCCCGGTCAAACAGCCGGCCCAGCAGCTGCATGGCCACATCCTTGAAGGCCAGGGTGGGGC
>JAPYPT010000233.1 GCA_029937535.1 Alphaproteobacteria bacterium
CCCATAACGACCCGACCCTGATGTTCACCAACGCCGGCATGGTGCAGTTCAAGAATGTCTTCACCGGCGCCGAGGCGCGGCCCTACAAGCGGGCCGCCACATCGCAGAAATGCGTGCGCGCGGGCGGCAAGCACAATGATCTGGACAACGTCGGTTACACGGCCCGCCATCACACATTTTTTGAGATGATGGGTAATTTCTCCTTCGGCGATTATTTCAAGGATCTGGCCATTGAACTGGCCTGGAACCTGATAACCAAGGAATACGGCCTGGATGCGGACCGTTTGTTGGTCACGGTCTATCATGACGACGATCAGGCTTACGATCTATGGCGCAAGATTGCCGGCCTGCCCGAAGACCGCATCATCCGCATCGCCACCTCGGACAATTTCTGGGCCATGGGCGATACCGGCCCTTGTGGGCCGTGTTCGGAAATATTCTTCGATCATGGAGATAGCATCCCCGGCGGCCCGCCCGGCAGCCCGGACGAGGACGGCGACCGCTTTATCGAAATCTGGAACCTGGTGTTCATGCAGTTCGAGCAGCTTAGCGCCGAGGAGCGGGTGGAGCTGCCCAAACCCTCCATCGATACCGGCATGGGGCTGGAGCGTCTGACGGCGCTGTTGCAGGGCACCCACGACAATTATGAGATCGATCTGTTGCGCACCATCATGGATGCCTCGGCCGAGTTCACAAATATTCCCGTCGAAGGCCCTCATAAATCCGGCCACAAGGTTATCGCCGATCACCTCCGCGCCTCGTCTTTCCTGATCGCCGATGGCGTTCTGCCGTCCAACGAAGGGCGTGGCTATGTGCTGCGCCGGATCATGCGCCGCGCCATGCGCCATGCCCATATGATGGGTGCCTCCGATCCCCTGATGTGGCGGTTGGTGCCGACGTTGGTGGGCAAAATGGGTCAGGCGTTCCCGGAATTGGTCCGGGCCGAAGCCTTGATCACGGAAACCCTGCGGGGCGAGGAAAGCCGCTTCAAGCAAACCCTGGATCGCGGCCTGCATCTGTTGATGGGCGAGGTGGAGAAGCTGGGCGAACGGGAGGCGCTGCCCGGCGAGGTGGCCTTCCGGCTCTACGATACCTACGGCTTCCCCCTGGATCTGACCCAGGATGTTCTGCGCGGGCAGAACCGCGGCGTCGACACGGATGGCTTCGATGCGGCCATGGAACGCCAGCGCGCCGAGGCGCGGGCCAGTTGGGCCGGCTCGGGCGATGCCGGCACGGAGATTATCTGGTTCGAATTGCGGGAGGACTGCGGGGCCACGGAATTCCTTGGCTATGACAAGGACCAGGCGGAGGGCGAGGTGCTGGCGCTGGTGGTGGACGGGACCAAGGTCGATCACGCGGGGACGGGCGCGGAGGTTTCCATTCTAGTCAATCAGACGCCGTTTTACGGCGAATCCGGTGGCCAGCAGGGTGATGCCGGCACCATGCGCGGCGCCGACGGCCTGGCCGTGGAGATCACCGATACGCAAAAACGCGTTGGCGATTTGGCCGTGCATATCGGGAAAATCGAAGGCGGCGCCTTGAACGTGGGTGATGCCCTCGAGATGGCGGTCGGGGAGGAACGGCGCAACCGCCTGCGGGCCAATCATTCCGCAACGCATTTGTTGCATGCCGCCCTGCGCAACCGGCTGGGCGCCCATGTGACACAAAAAGGCTCCCTCGTGGCGCCGGACCGTCTGCGTTTCGATGTCAGCCATCCTAGGGCGGTCGGGGCGGAAGATCTGGCCCTGGTCGAGCGGGATGTGAATGAGCAGATCCGGATCAATACAAATGTCCGCACCGGACAAATGACGCCGGAGGAAGCGGTGGAGCAGGGCGCCCTGGCCCTGTTCGGCGAAAAATACGGTGACGAAGTCCGCGTCGTTTCCATGGGCGCGGGGGACGGGGGTGAAAGCTATTCGACCGAGCTTTGCGGCGGCACCCATGTGCGCCAGACCGGAGATATCGGCGCCTTCACCGTGATCAGCGAAAGCGCCGTGGCGGCGGGGGTGCGGCGGATCGAGGCTTTGACCGGGGCCGCCGCCTTGGCGCATTTTCACGCCCAGGACGGACACCTTCGCGCGGCGTCTGATTTGTTGAAGACGACGCCTAGCGATCTGCCCGAACGCATCGCCGCCCTGCTCGAGGAACGCAAGCAGTTGCAGCGGGATCTGAGCCAGGCGCGCCAGGCCATGGCGCTGGGGACATTGGACGGCGGCGGCAGCGCCAAGGACGGCGATGGCGGCGCCCGGCAGGTTGGCGGCGTCAATTTTTCCGGCCGGCGCCTGGATGGTGTTCCCGCCAAGGAATTGCGCGCCATGGTCGATGCCGCGAAACAAAAGCTGGGCTCCGGCATCGTCGCCTTCGTGGCGGTGAACGAAGGCAAGGCGGCCCTGACCATCGGCGTCACGGATGACCTGACGGACCGTTTCAGCGCCGTGGACCTGGTCCGCGTGGGCGCGGCGGCGCTAGGCGGCAAGGGCGGCGGCGGCCGCCCGGACATGGCCCAGGCGGGCGGTCCCGACGGCAAGGATGCGGACAGCGCTCTCTCGGCCATTGCGGACGCTATCGGAGCTTCCGGTTAAATCGCCGCGGGCCATCGCGCAATGGAGACGCCCTGACGGTCAAGGAACGGCTTTATGATCTGCTGAAAGGCGGCCGTCCGCACCAGGAGAAATGCCTTGCAGTGTATCAACGGAGGATTGAGCAGGACCGTTGCCGTGGCTTGCAGTGCGCGTCAGTAACCAAAACAGGTCTTTGTGGTGCAATCCGACGTCCCATTGCTCTCGGCGCCGCGCGCCCACATTTCCTGATCAAAGCTGTATGTCGTAAGACCGCAGGCGCTCAAGGCAATTGAGAGTACAAAATACATCATGATAATACGCATGTGGCATCTCCCAGTTATGCCCCGCGTTCAATTGGGGCGGACCACTCGGCCGGGTCGCGACGGCAACGCCAACAAATGAATTTGGCTACGGCCCGGCCCGGCCACTCCCGGTATTCTAAGCTGCTTGGTCCTGAACAGGCTTCAAATCGCGATGACATTGCCGTGAGAGGCCTGCATCCCCGGCCCGTCAAAGCGGCTGCGTGCCGCCTTCGCCGCCCAGCTTCCTGAGATCGTCGTTGACCTCGAGCCAACTGGCGCGGCAGTCATAATAGACATGCGCCTTTATTTCGCGGTCGATATCGCCATGCAGGTTGGCTACCGTGATATCGATGACGTTTTCATGGGCATCGCCGTTGCAAAACATGGAACTGCCGCAGCGCCCGCAGAAACTTCGCGTGGTGTGGCTGGAACTTCTGTAATGCACCACGTCGTCTTCCCCCGCCGTGACCCGGAAGCCGTCTTCGCGGACCCCAATCCAGGTCACGAAGCCGGCGCCGTGGGCCCGCTGGCACATGGTGCAATGGCAATGCCCGGCAAAAAGCGTCGGTAGCTCGAACTCAAACGCGACGGCGCCACAAAGGCAGCTTCCGGTTACGGTATCGATATCCATGTGATTGCCTTTCAATTGGAAAAAATGGGTGATGAAATGGAGCGTAATGGCGACCCGGCCCTATGTCCCCATCAATATCGGCACGGCTTGATGATAAGCGATCTCGGCCCGGGCCTTGATTTCGGGCAGGGTACGGCTGCCGATGGGGTGTTCGACCATGACAAAGGGATAGTCGGGCAGCCCCAGCATGCGGGCGATGTTCCTGACCGTGACCTCGAACGGTTCCGTGCAGACCACCACGGCGCGCTTGCCGAATTGTTCGAAGCTGATGCCGTCATGCAAACTGCACGTCGAGCAACTGCCTCAATCGCCCAGGCCCGTGATCAGAAAATCCACATCGTTGGCGGCGGCCCGCAGGGTTTCGCCCGGGGCGGGGGCGGAGGCGTTGGCCTTGGAGAAGAGGGGCGATATGCGGCAGCCATGGCGCTGTTCGAACAGGGCAGCCGTCTCCCGCAGCATGCTGACGGCATTCAGCTTGCCGTTTTCCAGCAGGCCGATGGTCTTGCCTTCCAGGCTGGCAAGTGCCGCGGCGCGGGAGAAATTCCGTTCCGGGCCGGCCACGGTGGGGTCGTAAAGTCGCATGAGATTTACTCCGGATAATTGGACAGGCTAATTGCAATCGATGCAGACGCCGATGGGCCTTGATTGCATGATGGAGCCCCGCCCCCGGCTCCAGGACGGGATAAAACACGAATGCCCGCCCGCATCCCCGCCGCCCATGAGGACCAGGATATCATCCGGGCCCAGGCCGCGGTGCATCTTGCCGTCCATGGCCCCGGCGCGGCTGTTTTCATTACCGTGCTGTTTGTCGTATTCGCGCTGGCGGAATTTACCCACCGACCGCATGCCCTCGACCGTGCGGGCGGCATGAGTGAACAGAAATTCCCGGACCTGGCGTTTGCTCCACCCGGTCGAGGTGATGACACGCATATGTTCGGGCGACAGCACGACGACGGACTGGCCCAGCGTGATGCAGCCATAGTTGGCCATGGCATCGGCGATGGAGCCCAAAACCTGCTCCGGTGTGTTGCCGCCGTGGTTTTCGACGTTGCAGAAGCCGCCGGCCGCGAACACGGTGACACTGCTGACGCCCGGCGGATAGTCCAGATCCTCCGACACCAGGGGCCAGGGATTGTCCGCCCGCCGCTCGGCAATGCAGAAACTGAATTTGCCCGGATTGCCTTGGGTGGATTTATCGGACAGGCCGGGGATCATTTGAAACACGTTCATCAGGATCAGCCGCACGGCCCGGCCAATGGTGGCGTTGGCGCGGTTGCCGGGGCCAAAGAGGTTGACGTCCGCGTTCATCCCGATGTCATCGATCACCGGTCCGCTGACCACCAAAAGGGGCGCCGAGCCCCCCGTGCTGGCCGTGGAGCCATGAAAGTTGAAGCCCGGTTCGTTCATCGCCTCGAACGCCGCCACGACGACGGGGAAATATTCCGGCTTGCACCCCGCCATGACCGCATTCACAGCCGCCGCATGGACGGTGCATTCCAATCCGGTGGCAGGATGGGCGGCCAACACGGTTTCAGGCGGCCGCCCCTCGAACAACAGCATCGCCTCGACCCGCGCCACGTCGGGGGGCACCACCGGCAGGCCGTCGGTCCAGCCCTGTTCGTAGCAATAGTCGATGGCGGCCAACAGGTCGTCCTCGACCTCATGGATGCGGGCTGCGTTGGACGGCATGGCGTTGCTCCTGACATAGGTATTCCGGATCAAGACTATACCGTGGCGAAATGTTAATCTTTTATTATTGTTTTGCGCCTAGCCTCAGGTTTGCTCCGCTTTATGCGGGGACGCGAAACCACGAAACGGCAAACCGTCGGAAACGGCGGGACGCAAAGCCACCGGTCCCTTCCGCCCTAATTCGGGCATGGGATAGCGGGGTTACCGAAAGGAATGACGCGCAATGATCAATCCCATCAATACCAATGTCGGCGCCATGGCCGGGCTGCGGCAATTGTCGAGCGCCCGCGCCGGCCTGGAAAAGACCCAATCCCATATATCCAGCGGCAACAAGATCAATTCTCCCAAGGACGATGCCGCCACCCTGGCCATGGCGCAACAATTGTTGGGAACCTTTGCCGGCACGGCAGCCGTGCGGGACGGCTTGGTCCGGGCCTCCGCCACGATAGATGTCGCCGTGGCCGCGGGCCAGGCAACCGCCGACATTCTTGTGGAGATGAAGGGCCTGGCGGTTCAGGCCAATCAGGAAGGGCTGGACCAATCCTCCCGCGATGCCTTGAACACCGCCTTTAACGCGCTGCGGGAACAAGTCACCACCATCAATGACAGCGCCGCATTCGCCGGCACCAATATCATCGCCGCCGGCGCCTCGGATCAACAAGTCTTGAGTGATGAAAACGGCGCCCGCATGACGGTCGGCGCCCAGGATCTGTCAAGCGGCGGACTTGGCCTCGATGGCCTGGCCCTCGATAGCACGGGCAATGCCGCCGGCGCGCTTGGCGCTCTGGACGCCGCCATCACCGATAGCTCCGCCAAATTGGCCAATCTGGGCAACGCGGCCATGCGCATCGAAACCCACAACGAACTGCTTGGGATCCAGAACGACACGTTGCGCGCCGGTATTGGCGATTTGGTCGATGCGGACATGGCGGCGGAAAGTGCTGCTTTACAGTCCTACAAGATCAAGGAATCCCTGGCCGCCGTCAGCCTTGGAATTGCCAACACGGCCCCCTCCCGCATACTTGGGCTGTTTGCCGGGTAGGGGCCGAGGGATATCGTTCGACCGTGACCCAACTGATTGGTTAAATTGCTCTTCTCTTGAGATTTAGAGCATGCCGAAAAAGAACATACTCTGGCTCAATTGCACCAAATTGGCTATCTTTCTCCCTGAGTAATATCGTTTTAGGAGGAAGTCATCGTGGCGGATTCCGAGCAGTCAGGGGCGGCACAAGCGAGTCGGTTGGGCAATATGTCCGCCGTGGATTTCCGCGAGAAACTGAGGCAGCTTTCCGAAGATGTAGCGCGGGTGCGGTTCCGTCCCGCCTGTACGTTCGCCAGCGAAAACGCACTTTCGTGCATCGGCCAGTTGACCGAGATCGCGGGCGCCGTCGCAATCCTCCGCTCATCCCCGCTCGAGCGTTACGAACGCGACGCGCGCGCGGCGGCCAAGCACCTGGCGATGAGCCCGGCCGCCTACATCGCCGGCGGCAAGCTGGTCCTGGGGCAGGATCTCTCCAAAGCGCGATTCTGATGCGCCTGTAACCATGCGATGTCTCCCAAGGCTTGGGCACGGGACGTACGCCACCCATTGAAATTCTTGCGTAATCGGCGCGATAGCGCCAGCCGCGTTACATCATAATGCTCGGCAGGAACGTGACGATCCCCGGAAACGCGATTAGTAGCGCGAGGGTCACCAGGTCGAGCAACAGGAACGGCATGATGCCGGCGAACACGTCCTCCAAAGTCAGTGGAACCGGCGAGGCGCTGCGCACGACATAGACGTTGAGGCCGACCGGAGGGGTAATCAGGGATATTTCCGCCAGCTTGATCGAGATGACGCCGAGCCAGATCGGATCATAACCGACGCCCGTCATGATGGGAAACATCACCGGCAGGGTCATCACCATGATCGCGATCGGGTCAATCAGCATGCCGAGGATGAGATAGATCACCGCGAAGCCGGCAAGGTACATGAAGGGCGGCAATTGCATCGCCAGCATCGTAGTGGAAATATCGGCGACCAGACCGGTATAGGTCAGCCAGCGCGCGAACAGGATGCCCCCGATGACGATGATGAAAATCGTGGTCGTCGTCACGCCGGCATCCTTGAAGGTTTCGACCATGCCCTTGATGGTCAGGCGGCGTTTGGCGATCACAATGACGAACGCGCCGAAGGCACCAATCGCGCCGGCATAGGTCGGAATGAACCAGCCGGCATAAATTCCGCCGATCACCAGGGTGAACAGGAAAGTGATACCCCACACGCCATAGAGCGACTCCCATTTCTGCCGGCGGGTGACCTGAATATCGGGTATCGGCGCGATCTTTGGGTTGAGCCGGACCCGCACGTAGATGCCGCCCATATAAATGGCGGCGGACAGGATGCCCGGAATCAGACCGGCGACCATAAGCGTGGCGACGGACTGTTCGGTGATGATCGCGTAGATCACCATCAGGATGCTTGGCGGGATCAACGAGGCGAGCGTTCCCGACGCGGCGATACAACCGGCGCTGAGCCGCTTGTCGTAGCCATAGCGCGTCATCTCCGGCATCGCGATGCGTGTGAACACAGCCGCGTTGACAACGGTCGAACCGCAGGCCGCGCCAAATGCGGCGGACGCCAGCGTCGTCGCCATGGCGAGGCCGCCGGGCAGCCGACCGAGCCAATTGTGGGCAGCGGTGTAGAGATCGGTCGTCAGCCGCGCCTGAGTGGCCAACGAGCCCATGAGAATGAACAACGGGATGACCGCCAGCGTAAAGGAATTAGTCATCGCGAAGGGGACGGTGGCCAGTTGCGCCAGCGCCGCATGGTCGCCGATGGTCAGCGTCATGCCGAGCAGGCCGCTGAGCCCGAGGGCCACGCCGATGTGGACGCCGACCGCCAGGATGACGAACAGGAACACCATGACGATGATGCCGGTGGTACCCGGATCGAACAATATAAGCCCCCTTAATGTTTCTCTTCGATGTCCGGAATGGGTAAATCCGGGATGAACGGCTCCGGACCACTGTCGACACCATCACGGCGCACGAAATGCCCGATATCGGTAATGAGGTCCAACACCAGGCGAACGATCATGATCGTTGTTCCGGCGACCAGGATGAAGCGGGCCGGGACCAGCGAAAATTCGACCAGGCCG
>JAPYPT010000485.1 GCA_029937535.1 Alphaproteobacteria bacterium
TACTCCCGAAGATCCCGGCGATCCCAGCACGCCCGGAAATTCCGACGGCCAGGGCGGTCCCAACGGCAACGACGGATAAAGCCGAACATTTTGAAAAATGGTCGGAGTGAGAGGATTCGAACCTCCGACCCCCGCCTCCCGAAGACGGTGCTCTACCAGGCTGAGCTACACTCCGATCAAGTGGTCCCGCGCGCGGGCGCGGCGGGAGCCGTGCTTATAGCGCCCCGGACGGGCGGCGGCAAGGCTGGAGCAACTTGTCTGCGTTCGCGTGAACGCAGGTTACTCTAGTAAGCGCGTTCGATGCAGAAATCGACCACATCCGTCAGCGCCCGTTTGGCCTCGCCGTCGGGGAAGATACCCAGGCCGTCCCGAGCCATGGCGCCGTAGTGGCGGGCCCGTTCGATGGAATCATGCAGGGCATCGTGTTGGTGGAGGTAGGTGATGGCCCGGTCCAGATCGCCGTCATTCTGCTTGCCATCGCCAATGCAACGGCGCCAGAACGCGCGCGCCTCGTCATCGCCCCGGCGGAAGGCCAGCAACACCGGCAGGGTAACCTTGCCTTCCCGGAAGTCATCACCCACGGTTTTACCGAACGTGGCCTGCTGGGCGGAATAATCCAGGGTATCGTCGATCAATTGAAAGGCGATGCCGAGATTGCGCCCGAAACTTTCCAAGGCGTCTTCCTCAACATAGCCCCGGCCGGCAATGACGGCGCCAATGCGGCAGGCGGCGGCGAACAGGGCGGCGGTCTTGGCGGAGATGACTTCGAGATACTTTTCCTCCGGTATCTCGACATTGTTCATGGTTTCCAGCTGCATGACCTCGCCCTCCGCGATCACGGCGGAGGCATTGGCCAGGACCCGCAAAACTTCCAGGCTGCCGTCGGCCACCATGATCTGGAAGGCGCGGGAGAACAGAAAGTCACCGACCAGAACGCTGGGTTGGTTGCCCCACAAAACATTGGCCGTGGCATCGCCCCGGCGCAGGTCGCTTTCATCCACCACATCATCATGCAGCAGCGAGGCGGTATGAATGAATTCCACCGCCGCCGCCAGGCCGATCTGGCGTTCCCCCACATAGCCGCATAACCGGCTGCACGCGAGCGTCAGCATGGGCCGCAGCCGCTTGCCGCCCGAGGCAATGATATGGCCGGCCAATTGCGGGATCAACGGCGCGCGGCTGTCCATGCGGTCCAAAATGGCATGGTTGACCTTGCTCAGGTCATCGCCGACCAATTGCATCAAAGGCTCCATGGACGCCCGCCGGGGCGCCGCCCCCTCCAACTGTATGATGTCCGCCACCGATATCCCCTGGTTCAACGCGACACCCCGCCGCAGGCCCTATAGACTGCATTCGGAGGTGGGAATGCAAGAGCGCATTGGAGATTTGCCCGCATGATCGAACTTTTGCGCAGCAACGATATGGTGATGCTGTCGTGGGTGGAGGCGCTGTTGCGTGACGCGGGCATCGAAAGCGTGCTGCTGGACCGCCATATTTCCGTCACCGAGGGTTCAATCGGCGCCTTCAACCGCCGCCTCATGGTGCTGGACGAGGACGAGACCGAGGCCCGCGCCCTGTTGGCCGAGGCGGATATCTAGCGCATGTCGCGTTCAATTGAACGCGAGGCCATGCGCTAAAACCTTTAAG
>JAPYPT010000234.1 GCA_029937535.1 Alphaproteobacteria bacterium
GTTCTGGAATTCGGTCAAGGACAGCCATGAACCCGCCATGTTTCGCGCTTATCTCAACAAATATCCGAAAGGCCTGTTCGCGGAGCTGGCGGGCCTGCGGTTACTGAGTTTGAAGCCCAAACAGACGGCATCGTTGGCCCCGGCGATTGTCCTAGAGCCCATTGAAGGGACTTATATCGCGGTGAGAAACGCCAATGTCCGCAAGGCCCCGAATGTGAGCGCGGAAAAAGTCGCGACATTAATCAAGGGCAGTGAAATTTACGTACCGGGCAAGGTGGCGGGGAAAAACTGGATGGCCGTGGTCCGGGATGGCAAGCGCCTGGGCTATGTATTCTCAAATCTGCTGCAAGACAAGGAAGCGCTTGAAGCGGCCAATGCCGAAAAGACTAGACTCAAAGTCGAAGCGGCCAAAGCCGAAGTGGCCAGAGTCAAAGTCGAAGCGGCTAGAATCGAGGAAGCCAGCCAACGCGCGGCAGCCGAGGCGGCCGCGAAAAAAGCCAGGCGGCAGGCCGCGTTTGCCGCGGCGCGAGCGGCCGAGCAATTGAAGAAGGCGGAGTATAAAGCCTGGAAAGCGGCGGCCAGCAATGGCGGCCTGAAAGCTCTGCACTCTTATTTGAAGAAGTATCCTGGCAGCAGGAATTCGAAACTGGCCCGCGCCCGCATTGAGCGCCTGAAATCGGCCGCGCGCGCAAAGGCGTCCCGCGCAAAAAAGGCAAGGGCTGCCAGGCTGGCAAAAAAGCCAATCAAAAAAGCCAAAGTTGCCAATCCTCATGACGGTTACTGGACCGGCGCCGGCACCTTGACGGGGGGGAATTTCAACACCGGATTCAGCGCCGATTCCTGGGCGGAATACTGCGGTGATTTCACGCTGCGTTTTGAAGTGCGCGGCGGTGAGTTACGGGGCACATTGAAGATGGACGGCGATGTGCCCAGCGATTTCTCCGTCAGGGGCCGTGTTCTGAGCAACGGCTCCCTTGAGGATGTGCGCGCTGAAGGTGTATTCGAGATCAAATTTTATGGCACACGGGAACGAGGCCACTGGGAGTTGGAAACTTGTAGTGGAACCTTTGTGGCCCAGCGCGGCGCGTCCACGGGGCGGAAATCATGGAGGCCGTTGAAGACTGAGTTGGATGCTAAATTCGGCGGCGCAAAAAACTTCGACGGAAATTGGATCGGCGCGGGCAAGCTCATGGGTGGAAATTTCAGCACCGGCTTCAGCGCTGACGCATGGGCCGAATATTGTGGCGACTTCACGGTACGTTTTGAAGTGCGCGGCGGCGACCTTCGCGGCAAAATGAAGATGGATGGCGATGTGGCCAGCGACTACACCGTCAGAGGCAGCGTTTTGAGTGACGGCTCCCTCGAGGACGCGCGCGGTGAAGGTCCGTTCGAGGTCAAACTAACCGGGGCCCACCTACGCGGGTATTGGGAGTTGGAGACCTGCCGTGGAACCTATGTGGCGTGGCGCGGCGGGCGGTAAAAATAGCTGCGGGTCCGTTGTGCCGGTCCTAGATTCGCGTCGATGCAAGCACAAGAATAGCGGGGACGTAACCCCTTTTCCCAAAGGGAAAGAGGGGTTACGTGCCCGATTTTTGCTCTCTCCGAATGAGCGTAACCGGCATTTCAAGACCTGACCCTCGAAAGCGGGACCCCCAAATGTGCCGAATGGTCTCGGCTGTTTGGCTCATGTATAATGAGCTGAACCATGGCCCAGGGACGGCGACCAGAACCATGCCTGATACAGATATTACGCGGCGTTTGACGACCATCATGGCGGCGGACGTGGTCGGGTACAGCCGTCAGATGTCGCTGGACGAAGTGGACACCATGCGGCGGTTGAGAAAGCTGCGGCGCGAGGCCATCGATCCGGTGATATCAAAGCATGACGGCCGGATTTTCAAGACCATGGGCGATGGCCTGCTGGTCGAGTTCGGCAGCACCGTGAACGCCGTCGAATGTGCCGCCGAAATCCAGATGGCGCTGGAAACGCGCAATGCCGGCCTCGAAGACGGCAAGGAAATGCGGCTGCGCATCGGCATCAATATCGGCGACGTCATTGTTGATGGGGATGATATATTCGGGCATGGCGTCAATGTCGCGGCGCGGATTCAAGGCGTGGCCGAACCCGGCGGGGTCAGCCTGTCTGGCGTCGTCAATGATCAAGTCGTGGGCAAGGTGGGGTTCAGGTTTTCCGAGGCCAGCGAACCGACACTAAAGAATATCGATACCCCCGTTGTTGTCTATCAGCTGGATATGGTGTCGGTGCGGGAGGCCCAACGGAAAGAGGCGGAACAGAGCGGGGCTTCCCTGTCATTGCCCGAGAAACCCTCTATCGCCGTGCTGCCTTTCAACAATATGTCGGGTGATCCCGATCAAGAGTATTTTTCCGACGGCATGACAGAGGATATTATTACCGCCCTCTCGCGCCTGCGCTGGCTGTTCGTGATCGCGCGGAACTCCACCTTCACCTACAAGGGCCGAGCTGTCGATATTAAGCAGGTCGGACGTGAATTGGGCGTGCGTTATGTCTTGGAAGGCAGCGTGCGCAAGGCCGGGAGCCGCATTCGTGTCACCGCGCAGTTGATTGAGGCAGAGACTGGAAATCACGTCTGGGCCGAACGCTACGACCGCGAATTGGCGGATATCTTTGATCTGCAGGACGAATTGACGGAGGCCATTAGTGCCCAGGTCGATACCGAACTAGCCGGTAGCGAACGGCAACAGGCGCACATCAAAACCATAAACGACTTGGGCGCCTGGGAACTGTATCAGCGTGGAATGTGGCACTATTATAAGAACACCAAGGAAGAGCTGGCCGAGGCGCGGCGGCTATTCGACCTTGCGCTGGAGCGGGCGCCGGAGTTCGCCAACGCATACGCGGCTCTCGCCGCTGTCGCCTATGCCAATGCTATTCGTGGCTATGCGGTCGATCCAGCAGCAAACCTCGAACAAGGCTTGCGCCATGCCGAACGGGCCGTGGCGTCGGATGACCGGGAGTGGTTCTGCCATTATGTGCTTGGGCGAATTAGTATGTTAACAGGGGAAAGTGACCGCTCCATTCGCGCAATGGAGAAATGCATCGAATTGAACCCGAGTTCCGCCCAGTCTTACTACGCACTTGGCTATGCGCTGTTCTGGTTCGGTCGGGCGGAAGAAGCAGTGCCCTATGTCACGCGGGCAATTCGTTTGAGCCCCAATGACCCCTACATTTGGGCATTTTACCATATGCGAGGGACCGTCCATGCCCACACGGACGAATACGTCTCGGCGATCGATGATCTAAAATCCGCGGTACAAGCAAAAGGTGATGAGGTTTGGCCTCATCTTGTATTGGTGCTCTCATACATCTCGTTAGGTAAAAACGAAGAAGCCCAAAGGGCCTATAACCGGGCAGTTGAAATCAAACCGGATTTGTCCACAACCTTCTTTTGGTCGGTTTCTGACACGCTTCACCCACCGTATGCCGAAAAGATGCTGGATGCCTTGCGCAAAGCCGGAATGCCGGAAGAATGATATCTTTCAACCAATTGACACCGGCGGATTAGCTCACGTCTTGCTGCTCGCATCAGAATAATGCGCCTCGATCCACGCCTTCAAGGGCACGTCTTCGTCGGTCGGGGACGTATAACCCCGGCCGCCCGTGGGGCTGAGGCCGAGGAGTTGTTGGCGGATGGGGGTGCAGTCGTCGAGATAGTGGGCCACGTCCATGTCGTCGCGGGGGCGCAGCCAGCGGTAGGAGTAGCCGTAGAACAGCACCAGGCGCGGCTCGTGCCAATAGTTGGCGCTGCCCGAATGCCATAGGCGGCGGTCGAAAAAGACCGCATCGCCAGGACCGACGCAGACCGGCACGGCGCCGGGGAGGAGGGATTTGCGGTCCGGGCCCGGAAAATCGTCGTCCAGATGACTGCCCGGCAGGACATAGAAGTTGCCCCGTGCGGTCTCGCTGGTGTCGCTCAGGAAATAGCCGACCTTGAGGGAAATTCGGGGCCGGGGCGAGGTTTCCAGATCGCCGTTGAGCTGCCCGCTGTCCTGATGCCAGCCGAGCATTAAATCGCCTTCAAGATCGGTCCCGTCCGCGGGGAGGCTGGGGTTCACGGTCAGATGGGTGTGGTAGAGCTGAATGTTCCAGCCCAACAGGCCCCACACTTTATGAAACGTGGCGGGCAGATCCAACAGTGCCAAAAGTCGCGGATCCTTGCCGATGACGTCGTAATGGTTCATCCGATCCAGCGGCTTTGATGGGTTGCGGGCTCGCTCCTGGGCATCGATCCGTGTCACGAGCGGGACCAGATCCGCCACCAACGCGGGCTCCAGCGCGCCCTTGACGACGAAGAAACCATCGCGCTCGAACTGGGCGCGCTCATGGGGCGAAAGGAGGAATTCAGGATCGGGATGCATGGCGCCTTCATAACATCCAACCTGAGTTGCGCTCAAGTGGAGACGCGATCCGATCTTTCGCCCTTTTCAAGGGCGAAAATCGGTCATGTCACCATAATTCTCGTGCATGGATCAGGCATCCCAAATTCGATGGGGGGGGGCCCGCTATTCACGGCTATCGACGAAAAGCACCGCCTTCAGTTGCGGATTTCCACACTGGTTGACCCCGCACATTGATTGCTTCAAGATTTTGAAATGCTACCTGACCGGCGCATAATGGATATTTAGATGATACAAAGTGGCAAAATAGTCCGCCTTTGCCTTGTGGCGACGATCGCCATGCTGGCGGTTTTTGCCGCGCCGGGGGCCGGTGCCGCCAGGCGGGTGGCGCTGGTGATTGGCAATGATAAATACGACACCCTGCCGGGCCTGAACAATGCCGCGACGGATGCGCGCGGCGTGGCGGCAAAGCTGGGCCAGCTGGGATTCGAGGTCGTGGTGAGGCTTAACGCCGGGCGCCGGGCCATGGGCCGGGCGTTGGCGGAATTCGAAGGCAAGGCAGCCCAGGCGGATGTCGCCCTGGTGTTCTATGCCGGTCATGGCGTCCAGGCGGACGGCAAAAACTATCTGATCCCCTCCAATGCCCAGATCGAGGTAGAGGCAGACCTGCGCTTCGAGGGCATCGCGGCGGACGACTTTCTATTGGCCATGAAAACCGCCGGCGCCAAACTTAACATCGTCATCATCGATGCCTGCCGGGACAACCCCCTGCCCCGGCGCACCCGCTCGGCGGCGCGGGGGTTGACCGTGACCCAGGTCCCCACGGGCACACGGGGCACGGCGATCATCTATTCCGCCGCGCCGGGCCAGACCGCGCAGGATGGGCCGAAGGGCGGCCATGGCGTCTTCACGGGCGCGCTGTTGCGGGTCCTGGACATGCCGGGCCTGAACCTGGAACAGGTCTTCAAGGAAACGGCGAAGCGGGTGGCCCGCGCGACCCAGGGCCGGCAGGATCCGTGGATCAACTCTTCGGTCAAGGGCGAATTTCACTTTAACGCCACCATCCCAACCGCCAGCCCCACGCGGCCAACGCCGGACGGCGGCGCGGCCGAGTTGTTGTTTTGGAAGTCCATCAAGGACAGCCGGGATGCAGAATTCTATCAGGCTTACATTGATCAATATCCAAACGGTACGTTCGTGGGATTGGCGCGGGTTTGGCTGCAGAGGGAACGACAGGCGCGGCGAGACAAGGCCATGCAACCGCAAGCATCACTTTCACCCAGGGCCGGAATCCAAAAACCAGCGAGGTCCGAGCCGACCGCCGAGGCAGGTAGCGCAAATCGGTTTGATGGATACTGGATGGGTCAGGGCAAATTGCTCGGCGGAAAATTCAATTCAGGATTTAGCTCGGATGCTTGGGCGGAATATTGTGGGGATTTCTCGGCCAGCTTCGAAGTACGCAACCAAGTCCTTTGGGGTGAATTGAAGATGGAGGGTGATGCGGTAAGCAAATATTCCGTGAGAGGCCGTGTTCATGCCGATGGGGTTCTTGAGGACGCACGCGGTGAAGGTCCATTTGAAATTGAGTTATCGGGAACCCTTGCAAAAGGGCGCTGGGAATTGGAAACCTGTCGTGGACTCTATGTGGCGCGGCGCGACCAGTCGAAGATATTGGATGCCCCGTCGACCCGCACCGAGGCGACGAAGGCCGCCAGCTTGGACCCACGTACAGCGTCCGGGACAGGTAACCGCAGGCGTTTCGATGGCAACTGGAGCGCGGAATTTTACCGGTGCGGCGCGCCCGTCAGCGGCGCGCCCGTTGACTATGATATTGAGTTGAAGGTGACCAAGGGACGGTATGATCTGGCGATTTCGACACGCACCCAAACTGAAGACTTTAATTTCGAATTGTCGGGCTCCGTCGATACCAAGGGGCGGATGAAAAGCAGCTTCTTTCATCCTCATATTTTCAAAAACGTGGCCGTCGCGGCCGCGTTGGGCCCCGATGACGGGAGGGCCTGGTTTTCTGTCGACAATTGCCGTACCGCGTTGAAGATTGAACGTTGAACCCTGACGTCATGCCGCCCTGCGATGATTATTCCCGGTTATCGACGAACCGCACCGCCTTTAAAAACTTTCCGAAATCCTTGGCGAGCGTGCCGGACGCGAGGACCTCGATTTCGGGTGTGATTTCGAAGGTTGCCTTGATGTCGTCTGCCAACGCCGCCGCTACCGATGGCGCATCCTGGCCCTGCCTGATCTCGATACGCACGGTGAATTGTTCCAAGCCCGAGGGCGCGGTGAACATGACGCCCTGGAAATCGTTGATCACGGCGTTGCGGAAGATGAAATCCTCGAATTCCGCGTGGTTGATATTGACGCCGCGCAGTTTGAAAAACCCGGTGGTGCGGTGGGCGTGCTGGATGATGGGGAACAGTTCGCCATGGATGTTGTCGGATTGGCCATGTTCGAAATACCTGACGATGTCGCCGGAATTCCAGCGCAGGAACGGCGTGGCGTTGCCGGTCACCAAGGGCGTGACGCAGAAGGTGCCCGCCTCGCCTTCCGGCAATTGTTCACCGGTTTCGGGGTCGACGACCTCGACGAAGTACATATCGGACCAGATATGGATGCCGTCATGGGCCTGACTTTCCGCCCCCATGAGACCCGCCTCCGACATCCCGAAGACGTCATAGACCTCCGCGCCCCACATCCGGGTTAGTTTTTCCCGCTTCGAGGCTGACAGCGGTTCCGCCGAACAGACGATCTTGGCCACGCTGCCCCGGGTCAGATCGATACCTTCGTTCTCCGCCAAATTCGCCAGATGGATGGCGAAGCCGGGCATGGAGATCAACACGGTGGGTTTCAGGGTCTGGATCAGCTCCAACTGCGCCCGGGACGGCACGGCGTTGCCGGCGCCCACCCAGTTCATGCCGACACCGGCGGCATGGGCGCTGCGGGCCCAGATCTGGCCGGCGGGATGAATACCGATGGGAAAGGAAATATGGCACAGATCGCCGGGATAAATGCCGATGCAATCATAGGTGCGGCCCCAGGAATGCAGCGCCCAGGTAACATCGTCAAAGGTGCGGGGATAAAACACCGGCTTGCCCGTGCTGCCGCCCGAGCGCCAATATTCGCTGATCTGTGTTTTATCGGCGATACATAGTTGGGCGAGGAACGCGTCATGGCTCCATTGGCGCAGAATATCCTTGTCTAGAATGGGGATCCGCCGCCAAACGTCGGGGTCGTCCAGCTTATCGGGATCAATATGATCCAGCTTGCCCTTGTACCAGGGCGCCAATTTGGCCTTTTCGAAGGCGGCCCGTTTGCGTTGGCTTTGCAGCGCCCGGATCTCCGCCCGGCTGGCCGGCAAATGGTCTTCCCTCATGCGCCCGTCCCCATAACACTGCCTATGATCATCCACGACGATCATCCGCCATATGGCCTGGGATGTCGCCTCCCCCGTGACCGGCGCAATCCGCCATGGCATGGCACAACGCCCGTGTTAGACTTCGCGAATGGGAACAGTTCACAAAGTGGCGCGATGGGCCGCAACGAAACGCGCGGCGTGAATCGCTCAAAATGAGTTGCCGTGAAATCCCAATTGAGGACGTTTGCGCCGAACTTGCGCAGCTATACGGCATCTGGTCGGATATCACGGGCGATGGAACATATGATCTCGCCGAGCGAGGCTATAGCCCGCTCATGCCTTTGATCAGCCATCGCGCATCCGTATTCCATGTCGCTGCATCCAACGACCCCATGGATTGGATCATGCAGGCCTACACCTCGGACTTCGATGTCCTCTCCAATCACTCATACGTCGGCCGCCGCCTTGGCGTCATCAACTCTGTTGTTGCAGCCTTGCATCTCGGACTTTTGCATTCAAGATGA
>JAPYPT010000235.1 GCA_029937535.1 Alphaproteobacteria bacterium
CACAAATCAACACAAAAGGGAATCCTGAATCTGATTAGCCGCGACACGCTCTAGAAGCCGGCTAAAAATTTTTGCATTGGTAAATTCGGCCCAAAATTGCCAAAATCGGTGAATCGCAGGTTTACTTCGATCAAGGCATGGTGGTTATGGAGGCCTCACTCGACCGGTGTCCCGCTCTGGTACTCAACGCTGACTATCAGCCGTTGAGCTACTATCCCCTGTCCTTGTGGTCCTGGCAGGAGGTCGTGAAGGCGGTCTTTCTGGACCGGGTACAAGTGATTTCGGCCTATGACAGATTGGTGCGCTCGCCGGGTTTCGCCATGGAATTGCCGTCCGTCGTGGCCCTGAAACGTTATATACAGCCCACGAAATATCCCGCTTTCACCCGTTTTAACCTGTTTTTACGGGATCGCTTTGTTTGCCAATATTGCGGCACCAACCATGACCTGACATTCGATCATGTGGTCCCGCGCAGCCGCGGCGGACGCACCACTTGGGAGAACGTGGTCGCCGCCTGCGCGCCGTGCAATCTGCGCAAGGGCGGGCGCATGCCAAAGGCCAGCGGCATGCACCCCCGCACCGCCCCCCAACGGCCCACGGTGCGCCAGTTGCATGACCGGGGACGGGCCTTCCCGCCCAATTTTCTGCACGAATCCTGGAACGATTTTCTCTATTGGGATACGGAGTTGGAAGCCTGATGGCGCAAGCCTATGATGGCGCCCCCGTCGCCCTGCGCCCGGATCTGCGTGACGCCCTGAACCGCACCCATGAACGCCTGGCCCAAACCGGGTCTTGGCTTAGCGGCCGCCAACGTCTGGACGTGGCGACGGAGGCGCGAAACGCCTGGGACTGCCCGCTTTGCCAGGCCTCCCGGGAGGCGCTGTCGCCTTATACGGTAACGGGCGATCACGCCAGCCTTGGCCGGTTGCCGGACCGTTGGGTCGATGTCATCCATCGGGTGGTGACGGATCCCGGCCGGTTGAGCGCGCGCTGGTATCACGACGCCTTGGACGGCGGCATGGCCGAAGACGAAATTATCGAAGTTATCTCCGTCGCCGTGCAGGCGGTGGTGATCGACTGTTTCACCGCCGGCATCGGCATGGACAGGCCGGCCCCGCCCCCCGCATCGCCCGGCGAACCGGATCGAAAACACCCCGCCGAGGCCAAGACCGGACCCGGCTGGGCGGCGACCATCGCCCCGCGGGACGCCGGACCTGATTTCGCGGATTTCTACGACAATGAAAGCCATTTCTACATCCGCCGCTCCCTCACCCTAGTTCCGGACGAGACCCGGCGTCTGTGGGACCTGCTGAACCACCTCTACCTTGAGGACCCACGGGTGTTTGAGCTCGACGGCCTGGAACGTGGCATTTCCCGTGCCCAGATCGAATTTCTGGCGGCCCGCGCCTCGGCCCTGCTTGGGTGCTATTACTGAACCACCTCGCATGCCATGCGGCTCCGGGTGAGCGGCGATCAGACGGGAAATGAATACGACCTTGCCCTGGTCATGGGCGAAGAGGTTGCGGCCTCCGGCCTGCCCCACGGTGACCTAATGAACGATTTCGTCGAGGCCATATGCGCCCGCGATGGCCCCCGCACGGCAAAATCCCGCCAAGCCATCGTCGAAACCCTGGGTGAAGGCGCCATGGTGGACGCCGCCGCCGTGATCGCCGCCTTCAACGCCTATCCCCGCATGGCGGACGCCACCGGCATCCCACTGGAAGACGCCAAGGAAGCGGCCACGGCGGAGATGCGCGAAGAGTTGGGGCTGGAAGCCTTCAATCAGGGCTGACGCGGCCATGGCCCGCCTTCTCGTCATCGTTCACGCACCATCGCCGAATACCAAGCGCCTGTTCGAGGCCGTGCTGGCCGGCGCACATGAAAGCGCCATTGATATTGTGGCCCGAAGCCCGTTCGAGGCGGGACCCGACGACGTCCTGGCGGCGGACGGGATTATGCTCGGCACCACCGAAAACCTCGGCTATATGAGCGGTGCCTTGAAGGATTTTTTCGACCGCAGCTATTACCCCTGCCTGGAACAGACCCAAGGCCGCCCCTATTGCCTGTTCATCCGCGCCGGCCACGACGGCACGGGCACCCGGCGCGGCGTGGAAACCATTGTTACCGGCCTGCGTTGGCGCGCGGTGCAGGAACCCATTATCCTGCGCGGCGATTGGCGGGAAGATTTCGTGCAGCAATGCCACGACCTGGGCGCGGCCATGGCCGCCGGATTGGAAGCCGGGATATTCTGAGCCAGGTTATTCCCCGGTAAAGTTCGGCATCCGCTTGTCTTTCCAGGCGGCGATGCCTTCCTTGAAATCTTCCGATTTGCCGGCTTCCGACATCTCATGGAGAGAGCGCTCCATGGCCTCCCCGAAACCCTGGTCAAGGCCCTGATAGATCAGCTCCTTGACCACGCGGTTGGAGCGGGGGGAGACGGACGTGGCCAGATCGCGGGCGTAATCCATGACCGCCGCCATCAATTCGTTGGTGGGGAAAACCTTGTCCACCATGCCCATGTCCAAAGCCTCGTCGGCATCCACGAGCCGGGCGCTGTAGAGCAGATCGAACGCCTTCGAGGGCTGGATCAGGCGCGGCAACAGCCAGGCTAGGCCGTATTCGGGCACCAGGCCGCGCTTGGAAAAGGCGGTGCCGAAGCGGGCTGTATCGGATGCAAAACGAATGTCGGCAAACATGGGGAGGACCATGCCGACCCCAACCGCCGGGCCATTGACGGCGGCGATGACCGGTTTCGGCACGGTCGCAATCCAGGCATATTTGGCGGCAAAGGCTTCCGGCAGATCCAAGCCGCCCTCGATGGCGCCGGTAAAGGGCAGGGTGTCTTCCTCCGCCACACTAGTCCCGGCGGCCCGGCCCTGCAGGCGGGCGGCATCCGCGCCGGCGCAAAACCCACGCCCCGCGCCGGTCAGCACGATCACCCGTACCTCGTCATCATCCGTGGCCTGCTGCATGGCGGCACGGATCTCACCCGCCATGGTCAAGGTCATGGCATTCAAACGGTCGGGCCGGTTCAGGGTGACAACGGCGACGCCGTCTTCAACCTGATAGATAACTTCCTGAAAAGACATGACTTTCTCTCTCATGCCGCCTTGCCATAAAATCCCTCGCCCTTGGCGGCCATGTCGCGCAGCAGTTTCGGCGGGCTGAAGCGGGGGCCGTGGGCCTGGGCCAGGCGGTCGCAGTCGGCGACGAAATCCACAATGCCGATGGTATCCACCAGGCTGAGGACGCCGCCCCGGAAGGGCGGAAAACCCCAGCCCATGATCGAGCCCACGTCCGCATCGCGCTTTTCCGTGATCACGCCCTCTTCCATGCAGCGGGCGGTTTCCACGGATTGGATATACATCAGGCGTTTCTTGACCTCCTCCACATCCGGCTGCTCGGCGCTGGGCGGGCAATGTTCGGCCAAGCCGGGCCACAGACGTTTACTGCCCTTCTCGGGGTAGTCGTAAAAGCCCTTGCCGGCCTTTTTGCCGACCCGGCCCAGATCCTCCACGAATGTTTGCACCAGGCCGTCACCGGGTACCTCGACATAGTCATCGCCCAGGTCTTCGCGGGTCTGTTTGCCAATCTTGTACATCAGATCGATGGAAACCTCGTCCGCCATGGCCAGCGGCCCCACGGGCATGCCAGCCATCTTGCCCGCGTTCTCGATCAAGGCGGGGGCAACGCCGTCCGCCAACAGCGCGAGACCTTCGCGCACATAGGTGCCGAACACGCGGGAGGTATAGAAACCGCGGGAATCGTTCACCACGATGGGCGTCTTGCGGATCGCCTTCACATAATCGATGGCCCGGGCCAGGGTTTCATCCGAGGTTCCCTTGCCCATGATGATCTCCACCAGGGGCATGCGGTCCACGGGCGAGAAGAAGTGCAGGCCGATGAAGTTGTCCGGCCGGCTGGAGGCCTTGGCCAGGCCCGTGATGGGCAGGGTGGAGGTATTGGAGGCGAAGGTGATGCCGTCACCCGTCACGGCCAAGGACTTCTTGGTCACGTCGGCCTTGACCTCTCGATCCTCGAACACCGCCTCGATGACCAGTTCGCAGCCCGCCAGATCGGCGAAATCCGTGGTGGCGTGAATGCGGGCCAGGGTGGCATCGGCCGCCGCCTGGTCCATGCGCCGGCGGGAGACACGCTTTTTCAACAGACCTTCGGCGTGCGCCCGGCCCTTGTCCGCGCCGGCCTGCTCCATGTCCAGCAAGACCACGTCCAGACCGGCCATGGCGGTGACATAGGCAATGCCCGCACCCATCATGCCAGCGCCCAGGACGCCGATTTTTGTGTATGACGTGGCCGGAATATCCTTGGGCCGGCCGGCGCCCTTGCCCGCTTCCGTCAGGGCAAAGAACAGGCGGATCATGTTCCGGCATTCCGGCGTCATAGCGGTGGCAATGAGGTATCGGATCTCGATCGCCAGGCCCGTGTCGATATCCACCTGGCAGCCTTCATAGACGCAGGACATAATATTCTGTTGGGCCGGATAGTTGCCATAGGTGCGTTGGTGCAGCATGGCATTGCCGGCGGCAAAAGCCTGCTGGCCCATGGCGGATTGCACGGCGCCGCCCGGCATCTTGAAGCTTTTCTTGTCCCAGGGCTGCACCTTGTTCTTTTGCCCATCGCCCAGGATCCAGGCCTTGGCCGCATCCAGCAATTCATCCGCCGGCACCACATCCTCCACCAGACCGATGTTCTTGGCCGCGGCCGGCGCCAATTCCTTGCCCTCCAGCATTAAAGGCAGAGCCTGCTGCATGCCGATCATGCGCGGCAGGCGCTGGGTGCCGCCGCCGCCCGGCAGCAAGCCGATCTTCGCTTCCGGCAAACCGATCTTGATCTTCGGATTGTCGGCGGCGATACGGTGATGGCAGGCCAGGGCCATCTCGAACCCGCCGCCCAAGGCATGGCCGTTAATGGCCGCGACAAACGGCTTGCCGGAGGTTTCCATGCGCCGGAATTTGCCATGGATCACTTTCATGAAATCTTCCAGCATGGACAGATCACCGTCACCCATGACCGAAAGATCGGCACCGACACAAAATTCCTTGTGTGCCGAGGCCACGATCACGCCCTTGACGTCATCGTCATCGGCCGCCCTGTCCACCGCCTCGGCGAAGGCGTTCATGGTGTCCATGTTCATGACGTTCATGGGGCGGTTGGAAACATTCCAGGTGATGGTGGCGACGCCGTCGCCATCCACGTCGTAATCAATCATTGTCTTCGTCCTTGCAGGCCGGCATTAGAGCATTTCCGAATTGGAAATGCTCCGATTCTTAAGAATAGAGCAGTTTTTCCAATCACTTAGAATCACTTCGTGATTCATATTAGATCGGAACTGCTCTAAAGCCGCTCGATAATGGTTGCCGTGCCCATGCCCGCGCCGACGCATAAAGTGGCCAGCGCCGTGCTTTGGCCAGTGCGTTCCAATTCGTCCAGCACGGTACCCAGGATCATCGCGCCGGTGGCGCCCAGGGGATGCCCCATGGCGATGGCGCCGCCGCAGACGTTGATTTCGTCGTGATCGATATCGAGCGCCTGCATGAAACGCAGGACCACGGCGGCGAAAGCTTCGTTCAGCTCCCACAGATCAATGTCGCCTTTTTCCATACCCGCCCGCTTCAGGGCTTTTTCCGCCGCCAGGGACGGCCCGGTCAGCATGATCGTCGGCTCCGACCCGATGGAGGCGAAACTGCGGATACGGGCGCGGGGCGTCAGGCCCAGCTTTTCGCCCATTTCCTTGGTGCCCAGCAACACAGCCGAGGCGCCATCGACAATGCCGGAAGAATTGCCCGCGTGATGAACATGCTCGATCTTCTCTATCTCCGGATAGCGCTGGATGGCGACGGAGTTAAAGCCGAACTGCTCTCCGGCGTTGATGAATGCCGGATCCAGGGACGCCAGGGACTGCATATCGGTTTCGGGCCGCATATGTTCATCGTTGGCCAATACGGTGTGGCCGTTGAGATCGACCACGGGCACCACGGAGTTGTCGAAACGGCCCTCGTCCCAGGAGCGCTGGGCGCGTTTTTGGCTCTCCACCGCATAGCTGTCCACGTCATCGCGGGAAAAACCGTATTTGGTGGCGACCAGATCGGCTGAAATGCCCTGGGGCACGAAATAACTGTGAAAGGCGACCGCCGGGTCCGTCGGCCAGGCGCCGCCGTCGGAACCCATGGGCACGCGGCTCATGCTCTCGACACCGCCGCCGATGGCCATATCCGACTGGCCCGACATGATCTGCCCCGCCGCGATATTAACGGCCTCCAACCCGGAGGCGCAAAAACGGTTGACCTGGGCGCCCGCGGTGCTTTCCGCATAGTCGGAATTGATGACGGCAACCCGGGCGATATCGGCGCCCTGCTCCCCCACCGGCGCGACACAGCCCAGCATGACATCCTCCACATTGGCGGTATCAAGATCATTACGGTCGCGGATCGCCCGCAACGTGGTCGAGGCCAATTCGATGGGGGTCACGGAATGCAGCGAACCGCTGGCCCGGCCCTTGCCCCGCGGCGTGCGTACGTGATCAAAAATATAGGCATCAGCCATGTCGGTTATCCTTCCAAGATCATCAAACGTTCGACGGCAGGCGATTAGCTGTTAGCTGCCATCGATCTCTTCAAATCGCTTTTCCATTTTGTATTGGCTCAACGCATAAACCGCCCAGATCGCGGCGGGTATCCAGCCAATCAATGTCAATTGCAGTATCAAGCATATAATGCCTGCGAACACCCGGCCAATGGTGAAAAACAAAAACCATGGCAAAATCAATGCGATCAATAGACGCATACCGCATCACCTAAAATAGTTGGCGCGGGACCACCAACGTGGCCCCGCGCGCTAAACGTCCGCAACCGTATCCAGATCAGTCTATTGGAAGATGATCTCAACCCGGCGGTTACGTTTTTCCTCAGAGCCGTCCTTCGTCGGAACCAGGGGTTTCTCCTCGCCATGAGCGGAGAACAGGATGTCCGGCCGCGACACGCCCATTTTCAAAAGGAAGTCGGTCGTCGCATTCAATCGCCGCTGGGACAGATCGTAGTTGTAATCCGCGTTCCCCGACATATCCGTATGGCCCGTCAAATTCATGCCCGGTGATTTGATCATCGCGAATTCCGCCGCGGCCTTGCGTAGGACGCGTTGAGCCGCGGAATTCAGCTTGGCGCTGTCCAGATCAAAGAAAACGATGTAGATGCCATCCACATCAGGCTCTTCGGGCGCCCTTGGCTTGGCGGCCATCTTGGGCTTCGCCATCATTTTCTTGGCTTTTGGCGCGATTGCTTTTTGCAGTTTGGCAAGAGACTTCATGAATTTCTTTTTGCAAGCCGCAATATCCTTGGGCTGCAAATTTTCTTCCTGCTCCTGCATCCAGCAGTCAAATGCGACCTGCGTTTCGGCGGCGAAGCGTGGGTAGTCTGACCGGCCTCCCTGGTGCAGGGCGATCATCAATTTGCCCCGCGCCTTGCGCAATTCATCAATCTTGTCGGCGGGCAAGGTGCGCATCTTGAAGCCTTCGGGCTTCACGGCGGTATCCTTGGTGGCTTCCGCCGCCTTCATGGCACGCATGGCAAAGCGATCGGAATCTTCGAAATCGGATTCCGCATATTCCATCTTCGACAGCGCCATGTAGCCATCATAAAGGTTGAAGTTAAACGGCGTTTTTGCCGTCTCCGACGTTTTAGCCTTGTCCATCATCGTGCCGGACGTACACGCCGCCAGCGCCAATGCGGCAACCAACGAAATAGAAGTTGTTTTCAAGATATTCACAGCCATCCCCTTTTGCTTTTTTGGATGAGATTTCGCGGTCAAACCGCCCTCGTCGTTCATTTTTTCAGGAACTTAGCAATGCTACGGCTAAGTATATAACGCATATGTGCGCTACGTCACTCCAAACCTGAAATTTTCACCCCTTCGGGCAATAATCTCCATTCCTCGACCAGGCGGCGGGAGATGGAATCCTCGGGCGGCAGAATTATTTCCTCCCGCGCCACGGCCCGGTCAATGTCCTGGCGCGTGAACCAGGCAGCCTCGCTAATCTCCTCGCCATCAACCTTGATCTCGCTGTCCACGGCCCGGGCCCAGAACCCCATCATCAACGAGGAGGGAAAAGGCCAGGGCTGGGAAGCCCGGTATTGTACGGCGCCGGTGGTCACGCCGACCTCTTCGGCGACCTCGCGGCGCACCGCGTCTTCCAAGGTTTCGCCCGGCTCGACAAAGCCGGCGACGGTGGAAAATCTTGGTATGGAAATCGTCGCCCGG
>JAPYPT010000236.1 GCA_029937535.1 Alphaproteobacteria bacterium
TGGGCATGTGCATCTGCAACGACCGCCGCTGGCCCGAGACCTACCGCATGATGGGCCTGCGCGGGGTGGAGATGATCATGCTGGGCTACAACACCCCGGCGACGGAGCCGCCCTGGGGCTTTGAGCCAACCCATCTGGCCAGCCTGCACAATAATCTATCCATGCAGGCGGGCGCCTATCAGAACGCCACCTGGGTCATTGGCGTGGCCAAGGCGGGGCGGGAGGAAGGCTGCGATATGCTGGGCGGCACCTTGATCATCGCGCCGACGGGGGAAATCGTCGCCCAGGGCCGCACCCTGGATGATGAATTGGTGGTTGCCGATTGCGACCTGGATGCGTGTAATCACTACAAGAATACGGTGTTCAATTTCGCCGAACACCGTCAGCCCGATCAATATGGGCTGATCACCGAAACCGCCGGCGTCATCCTGCCGCCCGAATGAGAGACTGAATTTTTATGAAACTAATCGGCGTCGATGTGGGCGGAACCTTCACGGACTTGATGTACGGCGATACGGAAAGCCAGGCCGTGGCCATTCACAAGGTCCCCACCACCCCCGACGACCCCAGCCAGGGCGTCATCCAGGGCATGGTCGAGATATGCGAGAGGTTCGATGTTGACCGCGCGGCAGTGGATCACGTGCTGCACGGCACCACGATCGCCACCAATGCGGTGCTGGAATACAAAGGCGCTATCACCGGCATGGTGACCACGGAAGGCTACCGGGATATCCTGCATATTGGCCGCCATCAGCGGCCGCAGCATTATTCCATCATGCAGGACATCCCCTGGCAGGACCGTCCCTTGGTGCAGCGGCGCCACCGCAAGGTTGTGGCGGAACGCCTCACGCCGCCCGACGGCGCGGTGCTGACGCCGCTGGATGAAGACGCCGTGCGCCAGGCAGCCCGGGAATTGCGCGAAGCCGGGGTTGAGGCGATCGCCGTCTGCTTTCTATTTTCCTATCTCAACCCGGACCATGAAGACCGCGCGGCGGCCATAATCCGCGAGGAATATCCCGATTGCTTCGTCACCACCTCGTCCGCCGTCTCGCCGCAGTTCCGGGAATTCGAACGCTTCACCACCGCCGCCATGAATGCCTTCATCGGGCCCAAGGTGCGGACCTACGTGAAGGAGTTGGAGGGCGCCCTGGCGGAGAACGGTTTCAGGGCGGAATTGCACGTCATGGGCTCCAACGGCGGGGTCGCCACCGGTGCGATGGTTGCCGAACGTCCCGTCCTGACGTTGCTGTCGGGACCGGCGGCGGGTGTTCTGGGCGGTGCCATGAGCGGCGGGCGGTCGGACCGCAACCGCCTGATCACCTTCGATGTGGGCGGTACTTCGGCGGATATCGGCCTGGTGGTGGATGGCCAATTCGCCGAGGCCACGGCACGGGATACCTGGATCGGCGGCTATCCGGTCATGGCGCCGATGATCGATATTCACACCATCGGGGCGGGCGGCGGCTCCATCGCTCATCTGGATGCGGGTCAGGCCTTCCGCGTCGGCCCGCAATCGGCGGGCGCGGAGCCGGGTCCGGCAGCCTATGGGCGGGGCGGAACCCTGCCCACGGTCACCGACGCCAATGTGGTCCTGGGCCGCTTGCAGCCCGGCAACTTCCTGGGCGGCGAGATGACCCTGGACGCGGGCGCTGCCAGCAAGGCGATGGCTGAATTCGCGGAACCCTTGGGTATGACCATCGAGGCCGCCGCCGATGGCGTTCTGACCATCATCAATGCCAACATGGCCAACGCCATCCGTTCCCGCACCGTGCAAAAAGGCCACGATCCCCGCGAATTTTCCCTGGTCGCCTTCGGCGGCGCGGGACCCCTTCATGGCGTCGACGTGGCCCGTGACCTAGGGATACCGGAGGTCATCATTCCACCCTACCCCGGTATTACCTCCGCCGCCGGTCTGCTGACCACGGATCTGAAATACGATGCCATCCGTACGGAATTCCAGACCAGCGGCAATGTGGATGGCGACCGTTTGAGCCGGGATTTCGATGCCATGCGCGCGGGCCTGGCCACCCAGTTCAAGGTGGATGGCCTGGATGAAGACGCGGTTGCGTATCAACGCAGTGGCGACCTGCGTTATGTGGGTCAGGGTTATGAATTGCGCGTGCCGGTCGCGGACGGTCCCGTGGATGCGGCTTGCCTGGCAGACATCTTCAAGTCGTTCGAAGAGGTTCATACATTGGAATATGGCCACGTGTTCGAAGACAATCCCATCGAGATCGTCAACATCCGCGTCACCGGCATCGGCCAGATGCCCAAGATCGAACTGCCGAGCCTGACCGTGGGCGGCGACCTGAAGGACGCCGCGCTGGACCAAGCGCAATGTCATTTCCGCCAGGACGGCGAGCTCCAGGCCATGGCGACGCCATTGTACGAGCGGGACAAGCTGCCCATCGACCAGACCATCGAAGGTCCCGCGATCATTTTGCAAAAAGACACCACCACCGTCATACCCCCCGGCGCCCGGGCCACGGCCCAGGCGGGGGGCAATTTGTTGATCGAGACAGGAGCCTGACCATGAATATTCAATCGCGCAACGCACCGGATGTTGACCATGTCACCGCCTCCGTCATTCAGGGCGCGTTGGAGAACATTGCCATCGAAATGGGCTACAAGCTCATGCGCATGTCCTATTCCTCGATTATCCGGGAATCGGAAGATTTCGGCGCCGGCCTGGTCGACACGCAGGGCCGGGGTCTGGCGGAATCGGCGCAATCGACACCGCTCCAATCCGGCCCCATCCCCGGCTATGTACGCGGCATGCAGAAGATCCTGGCCGAACGCGGCGAAACCCTGCGCCCAGGTGATGTGATCATGCATAACGATGCCTATTCCGGCGCCTCCCATGGCCCCGACGTGGGCTTCATCGTGCCGGTGTTCTACCAGGATGAGCTGATCGCCTACTCCGTCACCACGGCGCATCATCTCGATATTGGCGCCCTGACGCCGGGCAGTTGCGGTATCGTGGACGCCATCGATGCCTATGCCGAGGGCTTGCAGTTCAAGGCGATCCACGTTTATACGGATGGCGAAAAGGTAGTTCCGGTCTGGCACATCCTGCGCGACAACATCCGGGTCTCGGACCTGGTCGTGGGCGACATGGAGGCACAGATCGCCGCCGCCCGTATCGGTGGCGAACGGCTGGTGGATTTGATCGACCGTTATGGCAAGACGGTCTTCCAGGCGGCCTGCGAAAACGTCATGGACCATTCCGAACGTCTGATGCGCCAGGCCATCGCGGCCTTGCCTGACGGCACCTATGCGGCGACCACCTACATCGACGGTTTTCTCGATCACCCCGATCCCGCCTACAAGGAATTACCCCTCGTGGTGTCGATCACCGTGGATGGCGATGAGATGGTTGTCGATCTTACCGGCACTGCGCCGCAGATCCCTGACAAACCCATAAATATGCCCCTGCACGGCACGGTCGATATCGCCATCTGGCTGACCGTGCGGTCGGTGCTGCTGGATACGGACGTGCATGGCCATATCCCGGTCAACGACGGCCTGGTGCGGCCCATCAAGATTGTCGCGCCGAAGGGCTGCCTGGCCAACCCGGTGTTCCCCGCGCCCACCATCGCGCGCTTTTGCCCGGGCAATCAATTGGCCGACACGGTGATGAAGGCCCTGGCGGAAGTGGCGCCCAGCCAGGTCTCCGCCGGGATTGGCAACCTCCGCGTCATTGCCTTCACCGGCCTGCAAAATTCCGAACATTGGGTGCATATGGAGATTTTCGAAGGCAGCTATGGCGGCCGCGACGGCAAGGACGGCATGGACGCGGTCGATACGCTGTACGCCAATACCCGCAACAACCCCATCGAAGACATTGAATCCCACCTGCCCCTGCGCGTGGACCGGTACGAATTGCGGGAGGATGTCTGCGGTGCGGGGCAATGGCGCGGCGGTCTGGGCTCCATACGGGAATTTGTCTATCTCGACGACGGCGCCGCCTCGATCGAGGGCGAGGGTCACAAGTTCCCGCCCTGGGGCTTCCGGGGCGGGGCGGACGGCGGCGCCGCCGGGCTGCGCCTGGACCGGGTCAACGGCAAGGGCGGCGAATTACCCTCGAAAGTCCCCCACACCGCCGTTCAGGCCGGCGACCGCTTTGTCTGCGTCGGCCCCGCTGGCGGTGGCTATGGCGATCCCATGCTGCGGGAACCCGGCCAGGTTCTGGCCGACGTCACCGACGGTTTGATCTCCATCCAAACGGCGGCCGATGACTATGGCGTGGTGATCGCGGCTGACATGACCATTGATGCGGCGGCGACGGCGCAGCGGCGAAACTAGCGGCGAAACTAGCGGCGAAACTAGCGGCGAAATTAAGGCCAAGGAGTTACCCATGAGCTATTACGATCTCGGTCCCTTCAAGCGCACCATTACGACGTCATCGGCGGATGCGCAGATGTGGTTCGACCGGGGCCTCAATTGGCTCTACGGCTATAATCACGCCGAGGCCATTGCCTGCTTCAAAAAAGCCCTGGAACATGATGACGGTTGCGCCATGGCCCATTGGGGCATCGCCTATGCCTTCGGGCCCAACTACAACCTGCCTTGGCATTTGATGGATGAGAAAGGCAAGGCGAAGGCCCTGGGCGCCGCCCATGACGCCACCCAGGCAGCACTGTCCCATGCGGAGGGCACCACGGATGTCGAACAGGCGTTGATCGGCGCCCTGCCCGCGCGCTATCCCCAGCGCGATCCGATCGAGGATCAATCGGGCTGGAACGATGATTACGCCGATGCCATGCGGGCGGTGCATAAAAATCATTCTGATGACCTAGAAATTTGCGCCATTTTCGCCGAGGCGATCATGAACCGCACACCGTGGAAGATGTGGGATCTCAAAACCGGCGGCGTGGCGGAGGGTGCGGGAACAGCCGAGGCGAAAGTGGTTCTGGAGCGCGCCTTCGCAGAAATTCCCGCCGTCTGGGCTCATCCCGGTGTTCTGCATCTTTATATCCATCTGATGGAGATGTCGCCGTTCCCGCAAAAGGCCTTGCGGGCGGGCGACTGCCTGCGCGATCTGGTGCCCGATGCGGGGCATCTTATTCATATGCCGACCCACATCGATGTGCTCTGCGGGCAATACCGCGACGTGGTGGTCTACAACCAAAAAGCCATTGCCGCCGACCGCAAATTCCTGGCCCGAGAGGGCGCCATGAACGTCTATTCCCTGTACCGCACCCACGACCATCACTTCGCCATCTACGGCGCCATGTTCCTGGGTCAGTACACCCCGGCGATCGAAGCGGCGCAGGAATTGATCGATACCACGCCCGAGGACCTCCTCCGCATCCCCTCCCCGCCCATGGCGGATTTCATCGAGGGATATCTTTCCATGAAGCAGCATGTCCTGATCCGGTTCGGCAAATGGCAGGACATCGTCGATCAGCCCATGCCCGATGACGAAGAGCTCTATTGCGCCACCACCGCCATGATGCGCTACGCCAAATCCGTGGCCCATTCGGCCATGGGCAATGTGGCGGAAGCGGAGGTGGAGCGGGGCGAATTCCTGGCCGCCAAGGTCAAGGTGCCCAAGACGCGTCGGGTCCACAACAATATCGTCATCGATCTGTTGGAGATTGCCGAGGCAATGTTGAACGGCGAGTTGGAATACCGTAAGGGCAATTTCGATGTGGCCTTCGATCATCTGCGCACGTCGGTGGAACTGGACGACGCCCTGCCTTACGACGAACCCTGGGGCTGGATGCAACCCGCCCGCCACGCCCTCGGCGCCCTGCTCATGGAACAAGGCCATCACGAGGAGGCGGAGGCGGTCTACCGCGCCGATTTGGGCCTGGATCAAAGCCTGAGCCGGGCCTGCCAGCATCCAAATAATTTATGGAGTTTGCACGGCCTGCACGAATGCCTGACCCTGCGCGGCGAAACGGCGGAGGCATTGTTGATCAAGCAGGCCCTGGATCAAGCCACCGCCCGGGCGGAGGTCACCATCACCGCATCGTGCTATTGCCGCCAGAACGCCGCCGCCTGACCGTATTTTGGGGACACGTAACGAGTACATGTCCCCAAATTACTCCGCCGGCGCACATGGTCGGGGCGAATAGGGGGAAATGTTCTTGTTACGTGTCCCCCTATTCATGGACCCGCCGCCGTTGGAATTTCCTCAAACGCCCTCTAAGCCAACGGCACCGCGATCTCGTCGATCTCCTCGTCCTCCATGCCGACCCGCTTGGCCGCGCCCTTGATGTCTTCCCAGGCCTCCTCGGGCAGGGGAATGCCGTTGGCCAGGCGTTCGGCCTTGACCTGGCGTTCCTTGTCGCCGGGCACCAGAACCGGTTCGTCCGGATCGGCGGGGGTAGCGCTTTTCACATAGTCGATATAGCGGGTGATATCGTCGGCGAAGCCGCCGCCCTGGTCGAAGGTTTCCACGGATAGGTAGATCGACAACATGCCGTTGGCGAAATGCTCGTTCGGCAGCCCCGTGGCCCGGTTGCCCGTCAATGACCCGCCAAGTAATTCGCAGATAAAGGCCAGGCCCGAACCCTTGTGTTCACCCATGGCCCGGATCGCGCCATAGCCGTTGCGTTCGGCGGGCGGGGCGTCGGAACCAGCCGTGCCGTAGAGCACCGCCGGATCCGTGGACAACGTGCCGTTCTCGTCAATCAAGGCGCCTTCAGGTAATGGTTTGCCGCCCTTGCTGGCGACCAGGACCTTGCCCTCCGCGACCACGGAGGTGGCAAAATCCAGAACAACCGGCGGCGCCTCCCCGCGGGGCACGCCAACGCAGAACGGCGCGGTCGAGATCCGGGGCTGCGTGCCGCCAAAGGGTGCGACCAGAACAGAGCCGCGCGCATTGACGAAATGGATCGAGACAAAACCTTCCGCCGCCGCCATCTCGGCCCAATCGCCAATCCGTCCCAGATGGCCCGAATTGTTCAGGGCGACCACGGCGGCGCCACTTTTTGCCGCCTTGTCCAGGCCCAGACGGACCGCCTGCTCGCCGATGGTTTGGCCAAACCCGTACTGGCCATCCAGAATGCACAGGGCGTCGCTGTCGAAACCAATATGCACCCTGCGCCCGGCATGAAAGATACCCCGCTTCAACCAATCGATATAACGGGAGGTGCGCAGTACGCCGTGACTGTCATGGCCCGTCAGATTGGCGCCCAACAGGCGCATGGCGATACGATTAGCCTCATCCCGCATGCAGCCGCCGCGTTCAAAGGTTTCGGCAATCAGGGCTTCGAGTTGCCCCGCATCAATTCTCAACGACATTCATAACTCCCAGTAGAAAATAATTGTGGCCGGCGGGCCCTACGCCTGCGCCGCCGCCCTTGCGGCCTTGTCGGCCTGGTTCAGGGCCGCGATTTCCGGCTGAATTTCGTCGATCATCAACTGCGTCTGACGAATGGTATCCTGATCATCCGAGGCCAGGGGCCGTAGAATGAGTTTCGGCAGTCCGGCGTCGGCAAAGGCGCGGATTTTTTCCAGAAGCTCCTTCGCCCCGCCGACCGCGAAGCTGTCCTTGGAATTGCGCCCGCCGACCCGTTCAAAACGCTGAGCGGCGCGCACCACCACGTCATCGTCCCATTTGCCGAAGCGGTAGTTGATGCCCGTGCCAAAATGATCGTCCTCGAAATCCCGGCCCGCATCGATCATGCCCTGCTTGATCTTTTCCACTGTTACGCCGGCCTGCTCCGGGTTTTCGAAGGAGGCCTGCCAGCCCGTGCCGTATTTCACCGTGCGCCGGACGGCGGCATCAGACGAGCCGCCGATCCAAAGCGGCAGCTCCGCCTGTATGGGCAGGGGTGAAATCCGCACGCCGTCATATTGGTAAAACTCGCCATCCAGGGTCACCGTTTCGCCCTTCCAAAGGCGGGATATGATCTCCAACCCCTCGTCCGTGCGCTTGCCCCGGCGCTTGGTGGGCGTTCCGGTGGTTGTCCAATCCGCCGAAAAAGTGCTGCCGATACCAAATGCCGGCAGTATGCGGCCATTGCTCAAGACATCGATGGTGGCGCACTGCTTGGCCAGGACCAGGGGATTGCGCAAGGCCACGGAGGCCACGTTCATGCCGAATTTCAGCCTTTTCGTGGCGCCCGCCAAGGCCGCCATGGTGGTCATGCATTCCAGCATGGGTTCCTTGGAAACCAGGGTATCGGTCTGCCAGATGGAATCCACC
>JAPYPT010000237.1 GCA_029937535.1 Alphaproteobacteria bacterium
CAGCCCGTTAGAGTTTGCTAATAATACGGCCGCTGCTGGGGGCACAGCCGACATACCAATTCAGTCTTGCAGCGGCAAATAGTTGATCTCTGCGCCGCATCTGATGCCTTGTCAGGTTCCGATCGACAGAACGATCGTTGGTACTACCGTTGGAGCATCAGCAACGATGGAGACGGCCAATGACAATTCTCGAAAAGCTCAATTTCAGCGACAAGACTCGTGCCGCCATGCTCACCTCGCCCGAGATCAAGTTGCGGGGCAAGATGCTCGAAGCCCTCGACCTTCAAATCGAAGCCGCGAAGGCAATGCTCCAAGGCGAGACCTATGTCCGCAGGGCTATGCGCTGGGTTGATGATCCCGAGACCGGCGAGCGGGTCCGCAAGGAAATCCCGGTGCGCTTCCGCCCGTGGTTTTGGAAGGACGAGCAGGGCAGCTACATGCTCGATGTCCGCTACGGCAACAGGCGGCTGGAACTGAAACCGAAAAAACCCGCCATCGAAGTTGGAGAGGTCGAGAAGCTGGTGCCAACGCTTGAGACCCTGCGCGAGGCGATCAACGCCGGTGAGTTGGACAAGATCTTGAAGGAGGCGAAGTCCTCTCGGAAGTTCGGTCGGGGGCGGTAATCGCCCCCACCACTTCCCTGCTCAATCAACGAGCTTGCATTTGATGGCAAGAATTCATAGAGTATTGTCGAAATAATGAAGATCTGCTAACCATGTTTGTTAACTTTTAATCAAAATAAACAAAAATGATCATAGCACATTCTGTAGCACAAAATCTTACACACAGTCTATTTACTTGATTTCATTACTGTATTCGCAGGCGCGCTCACTTCAAAATCTATTGTCCATAGGACGTCCCCGTTCGAGTCGGGGCAGGGGCACCAACAAATTCAAGGCGTTAGCGGATATCATCGCTAACGCCTTATTTGTTACAATCGGCGGGTAAGCGAGGGGCAAGAAAAGGGGGCATATTGCGCTACACGGGACGGTATTGAATTTCGCCAAGTAGCCCTCCGACCTGCCAAAAATTTGATGTCCTGGGGCGTTGAGATATTGTGAGGCGTGGACCAGGGGTCAATTCTGCGAGGGCGGCGATGGTGCGGGAAATTGGTGTGGGTTTTTCCAGATTGTGCATCGCCGACCCAATGGGCGGTCAAATGCAGGTTTCGCTTTGGTACCCGACAGAGGTTGCGGACGGCATCGTCGGTTTGGCTCCATATGAATTTCCCGGCACCCGGGACGCCGCGCCGTCCACGGGGCGCTTTGGGCTGGTGATCTTGTCCCACGGCTCTGGCGGTTCCGACCTGGCGCACCGGGATACCGCCATTGCCTTGGCCAAGGCGGGCTGCATCGCCGCCGCGCCTTTGCATCCCCGCAACAGCCTCGGCGACATGGGCGACGACCGGCGCATTGTCCTTGATGGCCGTCCCCGTCAGCTCTCCGCAACCATCGACGCACTGTTGGCGGACCGGATCTGGTCGAGCCGGATCGACACCAGGAAGATCGCCGCCTTCGGATTTTCCGCCGGAGGCTATACGGTGCTCGCCGCATTGGGCGCGGAGCCGGACTATATGCGCATCCTCGCCCATTGTGAGCGTCATGCCGAGGACGATCCCTACTGTCGCATCATCAACGCCGTGAGCGGAGAAGAGGCCGCGGCGCGGGCCAAGGCTTATGCCGAACCTGTGCAACGATTTTATGACGGCAGACTTTGCGCGGCGGTGATTGCCGATCCGTTCACTGCGCCCTTTTCCGATGCCATGCTAAGGGCGCTGCCGCCCGCGAGACTGCTGGTCCTCCGGCCAGAGGCTGAGACCATGCTCAGGGCGGAATTCCACGGCTCCCGTATCGTGCGCCTATTGAGGCGACGGGCCGACTTTCCCGATCCACGTGAAATCGTCGTGCCAGGCGCCCATCACCTTAGCTTTATCGCCCCGGTTCCCGAAGCCCTCGGCCAGAGCGTCGCGGAGTCCGAGGGTTTCGATGCGGCTGGCTTTAGGGAAGAAATGGACCGCCGCGTTATTCTGCACGAAGAGATGAACGGGGCGATCGTGGCGTTTTTCAAGCAAGCCTTTTCGGATCGCGAGAGAACTTGAACCAATCGAGTTGTCCTGGATGTTCACGCTTCAAGAATTTTGGGGATGCGGGCAGGCTCGAAACCCTTCAAACTGCCCCTTCGGTGTCCGTGCATGAGAACAAACCGCTCTTTGGGAGAACCGTGATGCCCGAAATCAAACTGCAATGCCGGTGCGGAAAGGTACGGGGGCTGGTCAGCGATTTTTCACCCCATCGCAGCACCCGCACGATTTGCCATTGCGATGATTGCCAAACCTATGCGGGACAGTTTCCGGAAGACAGCGGCATTTTGGACGAATTCGGCGGCTCCGACATCGTCCAGCTCACCCCGGCTCAGGTCACTATTACGCAGGGCATGGATCAACTCCGCTGTCTGCGGCTGACCCGCAAGGGCCTCTATCGTTGGTACGCCGATTGCTGCAAGACGCCCATCGCCAATACGGTGTCATCCAAGTTCGCCTTTGTCGGCCTGATGCACAATGCCCTGACCATCAACGGTCCTTTGGATGCCTGCCTGGGACCGGTGAATTTCTACATCCAAGGCAAGTCCGCGAAAGCGCAACGTCCAGGGCAAAAAGTTTATGCGGGCTTGCCGGCTGCCTGGTTCCTGGGCAGCGTGTCGTGGCTCCTGCCCGCCATCATCAAGGGTAAACATAAACCCTCGCCATTCTTTAACAGCGATGGCAAGCCTCCGGTCAAGCCGGAGATTTTACAGGCCTGAACCCGCAGCAGCTATTTCAAGGCGCCCGCCAGAACCCGCACCATGTGAACGGCTTCCCGCCCACTGCCGTGCTTGATCTGTTGACGGCAGGAGGTGCCGTTGGCGATGAGGGTCGTGGCGGGGGCGGCGTTGCGGGCCGCGGGCAGCAGGGCTGCCTCGCCCATGGCTTGGGAGATTTCATAAGTATCGGCGCCATAGCCGAAGGCGCCGGCCATGCCGCAACAGCTGGACTGTACCGTCTCGGCCGTGATGTCCGGTAGCAGATTGAGGGCCGTGGTCATGGCCGGCATGGTCTGGTGGGCCTTTTGGTGGCAATGACCGTGGACCAGCACCTCGCCGACCGGGCCCGCGACAATGCTTGGGCCCAGGTCCAGCTCCAAACGCCCGGCCTCGTGTTCCACCGCCAGATATTCCTCCAACAGCATGGCGTTTTTAGCCAGGGCCTCCGCCGCCGTACCGGGCAGCACGGCCAACAATTCGTCGCGCAAGGTCAACAGGCAGGACGGCTCCAGGCCCAGGACGGGCAGGCCGCGTTCGACAAAGGGCGCCAGGGCCGCCACCGTGCGGGACATTTCCGCCCGCGCCTGATCCACCAGCCCGGCCGAGAGAAAGGTGCGTCCGCAGCATAATGGCCGCCCGCCGTCCTCGGGTTGGGCCAGGTGAACACGGCGGCCGGCGGCGGTCAGCAGGGCTATGGCGGCGTGCAGGTTTTCCGCTTCGAACGCGGTGTTGAAGGTATCGGCGAACAGCACCACTTCGGGGCCGTCCTCGGGGCCCAGACTTGGCTGGTCAATCTTGAAGACGTCGCCGCGCCATTTGGGCAATGGCCGTTTGGCGGTGAAGCCGAGCAGTTTTTCGCTGAGCCAGGCCAGACCGGGGACCTGGTCGCGCAGGTTCAGCAATGGCGCCAGGCGCGCGGCCCAGGGTGCATAGTGGGGCAGGTAGGCGACAAGGCGGTCGTGCAACGAGATGCCGTTGCGTTTGGCGCGCTGGTATTGCACCTCGATCTTCATGGCCGCCATGTCGACACCGACGGGGCATTCCCGCTTGCAGCCCTTGCAGCCGACGCACAGGGACATGGCATCGGCCATCGCCTCCGAGTGCAGAGCATCCGCGCCCAACTGCCCCGAAATTCCCAGGCGCAGCAGGTTGGCCCGGCCCCGTGTCAGGTGCGCTTCGTCCCCCGTCACCTTAAACGACGGACACATGACACTGGCCAGATGCAAACTACGGCAGGCGCCGTTGTTGTTGCACATCTCCACCGCGCCGGCGAAGCCGCCCCAGGCGGACCAGTCCAGCCCGGTTTCGAAAGTTTCGGTTTGGTAGTCCGGCTTGAAGCGGAACAGGCGGCGGTCATCCATTTTTGGCGGCGCGACGATCTTGCCCGGATTGAAAAGGCCAGTCGGATCCAGGAGCCGTTTCACTTCGGCGAAATTGTCCACCATGCGCTGGCCGAACATGGGCAAATGAAACTCGGAGCGGACCAGGCCGTCACCATGTTCGCCGGAATGGGAGCCTTTGTATTCCCGCACCATGGCGAAGGCTTCCTCGGCCATGGCGCGCATTTTCACGGCGCCGTCGGGATCTTTCAGGTTGACCACGGGGCGCACATGCAAACAACCGACCGAGGCATGGGCGTACCAGGTGCCCTCCGTGCCGTGCTTGTGGAAAACCTCCGTCAGACGGTCGGTGTAATCGGCCAGATCTTCCAGGCGCACGGCGCAATCCTCGATGAAGGAGATCGGTTTGCCGTCACCCTTCATGGACATCATGATGTTCAGGCCGGATTTGCGCACTTCCCAGACCGCCGCTTGGAAACCGGGATCCGTGGCCTCGATGACGGCGCCGGGGAATCCCAGATCGGCCATCAGTTCCACCAACCGCGCCAGCCCGGACAGTTGTTCATCGCCATTCTCGCCGGCGAATTCCACCAACAGCAGCGCCGCCGGATCACCCCTCACGAACCGTTCGATGGTGGGGCGGAAAAGCTCGATCTCCCGGGCCAGCTCGATCATGGTGCGGTCGACCAGTTCCACCGCGGCCGGGTCCAGCTTAACGATATGCTGGGTGGCGTCCATGGCGGCACGGAAGTCGGGAAAATGGCAGATGCCCAAGACTTTATTGGGCGGGATCGGCGCCAGGTCCAGCTCAATCGCCGTGGAAAAGGCCAGGGTGCCTTCGGAACCAACCAGCAGATGCGCCAGGTTTTCCGAGCCCGTGCCCGGCACCAGGGCATCGATGTTATAGCCGCCCACCCGGCGCTGCACCGTTGGAAAGCGGGCGGCGATCTCGGCCGCTTCCCGCCGGCCCAGATCCAACAGCGGCGTGACCAGGTGGCGGTAGCGGGCGGGGATATCGCCGGCCTGAAAATTTCTGGGCAGTTGGCCGAAGTTCAGCTTGCTGCCATCCGCCAGAAAAGCCTCCACGGCCTGGACGTTATCCACCATGTTGCCGTAGCGGATGGACCGCGCGCCGCAGGAATTGTTTCCCGTCATGCCGCCGATGGTGGCCCGGGACGAGGTGGAGACGTCGACGGGAAAATACAAACCGTGGGGTTTGAGGTAGGCGTTCAACTGATCCAGAACCAGGCCTGGTTGCACCTTGACGCGTTGGTTTTCCAGATCCAGGGCGATAACCCCGGCCAGGTTTTTCGAGACGTCCACCACCAGGGCCTCGCCCACGGTCTGCCCGCATTGGGAGGTGCCGCCGCCACGGGGCAGGATGGCAATGCCCTCGTCCGCCGCAATTTGAATGGCCCGCGCGATATCCGCCTCGTCATGGGGGATGACAACGCCGATGGGCTCGATCTGATAGATCGAGGCATCCGTTGAATAGCGCCCCCGGCTGGCGCCGTCGAACAGCACCTGGCCCCGGAGCTCCCGGCCCAGACGAGCGGCCAGGGCGCTGTCGCCAATGCGTCCGGTGCCAGTATAGGGGGCGGTGTAAGGCGCGTTCACGGCGGCGGCGCCTAGGACGCCAATGCCCGGGCCCGGTCGCGGAGAACGAATTTCTGGATCTTGCCGGTGGAGGTTTTCGGCAGGTCGTCGAAGACCACCTGGCGGGGACATTTATAATGCGCCATGTTCTCGCGGCAAAAGGCGATGATTTCTTCAGGCGTGGCCTGCTCCCCCGGTTTCAATTCGATGAAGGCGGTGGGCGTCTCGCCCCATTTCTCGGACGGCGTGGCGACCACGGCCACGGCGGCGATTTTGCTGTTGGCATAAAGCGTATCCTCGACCTCGATGGAGGAAATATTCTCGCCGCCGGAAATAATGATGTCCTTGGAGCGGTCCTTCAATTCCACATAGCCGTCCGGGTGCCAGACGCCCAGGTCGCCGGTATGGAACCAGCCCCCCGCGAAGGCCTCCTCGGTCGCCTTCGGGTTCTTCAAATAGCCCTTCATGGTGACATTGCCGCGCATGAACACTTCGCCCATGGTCTGGCCGTCCTGCGGGACCGGTTCCAGGGTCTCGGGGTCGGCCACCATCATGCCTTCCTGGACCTGATAGGGCACGCCCTGGCGGGCCTTCAGCTTGGCCTGTTCGTCCAGGGGCAATTCGTTCCACTCCGATTTCCAGGCGCTGACCACGCAGGGGCCATAGACCTCCGTCAGGCCATAGACATGGGTGACATTGAAACCCTGGCGCGCCATGTCGGCCAGCACCGCCGCCGGTGGCGGCGCGGCGGCGGTAAACATATTCACGGTGTGGGGCAGTTCGCGTTTTTCCTCTTCCGGGGCGCCGGCGATCATCTGCATGACGATGGGCGCGCCACACATATGGGTGACTTTGTGTTCATCGATGGCCTGATAGATATCCTTGGCCACCACGTTGCGCAGACACACATGGGTGCCGGCAATGGCGGTGATGGACCAGGGGAAGCACCAGCCGTTGCAATGGAACATGGGCAGGGTCCACAAATAGACGGGGTGCGCCGGCAGATGCCAGGACATGATATTGCCCACGGCGTTCAGATAGGTGCCCCGGTGGCTATAGACCACGCCCTTGGGATTGCCGGTGGTGCCGGAGGTGTAGTTCAGCGATATGGCTTCCCACTCGTCCCCGGGCGGGCTCCAGGCATGATCCTCATCGCCGGTCGCCAGGAAGGCTTCGTAGTTCATCTCGCCCAGGGATTTGCCTCCCGGTCCGGCCGGGTCCTCGATATCGATGACGATGGGCCGGTGCGCCACCTTTTCCAGCGCCGCCTCGATAATGGGGCTGAATTCCGTATCCGTGATCAACAGTTTGCATTCGCCATGATCCAGGATGAAGGCGATCTCGGTGGCGTTCAGGCGGTAGTTCAGGGCGTTCAGCACGGCGCCTTGCATGGGCACGCCAAAAGTCGCCTCGAAGGCGGCCGTGACATTGGGCGCCATCACCGACACCGTATCCCCCTTGCCGATGCCCTGCTTGGACAGCGCCGAGGCCAGACGCAAACAGCGCCCTTGGGTCTCGGCCCAGGTATAGCGGGCCGCGCCATCGATGACGGAGGTATAGTCAGGATAGGTCCAGGCCGCCTTGGCCAGAAAACTCAGGGGCGAGAGTGCCTGATAATTGGCCGCCGTGATCGGCAGATCAGTCTCGAATGGATTGGCGCTCATATCCGGTTCCTCGGAGGTATGGGACGGGAGGGTGCGATAGGCATGGCGGACAATTTATCCCCTGCCCGTCCCGGCCACAAGCCGCCAGACCCTTTCATGTAAGGACGCTTTCACGCCCAACCCCTTTCACGTCAGGCGGCAAACATGCTATCACCCACCATTCGAAAGCATGCCATGCCGGGGCGCCCGTAGCTCAGCCGGATAGAGCACTTGATTCCTAATGCGTCATACACACTATTTTATTCAATTATTTCAACATGTTAATGCGAAATAATGGCATTCACACTTTTTGCACACTTGCACACTATACTTTTTTGCACCATCGTGACAAATTGCAAATTAGCGGTCCCGTAGCTCATCTGGATAGAGCGCCTGATTCCTAATCAGGAGGTAGCAGGTTCGAGTCCTGCCGGGACCACCAAACTTCGGTGCTGCCAATGAGTGAAATAACCGTCGTTCCTAAGAGGGTTCATGTTTATCAACGCGAGCGGTCATCTTTCTGGCAAATGCGTTATAGGCTGTCAGGCGGCGAATGGGAACGGCGAAGCACAAAGACTACCAATCTTGATGAGGCCAAAGCAATAGCATTGGAGGAATATCAAACCGAGCTCATCAAAGAGAAATCGGGCATTCCCTCGTCAAAGAAGACGTTCCGTTATTTTGCCGAGAAGCATATTGAAAACCTCAATCGGTCCATTGAATTTGGAAAACAAGCGTCAACTTTTACCGGCTATATCC
>JAPYPT010000486.1 GCA_029937535.1 Alphaproteobacteria bacterium
AGTCAGCACCATTAAAAGCACACTCCCAAACCCAGCGAGTTTCCGGGGGACGGAGAACGCCCAGCCTTGGGGCTCGGGCCAAAGCGCCACCGCCAATAAGCAGGCCGCCGTGCACGAGGCGATTGTGCGCTGCAGGGGAAAGCTGAATTGCATATTCACCAAAAGGCCCAGCAAGCCAATCGCGGCAGAAATTTGCAAGATCGCCACCGAAAAGGGCCGGCTGCGCAGGCCGCGCAGAGCCGATAACAACGACGCGCCAACGAGACCTAATCCCAAAATACCGAACACACCGTACTCAGCGGTCAGCTGAAGAATGTCGTTGTGCGGGCTACGCGCGGAGGCGTTGGTTTCTCCGTGTGGCTTGTCCAAAAGCACGGCATTTTGGTAAGCCGGGTAGTGGACAGGCCAATTCCCCCCGCCCACACCGAAGGGCATGCTGGCCGCCACCATGCTGGCCGTGTTCACGAACATGGGAGCCCGGCCCTTGGCCATGCCAGCGATTCCATCCGAAAGTTCAATCCTCTCGATTTTCTTCCCAATGGAGTCATAGAGCCTCTCCCCGAACCCCTCGATCGAGAGCGCCGCCAGCGAGAAGGCCAACACCAGCGCGAAACCGGCGCCAAGCAATCGTCTGGCCAGCACCTTCCCCTCGCGCGTCTTTCGGAAATAAACCGCCGCCCAAAGCCACGCCAGGACCATCACAAGACTCGCCAGCAGTGCTGCCCTTGTTTGGGTTTGCAGCAGGTAGCCCAACGAAACCAGCAGGACAAAGCCAAAGAACCCTCGCCCGCGCCAACTTGTCGACGCGAGCACGAGCCCGAGAGCAACCGGCCAGAGCAGAACCAAGAAATGGGCCGCCATATTGGCATTGCCGAAAGTCGAGGCCGGGCGGCTAATTTGCGGAACCCAGTCGACGGCGAAGAGGGCCTGGATCACCCCCAAGCCCGCGACAAAGAGAAGGCTGAGGGCAAGCACCCCAAGCAGGATCCGGGCCTCCCTTTCCTCCTTGAGTTGAGAGTGCACCACCAGGAAACAGATCAATACTGTCTGCCAATGCAGCGCGGCCATGGCGGCCAAAAAGGTGTTGGTGGCCCAGAGCGTGCTGAAATAAGCCGCGCCCGCGATGGCAAAAAGGCCGATGCTTGCAGGCGTCAGGAAAAGCGTCGGCGGCGCCTGGCGAGAGGGCCAGAGGGCCCAAGCCGCCACCCCCGCCATGCCCACCTGGAGCCAGGCGTTGTGGACATAGCCAAAAATGGGGAAGGCGCCCGCCACAACGGGAGACAACGCAACCAGCAGCACTGCCGCCCAAAGCGGAGAAACAAAGCTCACCTTCCGCTGGGGCAAGCCATCCAACTCCTGCTTGTCGCTCCGGCCGCGTTCCATAGACCACCCGAGTCTAGCCTCTCGCAGCACCGCGCTGCCCCGGGCCCAGCGGCCGATTTACATCCAGCCTACAACCCCCCGGCCTCGCAAGGCACCTGCCCCGCACACCCAAGCCCCGATGGCCCGGGCAACGTGTTGACCTTGCTCAGCACCGCCGCGGCGTCATCCATGCCCACGCCGCCATCGCCGTTGAGATCCGCGGCGGGAAGCGTATTCGAGTTCAAGGCCGACAGGATTT
>JAPYPT010000238.1 GCA_029937535.1 Alphaproteobacteria bacterium
CTGGCGTGAACGATAAAAGCTAGACTTGATTCGATGAATATCGAAAAAAGTCTAGTATTTTTTGCGCGGAACGCGGTCGCTGCCCATGATAATTTGCCGGACAATATGGGCCAGATACCAGACCGGGTAGCCCAGCATGCGGATCAAGGGAAGACGGCGGCACTGCCAGATCTTAGCCATGACCGCCCAGCCGGGCAGTTCGGGTGGCCGGGACGTCTTCGAGCCCTGAAACAGAATATCCAAAGTGCCCGAGAAGCGTTTACGGCAGGTCAGGCAGAGATAGATGCCCGGCCGCGACGTCTGGCCGTGGATCGCGCGGATGGCCTCCCGCTCACCGCAATGGGGACAAAACGGGCCGTCCGTCCAGTGGGCCCAATCCAGGTTGCCACTGGCCTCGATGTGATAGTGAATATTCGCTTTGCCATTGTCGGACATTGGCGATTCTCCCAATGCTATTCATATGACCATGGCTCGGTGGAGGTCAAACACTAGTTCACAAAACATTTTCCAAAACAGCGTGAACATTTATTGAACATATATTTTTTTATCGTTTAAAAACAGCATGTTAAAAACGACTTGCATAATGAGAACAAAACTAGTACAAATATCACGGTTTGAAAACCAAATCGAAGCTCCGGAATTGAACCTTGGGGCTAATTATGGGATAAGGGAGCGGGATATGTCGGCTGGAAATTTACGCTTGGTGGAGCAGGACCGGATGGATAAGGAAAAAGCGCTGGAACAGGCCTTGGCACACATCGACCGGGCCTTCGGTAAGGGCTCGGTGATGAAATTGGGCCAAAACACCAATGCCGTCCAGATCGAGGCAATTTCGACCGGCTCCCTGGGCCTGGATATTGCACTCGGCATTGGCGGTCTGCCCAAGGGCCGGGTGGTTGAGATTTATGGCCCGGAAAGTTCCGGCAAGACCACGTTGGCCTTGCATGTGATTGCGGAGGCGCAAAAAAAGGGCGGCATTTGCGCCTTTGTGGATGCCGAGCATGCCCTTGATCCCTCCTATGCCCGCAAGCTGGGCGTGGATGTGGATGAACTGCTGATCTCTCAGCCCGACACCGGGGAGCAGGCGCTTGAAATTGCCGATACCCTGGTGCGGTCGGGCGCGATTGATGTCTTGGTCATCGATTCCGTCGCCGCCCTGACGCCCCGGGCCGAACTTGAAGGCGAAATGGGCGATATCCACGTTGGCCTGCAGGCCCGCCTGATGAGCCAGGCCCTGCGCAAACTGACCGGTTCCATAGCCAAATCCGGCTGCATGGTGATCTTTATCAATCAGATCCGCATGAAGATCGGCGTTATGTTCGGCAGCCCGGAAACCACCTCCGGAGGCAATGCCTTGAAATTCTATGCCTCCGTCCGCCTCGATATCCGCCGCATTGGCGCCTTGAAGGACCGGGAAGAAATCGTCGGTAATCAGACCCGCGTGAAGGTCGTGAAGAACAAGGTCGCGCCGCCGTTCAAGGTGGTGGAGTTTGATATCATGTACGGTCAAGGTATCTCCAAAATGGGCGAATTACTCGACCTTGGGGTTAAGGTGGGGGTTGTTGAAAAATCCGGTTCCTGGTTTTCCTGTGGTGACCAGCGCATCGGCCAGGGCCGTGAAAATGCCAAACAATTCCTGTCTGAAAATCCCGACATCGCCGAACATATTGAAACCGCCGTACGGGCCGATGCAGGCTTGATCCCCGAAGACACTATTGGCGAGCCGGTAGCCGCGGCTGACACCGATGCTGACAACGATGCCGACACAGATACCGGCGAAGATACTACCGATGGCGATGTCACTGGCTCCGCACTGGGAGGGGGCTCATAGGCTATGGGATCATCGACCGGCCTTTGATAGCCAGAATTGATGCCATGGGATACTAAAATGGGACACTAAAATGGGGCGCACCTGCCGGGTGCGCCCTTTTCATATAATTTCCCACCCGATCGTCTGCCTCATATAAATCACGTGCACTACCGATGCCCGCCGGAAAATGCTAAGGCCAACCGGTATTTCCCTAGGATGAATTTACCAATGGCAGGAAAACAGATGGCAAAATATCATGTCACCCTCAAGGCAAGTCTGCGTGACGGTGAACTCTATTGGGTAGCCGACGTCACCGCCGAAAATGAAGATGCGGCGATGCAGGTCGCCGAGGAACTCTTCACGCGGCAGCTGGACAATGCCAGGGAATGGTCATTTTCAGAGGCTGACGTGGAACCGATTTGATTTTTTGCCGAGTTCCTGAATTACCTATCTTTAAATATAGGTAATGATGGGTAATTGCAGGGCTATTCACATTGAAATGTCGTTAGAGCGATTTTCTATTAATCGGTGTCGCTATCCCGACCCGAGTGTTTGGCTCAATTGCTCTTTTCTTGAGAATTAGAGCATGTTCAAAAAGAACATGCTCTGGCGGCAAAGTTATCTAAAAACAATTTATTACTAATTTATTATTAATCAGAATTGGTAAAAATAACTTAAGAACTTCTTCATAGCATTGGGGAAATTTATAGTCAGTCAGGTCGTCCGGGTCGGGAAACACGGGAGTGCTGAACTGAAGAGTGAATTATGCAAAAAGCAGAATATGCAAAGGCATCGATACTACATTTCGACGTCCGGCCACAGGTCCGTAGGCGGACCAAGGCGGCGTTGCGCAGCCTTGGCTTTCGCCGTATCGCCAATGTTGAACGGGCCGAGGATTTGTCCCATGTCGTCAAGGCCCGGAAATTTGAACTGGTTGTTTTCGCGGCTGACGGCAATGACGACCGTATCGCAAAATTAATCAAGCAAACGCGCCAGTATGGGAAGTCCTCGGATCCCTACACACCGATGATTTTGGCCAGTTGGAACAGCGCCTCCGAAGTGGTGGCGCAGTCCTTGAATACGGGTACTGATCAGTTGATCATGTGGCCCTTTTCAATCGAGCAGCTCGGCGCCCGGGTTTCGGCCCTTGTCAACGCACGGAAGCCATTCATCGAAACCGAGAGCTATTTGGGACCTGACCGCAGGGGGGCAAAGGGACGGGCTATCGGTACGGACAGTGTCGAGGTGCCGAATGCCTTGCGGGCCCGGGTTTTAAATCGCCCCGATCTTGCCGCCAGTCCAGATTCCATAGAGGTCGCGCGGATCAGTTTGGAACGGATTAAAATCAACAATATCGCCCAGCGTATTAGTGTTATTGCAAAGGTATTGAAAAAGCATCAGGGAGATAGTGGATATATGGGCGCCCGGGCCGCGCCCGAGTTAGCGGCCATAGATAAATCCCTGGGCGTTATTCGCCGGGCATTGGTCTTAACTGAAATGGAGTATCTACAATCCTTCTGTAATTCAGTGGAACAGGTAACCGCTCAGTTAAGCCACGCCGCACCGGATCTTGATGCCAGGGGGGTGGCGCTTTTGGAACAGACCGCCCTGGCGTTACGGGTTGCCATGGACCTGGACGAAGAAACCGCCAATGCCGCTTTCCGGTTATCCGATGAAGTGGCCAAAGCGATTTAGGGGATCAATTTGTCGGCCATGTGGGGGCGTTTTATTCATAATTCCATGGCTGCGGCGTAAACCTGTCATTAAGCATTTCGGATCATTCTGTTTATGCATCCGGGCTTGAATTTCAGGTACGGGTCGAGAGCAATTAGCCATCAATGAGGGTTGCCATGGAGGCACAAGTAATTGATTTAATTTCTCTATTTCAATAGTCCGAGCATGTTTTTAGTGAGCACGGAGCCATGGATAAACAATTCTACACCGATGCGAATGTTTTAGTCTTTGATCAGAAACTGCATTTGCGTAAACAGACGCGCTCAATCTTGAATATCATTGGTTTTTGGAAAATTAGGGAATGTGAAAACCTCGCCGAAGCGTCTCAGGCGCTGATGGGCCGTCAATTTGACCTGGCCATTTTGACCATGCACGACCGCCGCGACGGCGTTTCAGCCTGGGTCAACAACGTGCGGCAGTTTCGCTGTGGTGACGACCCTTTTCTGCCCATCATTTTGACCAGCTGGGATGCCCGTTTGCGGCTTGTCCGCTCCGTCATTGACTCGGGCGCCGATGATTTTCTTATCAGCCCCTATTCGACGACAAATTTGCATGAGCGTATTGATGTTCTGGTCAGCAATCGGAAACCCTTTGTGGTAACGGAAGACTATTTCGGCCCGGACCGGCGCACGGCTCAGGTGCGTGGGGAAGACAGCGGTACGGTTGAAGTGCCAAACGCCTTGCGGGCCCGCGCCCAAGGGAGATCTGACCCGACCGCCAATTCGAAATTGGTCGTGGCGACGATGGACAAATTGCGCAAGGTCAAAATCCGAAATATCGCCCGCCGTATCTGGGCGATTGCCGATAACCTTCGGATATTATGGGACGATCCGTCCTTGGCCGAGCGCCTGGACCTTGAGCTGCCACAGATTTTGAAGTCCGGACGGAAATTTCATGACACGATTTCCGCCATCGAGGCCGTCCAACTGGGCAGCCTGTGCGATGCCGTGATCCGGGTTGTCGAGACCATCCGCAATGAAGGCCCGAACGCGAGGAACCTGGAATTGCTCGAACAAAGCGCCCTGGCGCTCCGGGTGGCGTCCCAACTTGGTGGCGATAGCAGCCTGGCGGTCAGCGAAATATCATCCGCCGTATCCGGGGTTGGCGTCCAGAATGAAGAACGCGCAAAATCCGGTGTCGGTTAAAGCTTGTCGCGCTGGCGTAGGGCGAAACGTTGAACCTTGCCCGTGGCGGTACGCGGCAACTCGTCAATAAATTCCACCGCGCGGGGATATTTATAGGGCGCGATGGTGGCCTTCACGAAATCCTGTAGGGTTTGTACCAACGCGGCGCCGCTCTGGCCGGGCTCCCGGGGCACCACGAATGCCTTGACGATCTGCCCGCGTTGGGGATCGGGACTGGCGACCACGGCGCAGTCGGCGACGGCATCGTGTTCCAGCAACACGGCTTCAATCTCGGGCCCGGAAATATTGTAGCCGGCCGAGATGATCATATCGTCGGTCCGCGCCTGGTACCAGAAATAGCCCTCCTCGTCCCGCAGGTAACTGTCGCCCGTCAAGTTCCAGCCGTTCACCACATAGCCCGTCTGACGCTCCGTATTGGCCATGTACCGGCACCCCGTGGGTCCGCGCACGGCCAGGCGGCCGACTTCGCCAGGTGGCGCCATGGCGCCGGTCTCGTCCAGCACCGTGGCCTCGAAGCCGGGAATGGTCTGGCCCGTGGCGCCGGGGCGAATGGCGTCCCCCGTGCCGGCGATGAAGGTATGCAGCAGCTCGGTGGCGCCGATGCCGTCGTGGATGCGCAGTCCCGTGGCCTCGTGCCAGCCGTCCCATGTGGGTTTGGGCAGGAATTCGCCGGCGGAATTGCACACACGCAGGCTGGGTAATGGCGTATCGCCCGCCAGGGGCGTGAGGGTCCGATACATGGTGGGCGCGGTGAACAAGATCGTGATGCCATGTTCGTTGATGGCGCCGATCAGGCTGTCGGGCGTATAACCTTCCAGCAACAGGACAGAGGCGCCGACCGCCATGGGAAACAGCAGCAGACCGCCCAGGCCGTAAGTGAAGGCGAGGGGCGGCGTGCCGGCGAAGACGTCATCGGCCCGCGGCTTGATAATCCGGGCCGACGAGGTCAGACAGACGGCCATGATGTCGCGGTGAAAATGCAGGCACGCCTTGGGCTGGCCCGTGGTGCCGGAGGTAAAGGCGATGATGCAGACATCGTCGGCCGCGGTATCCACATTGTCGAAGGTTTCCGGCTTGTCCGCCATGCGCCGTTCCAGACCATCGTCGGCGGCGCTGTTGAAGCAGATAATCTGCTCGAGACATGTGGCATCCGATTGGGCTTGTTGCAGTTCACCCGCCAGTTTCCCGTCGCACAGCGCCACCCGGACCTGGGCGAAATCGGCCATGTAGGACAGCTCCCGGGCGCGCAACAGGGGCATGGTGGCGACGGCGATGGCGCCCACCTTCATCACCGCGAACCAGCAGGCCGCGTACATGGGATTGTTTCCCGAACGGAGCAGCACGCGGTTGCCTGGGCGCAGGTCTAGGTCCTCCACCAGGACATGGGCGATGCGGTTGGCCTTGGCCAGCAGGTCGCCATAGCTCCAGGTTATGTCATTGTCGAAGATGGCCCGGCGTTGGGGGTGTTCCGCCGCCTTACGGTCCAGCAGTTCGGTGGCGCAGTTGATGCGCCCGCCCAGGGCGGCCAGTTCCGGCAATCGGGAAAAATCGATTTCGGGCCAGGCCGATCGCGGCGGCAGATTGTCGGCCGCGAAGTGATCTACATGGGCGGTCCGTCCGCCCGGCGCACTAGGTTCAGACATATTTCCTCCCCCGCTAGAGCATGTTCCCTTAAAACATGCTCGGACTCTTAAGATAGAGCAATTGAACCAATCACTCGGGTCGCAAAAGCGACTCCGATTAATCGAAAATTGCTCTAGTTTTCCCTATGGTCGGCCATCGTCATGGTTATGGCAACAGTTTCCGATGGCGGACTGGTCCGGCCGCTGCGGTCAAAGGCGCACACGAAATAGCGGTATTGCTGTCCGCTCAACGCCAGACGGTCCACATAACGGCGGCCCTTGACCGCCTCGACGCACTGCACGGCGCCGTGCTCGTCGGCGCGGTAGATATCATAACCGGCAATCTCGCCGTCCGCGCTGTCGGCCGGCGACCAGGCTAGTTTGATGCGTCCATCGGCGCCGGCGCCCGACAGTTCGGCGCCTAGCTCGGGCCATTGCGGCGCCGCGCCATCAAATTCGTGGCTGGGCGCCTGCAACTGGCCCTTGGGCCATAGGAAACAGGTTACCTTTTTGAACCGCTCATCGAGATCCTTGCAGACATTGCAATAGACGCAGCGGATGATCTCGTCTTCCCGCCCCTCCATGACCTTCAAGGTCCAATCCGGATCGGTCAGCAATTGCCGCGCCATGCCGATCAGATCCGCTTGACCGTTCCGCAATAAGCCTTCCGCCTGTTCCGGTTCGGCGATTTTACCCACCGACATGACGGGAACATGGTGGCCCCGTTCGTTAAGATAGCTTTTGATGCCGGCGGCAAGGTGGACATGGGGCAGGGCGGGGTACCAATCGCCCGGCATGCAACGATCGCCCGAATAACCGGTGTAGGGGTAGAGCGGCTGACCGGGGCGGTGGATGGCATCCTCGAACTTGCCGCCCACGGAAAGCGAGATGTAGTCGACGCCCAATTGCGCCATGCGCAGGGCGATCTGCTGGGCCTCGGGTAGGGCGTAGCCGCCCTTGATGGCTTCCTCGGCCAAAAACCGCACGCCGACGGGGAAATCCCCACCGACCCGGCGCCTGACTTCCGCCATCACCTCCCCGAACATCGCCAGGCGCCCTTCCAGGGTGTTGCCGCCATAGCGGCCCTTGCGCGGATTGCGCCGGGAGAGGAAGGACGACAGGGTATAGGCGTGGGCCGAATGCAGCTCCACCCCGTCATAGCCGGCCTCCCGCGCCCGCAGGGCGGCCAAACCGAAAGCATGGATAATGGCGTCGATATCCGCTTGTTCCAGCATATCGATGGTTTGCCGCCAGCCCGACCGGGCGACCTTCAGAAAATGAATAATTTGCGGCACCACCTTGGAGGCGGAGGTGTCGTGCACGCGTTGTACCAAATCCCGGTGACCGGGAATAAAACTGTCATCGGACAGGCGCAGCAATGGCCCGGATTTGGCGCCATGCACCGCCGTCGCCTCGACCACGATCAGACCGACCTGGCCGGCGGCATAACGCACATAGCGATCAATGATATCGCCGCTGACCAGGCCGTCTTCATCACACAGCCGCGTCACCATGGCCGGCACGGCGACCCGGTTCGCCAACACCATGCCGTTGATGTCCAGTGGCTCCAGCAGGCCCGCGCCGGTGGTTACTGGGGCCGTCATGAGGCCGCCTCTCCCGCCGCCGCCGAGTACTTCAATTTGCCCAATAACTCGTGCAGGCGGTCGATGTCGTCGGCGCTCAAACCCGCCAGCATGCCGTTGACCCAGGCCTCATGGGCGGGCGTCATGGTATCGAAATGGCTCTTGCCGGCAGCGGTCAGGGCAACCCGGGTGC
>JAPYPT010000239.1 GCA_029937535.1 Alphaproteobacteria bacterium
CGCCTGACCTGGGAACGGAACACCGTTGTCGTGTGGGAGAACACCCATTGCCTGCATTACCCGGTGTCGGACTATTACCCCAACGAACGCCTGATGTGGCGTCTCGCGACCCGTGCGGTAACACCACCACAAGCCGCCTGAACACCCGGATCACCAGGACACAACATCAGCCGACGCACACGCGATGGCGGTCGTCATTGGCTGGATATCGGGGGTGGGTAAATTGGATATGCCTGATGCTGCAAAACGGCGTGGTCTCAGAAACAACTATTTTCCAGACAGTACCGGACCCGCGCCGCGACGTGTTTGGCATCATCGCCGACCCCATAGATTATTCCGGACTTCCGGTTGTGCAGATAGTTCAAGCCGAGGAAGTAGAGACCAGGCACGGCGGTTTCGCCGCGCATGGTGATCGGGTAGCCGAACGGGTCGAAGACATCGGCGTCAATCCAGGAATAATCGAAGCGAAAACCGGTGGCCCAAATAACCGACGAAACCTCTTCGGCCACAAGATCGAGGCGGCTGGGTTCCTCATATCGATCCAGGGAGGTAACCGGAGCGTGGCCGGGTTCCCCCTCATCCAGCGGCGCGTTCAGGCCGTTCCGCTCGATAAAGGCATCGACGTCGCGGCAAAAGGTTGCCGAGAATCCATCGGCGGCACGGATGTTCTGCCGAAGGTCGGATTTCAAATGCAATGCCGTCCCCTCGACGCCGGCGACCCGCCCCACCAGCCGCACGCCCGCGCCGTGGAAGTTCTGCAAGCTCATCGTGTGGCCGCCGTCACGGCCGGTCATGTGCGGCTCGCCGCCGAAACGTTTGCGGGGATCGTCGAGTGCGCTAGCTGGCCGATCGAGAAAGCCCAGCCGGTCCTGCCAATCGATCGCATCACGGCCCCGGTATCGCCGTGGTACACGCCCGGCGCGGCTGACACTCAGAATAACGTCGCGCCCGGCGATCTGTAGGTCTTCCACGATTTGGCCGCCGGACTGGGCGGACCCGACGACAAGCACCCGGCCGGGAGGTAATTGCGCGGGCGAGCGGTATTCCGCCGCGCTCAATGAAAGAACGCTGGAATTCAAACCGCTGGCAAACGGTGGCAAAGCCGGAGTTTGATAGTTTGACGTTGCGACGATCAGGGCACGGCAACTGATCGGTCCTTCCGTCGTCTCTATCTCCCACCCCGCGTCCGTGGGGCTTGCACGAGTTGCTTCGATGGATCGGCGCAGCGGCAGCTTGAATTCGTTGGCGTACCGGACGAGGAAATCGATGTAGCCCTGGCCGCTCATGAAGCCATTCGGGTCCGGTCCGTCATAGTCCTGTCCGGGCAGGCGAACGGTCCAGTTTGGCGTGACCAGGCAGAAGCTATCCCAACGCTGATGGCGCCAACTTGCGCCGACGTCGTCTTTCTCCAGGACGACATGATCGATGTCCCGCCACGTGAGGCACGCACTGGCGGCGAGGCCGGCTTGTCCACCGCCGACAATTACGACATCCGGCAACGTGGTATTACCCGCCAGCCGGCGTCGTAACGAAGGCGCCGTCGGTTTCGATCCGGAATTCGATATAACCGATCGGCGGCGGTTCGATACCACTTTGGCTGACCATGTTGTGCACATGCCCGCGATGATGGGACTGATGCTGGCAAAGATTGGTGAAGTAGATGTGTTTCGGTACTTCCCAGCGATCCGGATCATCGAGCAAGGTCCAGAACCCGATCATCTCGTCCATGCTATCGCCGTCGATGTCCTTGGTGAGCGCGACCCAGCGCTGGTCCTCTTCCGCCTGATGGGCTGAAAGGCTTTGAAAATCATGATGCAAGATTTCGTCTAATGTCTTGAAGGTGGAGCGCACGCCCTCGAGCCGTTCGCGGTATAGGATATCAACCAGGAGGATGTGGTTTAGGGTGCCCAGGATCGATCTGAAGAATGCGCCCCGATCCGCCGTAATCTGAGCGGACGTCAAATTGGCGCAGGAGGCGTACAGGCGAGTATTGGCCCATGCATTGTAATTCGCCAGTGTGTTGGGGTGTGCAAGCATGCCACTATCGTTCTGTTGCTGTTCAGATCAGCCTAGAGATTGCGAGGCTGCGAAACAAGATTGCGATTATACGAACCGTATTTCACCGCGATGACAGGGAGTATCCATTTCATGGCAAAACCAATTAATGCCGCGATCGTCGGCTTGGGCCGTTGGGGGCAATTGCTGGTTTCATCCGTGGACGGCAGCGAGAAAATCAAGTTCACGGCGGCCGTGACCCGTACGCCCGCCAAGGCGAAGGACTTTTGCGCCGCCCGTGACATGGAATTGTCGAGTGATTTAGCGAATGTGCTCAATGACGACACCATCGATGCCCTTGTCATAGCAACGCCCCATACCCAGCATTTCGATCAACTGATGGCCGCGGCAAACGCTGGCAAGCATGTCTACTGCGAAAAACCGTGGACCTTGGATGGCGGCGAGGCCAGCCGTTCGCTGCGGGCATTATCGGATGCCGGACTGAAAGTTGCCATCGGTCACAACCGCCGCTTTGCACCCAACACCCAAGCCATGAAAAAGATGCTGCAGAATGGTGATCTGGGTGCGCCCATTCATATAGATGGTCATTTTAACGCCAACCTCGCACCGAACGAAGGGATGTGGCGCGACAACCGGGCCGAAAGTCCGGCGGGCGGCATGACGTCGTTGGGCATTCACGCCCTTGATATGTTCATCAATTTATTCGGTCGCATCGGGGACGTGAACGTACAAAGCAAGCGGGTTGCCTCGGCGATAGACGTCGATGACACCACCTTGGTTCGAATAAATTTTGAAAACGGCTGCACTGGCCATTTGACGACCATTTCAGCCACGAACCTGCTCTGGCGTGTATCGGCATTTTGCACCGGCGGATGGGTCGAAATGCGAGACCAGGACAAACTTGAAGTGTCTTCCATTGCCAATGGCAATTCGACAAAAACCTACCCTGGTTTTGAATACCCCGCGCTGGCGACGATCCAAGCCGCCCTGGAAGCCTTCGCAACAGATGTCTCCGGCGGCCAGGCGTTCCCCATTTCGGCGGCCGATATCGAGCATTCGACCAAGGCCCTTGCGGCGATTGTCGTATCAGCTGAAACCGGCAAAACAATATCTTTGGGGTAATACAGATTGAGCTCCAAGTTCCTGCTCCCGTCGGCCTTCCATGACAAATGGGATTTATACCGAGGTGCGATGACGTCGGCGAAATGGGGAGAGAGCGCGGGCAGACGCAATGTCGGAGGAGATCGAAGTTGGCTCTGCATTTCGAACGGCAAGAATTCGACCTACGCATCGGCAACGCCCGGGCCTGCCTTAAAGAACGTGGGTTAGCGGCAATTCTGCTCTTTGCGCAAGAGAGCCACTATTATCTGACCGGCTATGACACCTCTGGGTACGTTTTCTTTCAATGCGCCGTCCTGACCGCGGACGAACAGCCAGTTACCCTGCTCACGCGGCGGCCGGACCTGGAGCAGGCGCGGCGGACATCGGTCATTGAAGACATTCGCATCTGGTACGACCGGGATGGCGCGTCGCCGACTGACGAGCTCAAGGATATCCTGATGGAGAAAGGCCTCAAAGGCGAACGGATCGGCGTCGAACTCGATAGCTACGGCCTTCGGGCGCATCACTACGAGCAACTCAAGAGCAGTCTGGCGGGATGGCTCACATTGGAGGATGCTTCCTTGCTGGTGCGGGAGCTTCGGTTCATCAAGTCGCCGGCGGAATTAGCCTATGTCCGACGCGCGGCGGAACTGGCGGACGCCTCCCTATTGGCGATGCTCGATGCCGCCGAACCAGGTGCGTTCGAAGGTGACATCGCGGCGGCCGGACAGGCTGCCATATCATCCGGCGGCGGGGACCCGGCTCCATCCGGCCCCGTCCTTGGCTCCGGCGACCGCGCGCTATTAATCCGTTCAGTCACCGGATACCGGCACCTAGACCAACAAGATCAGCTCACCGTGGAGTTCGCCGCCAGTTACCGCCACTACTGCGCCTGCCTGATGCGCACCGCCGCGATCGGCAAGGGGGACGCCAGACATCGCGACATGTTCGAGGTGACCCGCGAAGCCCTCGCCGCCATGACCGGTGCTGCTCGTCCCGGCCGTCCACTTGGCGAGATCGATGACGCGCACCGCCAGGTATACGATGAAAACGGCTACGGTGATTTTCGCATGGCGGCCTGCGGATATTCGCTTGGAGCCAGTTTTCGCCCAACCTGGATGGACGTGCCGCCAATGCTGTACAGCGGCAATCCGATGCTGGCCCGGCCCGGCGTCGTACTATTTCTGCACGCCATATTGATCGATAATTCGGCGGAACTTGCGATGAGCCTTGGCCATACCATCATCGTCACGGAAACCGGCGCAGAAATACTCAGCCGACTGCAACCGGAATACACGGTTTGCGGCTAATGGATCTGTCTTTGAATTGGACACAAAGCGCATCCTCTCCCGACTCGGCTGGGATCGTCGTCAACCGAGCCGATACCGCTCGCCTCGATCGAACCTATTGGCCGTCATGAATAATATGGATTAGCATCAAGCAACTGTCGCAAAAGCGACTCCGATTAATTGAAAATTGCTCTAGCGCATGTCGCGTTTAATTGAATGCGGGTTGCTTTAGGGTAATGCTGGGGTCTTGATATGGCGGAATTTGCCGGTAGTCCGATTGTGGAAAATAATGTGTGGACCGCCCGTGATCTGGCCGGGCCACAGAGTTGGACGCGCTCATTCACGCCGGAGATGGTGGATGCGGTAATGAGCGTCGTCCGGAATGTTCCCGAAATACCGTTGCACCAGATCAATGCGCGGGATTTTCCTGTGTCGTCGATGCATGAAATTCTAAATGATGTTCATGAGGATCTGGAAAATGGACGTGGTTTCACCTTATTGGCTGGTTGGCCTGCTGATGATTTCAGCTACGCGGACAACGTTGCTGCTTATTGTGTCATTGCATCCCAAATTGGCGACATCGTAATTCAGAATTACGAAGGTCAGTCAGTGGTCGATGTGATCGATGAGAAAGTCGCCTATTCGCATCTTTCTCGCGGCTACCGAAGCAACAAGCGTTTGCCGTTCCATACCGACGGCGCCGATCTCACTGGCTTGCTGTGTTTGGGAACGCCCGCGCGGGGCGGCGGAACAATATTGATAAGCGCGACCACGGTCTTCAACACAATCCAGGATGAGCACCCTGAATATCTGGAGATGCTATTGCGCGGTTTTTATCACCACCGGCGCCGGCAACATGATGTTGGCGACAACCCCCTCTCCGCCGACCGCATACCTGTCTTCGCCTTTCATAACGACTATCTTCATTGCTGCTATAACCGCAACCCAATCGATTGGGTTGAAAAAGAAGGCATGGAATTGACGGCGGAGGAAATCGAGGTGCTGGATTATTTCGATGCAGTCGTCGCCCGGCCTGAACTTCAGGCGAATATTCAATTCCAAAAGGGCGATATGCAGTTCCTCAACAACTTCACCATTTTGCATTCCCGCACCCCGTATGAAGATGACGCCAGCCATCGCCGGCATCTTGTCAGGCTATGGCTCGAAGATCCTACTAGCAAACGGATGGGCGAAAGCCTGCTCGATCTATACGTTCCGGGTTCATCCCGATACCAGGCGGCCGATCCATAGGCCGAGCGCCAACTCGGGCGCCGTGCGCCATCAACCTGCGAAGTAACGGCCGAAGCGAATTGCGAAACTGCTGCTCCGATGGCGATACCCGAAGCCAAATATGATGTTTCTTTGGTAGCTGCCAAGCCCATGGTAGGGATATCGGTGGTGGTGGTGGCCCACGGATGGGTTGACGGGGCGGTAACCGTTGTAGCCCGCCAGACCTTCAAAATTGATACTATTCCAGATGCCGGTCGATTGGCGGCATGCGGTGTCGAAGGCCAACCTGGTGGTTCCGCCCGCGGTGACGGTTTGCCGATAGTCCCGGCATGGGCGGCCTGATTTCCGGATAAATGTCCGAACCGGCATCACCGAGCCGACGCTGCCACTATAGGGGTTATTCCAACTTCGGCTCTGCCCTACCTTGTCCCGCTCAAGTGATTGTTGAGCGAAGCGGTCCATCAGCTGCCTGTCTGTTTCGGTCATGGCGGACTTTGGATTAACACTCGTGCACGCCGCAAACAACAGACCGGCCGCGAACAGAGCGACGAGCGCCTTGGTACCGTGACGGTGATCTTTTGTTGGCATATGACGCCACCTCAATTGCAGCGATGTGACGGTGCTGCCGAGATCAATAGCGCAAACGGCATTGCGCGACAATGTGCGACTGAATTTGGCGCCATGCCGCGCAGGTGCCCGCAACAGACGGAAATGGGTGCTGGGGCTTGAATGGTTCGTCAGCGGTTAGTGTTAGGTGTTGCCATTGGCGTGGGGCCTGAGGACGCCGAGTGCAACGCGGTGGAAGGGTGTTTCCACGCCGGCCTCTTCACCGTAGCGGCAGACGGCGCCGACGAGCCCATCGACTTCAAGGCGCTTGCCCTGCTCCAGATCGAGGGTGATCGAGGCTTTCCAGGTCGGTTGCATTCCGTTGGCAAGCTTCATTGTGTTCTCAATATCGGTTTCACCAAGCGGGATAGCGTGGGCGTTGCCGACGGCAACCACTTCGCGCACACCCATATCGACCAAGCGCCAGCTTTCCGGCAATTGATGATAGCGCGCGTGCGGCAGCCCGATCATGGCACTGAGCGCGCCCAGGGGCGCCAGCAGCATCATCTTGCGCCAGAGATCGAGGCGGATATCCGGGCTGACCCGGGTCTCGACGCCACCATGGGTCGCCATCGCCGCGAATTGCGTCAACCGTTCACTCTCTCCGCCGCCGAGTTCCCCGACAATGACCGCATTCAAGGCATTGTGCTGGATCACGCCCGGCGCCGCGATCTCGCCGTTGATCACGCAAACGCCGCCGATGGTGCGCTCGGCGCCGAACAGGCCGGCGATGACGCCCGGCGCATCGATCCCGTTCTGCAATGTGACGACGCCGGTTTCAGGGCCAACCATCGGCCGGATGAAATCGGCGACAGTCTCCAGGTCGTACATTTTGACCGCCAACAACACCAAATCGACATTGCCGATCTCCGCCGGGTCATCGGTGGCCGTGGCCGGGTTGATCAACATATCGCCCGCCGGGCTGGTTACTTTCAGGCCATGCTCGCGGATCGCCGCCAGATGGGCGCCGCGGGCGATAAAGCTGACCTCGGCCCCGCCCGTCGCCAATCGGGCTCCCAGATAACCGCCCATGGCGCCGCTTCCCATAACCGCGATCTTCATTCTTGAGGCCCTCTCATTATGCCGGGACCGGAATTACCGCGTTGTTGACGAAGAATGTCAACGGTCCACCGTGGTCAAACAAAACGCAACCGTCCGGCGTTGGTACGGACCGGGTTGGCGGTAGCCTATCGCAGGTATTCAAGTTGATATGTGGCGGGCCTAAAGCAACACAGCGTGGCAGCGGCAAAATTGGCGCAGGTCAAGGTCATTTGGTGCTGATAAGCGGATCTATAGTAGCCGTGATTTACGACCAATAATCGGCCGCGTTCATGCTATGATGGGCTATCGTGTTGAGCTCGGGTGAACCATGATTTCCAACTGGCACACAACACATATCGAACCGGACAGCCTGTCCCGGCGCTTGAAGACGGCTTACGCATTGTGGTTATGGGAATCAGTAAATGGCCCTGGCGAATTTCCAAGCCTGGAGCAGATTCAATCCGCGAGCCTTTATCAAGAGCTGTCCCCATATGCCGCGGTCGCCGAGGGACGAAGCGACGCCAACATCCGTGCCTATATATTTTCTTCAGCCGGTTCGAAGATTGTTGATCTCTTCGGGGCGGAAATAACATCACGGCGGTATGATGAAGTCTTCACGGAATCCAGTCAAACAATGGCCGAAGAGGCACGTGGTGATCTAGACAACGAACGAAAGCCGGTACATTACGCCGTCCGGGATTCTCCGAACATCAGTAAGGACGTAGAAGTGATCACGATGCCGCTGCAACACGATGATGCGGCCATGAATATGAC
>JAPYPT010000240.1 GCA_029937535.1 Alphaproteobacteria bacterium
CCCATGAGCGAGCCTAGGTGGATGGGGATATGCTCGGCTTGATACAGTGTTCGCCCCGCCGCATCGAAAATCACCGTGGAGCAATCGCGCCGCTCCTTAATGTTGGTCGAGTATGACGCCCGTATCAGTGTTTCGCCCATTTCATCGGCGATGGAGGCGATGGCATTGCCAATGACTTCCACCGTGATCGGATCGATAGTGGCCATGCGGCCCGGCTTATCGTCTCGCATCACGGCTCTCCATCTTCGATGACAAGGTTTAGATAGGGGTCTACCGCCGCCAATTGGCCGGGCAGGATGAACGTCGTCGAATCCATCTGCTCGACAACCGACGGTCCGATGATCCGATTGCCTGGCCGCAAGAGGTCGCGGTCATAGACCTGTGTTGGAACAAATTCCTCCACTTCCGAGATAAAAACGTCACGGGTTTCCAATATTGCGGCGCTCGGATCGGGGCCGCCATCCTCGCTTGGGGCAAATTGCGGTTTGTCGACGATGCCGTAGGCTTCGACCCGGAATGTTACGATCTCAATGGCCTCGTCGGGCGCCGTGAAGTCGTAGCGGCGGTCATAGGCCTGACTGAAATTCGCGATGAGACCGTCAAGCAGCGCCGCATCATTCGCCACGTTCGGTATGGGAACGTTCAATTCGTAGTTTTGCCCGGCATAGCGCATATCCGCCGAGGTAACGAGCCGCCGCCGATCCAATGGGACAGCTTCGTTGTCAAACCAGCTCTCCGCGTCGCCATGCAACGTCGATATGACGTCCCGGATCGCACCGATCGCGGACGCGTCCACGGCCATGCGCCGCGTGACCGACAAATCATTCCGCAGGTCCGTCAGCAATAGACCAAGGGCGCACAAAATGCCCGGATTGCGCGGCACCAGAATGCGGCGCATGCCCAGCTCCCGCGCCAGACGCCCCGCGTGCACGGGACCGCCACCGCCAAACGGGATCAGGCAATAGTCACGTGGATCATGGCCGCGTTGTACCGAGACCAGGCGGATGGCGCGGGCCATGTTGGCGGTGACCACGCGGATGATGCCGGCGGCGGCGCCAAGGGCGGAAAGGCCAAGTTTGCCGCCGAGTATCTCCATTGCCTGCACCGCTGGCTCCCGTTCGATCGGCATGCGCCCACCAAGGAGGGCGCGCGGGTTGAGGATTTGCAGGACAACATTTGCATCCGTCACGGTCGGTTCCCCGTTGCCCAGGCCATAACAAATGGGGCCGGGGGTGGCGCCGGCGCTGCGCGGTCCGACTTTCAGGAAACCACCACTGTCCACATAGGCGATTGAGCCGCCGCCGGCGCCGACGGTGTGAATGTCGATCATCGGGGTCTTGATGGGATAGCCGTGCACTTCGGCCTCTGTCGTGGTCCCGGGCCGGCCGCCGTCGATCAGGGAAACGTCGGTCGACGTGCCGCCCATGTCGAAGGTGATTATGTCGTCGATGCCGACGATCTTTCCCGTCTCGAGCGCGCCAACGACACCCGTGCTGGGACCGGATAAAACGGTCCGGACGGGCAGGGTGGACGCCGTTTCAAACGTAATTGTTCCACCATTGGATTGGGTAATATGTAAGGGAGCGGCGATCCCCCCCTCACGCAGCCGGGGCGTCAGGCGCGACAAATATCCTTTTATCACCGGGCCAAGGAAGGCATTCACTACTGTCGTGCTGAGACGTTCGTATTCGCGGAATTCCGGGCAGACTTGATGGGAGGTGGTGATGAATACGCCGTCCAGCTCTTCTTGCAAAATGCGGGCGACCATATTTTCATGGGCCGGATCGACGAAGCTGTATAGGAAGCAAACCGCCGCCGCCTCGACCTCCAGGTCCCGCAATTGCCGCGCCGCCGCGCGCACCTCCCCTTCATCGGGTTCCTTTTCGACGGCGCCGTCATAGAGCAGCCGTCCCTGGACTTCCAGCCGTCTGTCACGCGGCACCAGCGCCGTGGGTTTGTCGGTTTGCAAATCGTAGAGGTGCGGACGTGTTTGCCGGCGCAGCTCGAGCAGGTCGCGAAAGCCATCATTGACGATTAAACCGGTCTTGGCGCCGCGATTTTGGATCAGCGCATTCGTCGCGACGGTGGTGCCGTGTCCGAAGAATGATACGTCGCCACCCGTGCCGCCATACCGCTCCAAGGCCGCCTGAGTGCCGTCGGCTATGGCCACGGAAGGGTCATCCGGCGTGCTGGAAAGTTTCCAAATGGAAAACGCGCCGGTGTCTTCGTCAAACAAACAAACATCGGTGAAGGTGCCACCGGAATCAATGCCTATGCGGAGTGAAGTCATATAAATTTCCAAAACCCAATTACAAAGGAAGCGCTTTCTGCCCTTCCCAAACTGCACTGATACTATTTGAAAACGCAGTTTTGGGAACATGATTCCGATACCCATGCCGGCTTGATTTACCGCGCCGCCAATGGAAAATTCAATCGTCTCGACGAATTCATGCCGCCGCGTTACGCTCGAATACCCAGCAATGAGTTAGGGGGAAGAATTCATGAGCGAGGCCATGGCTTTGCCGGGCGTCTCACCGATGCCGGACGGTCCCATCGAAGGCCCCGCCGCCTGGCGCCGGGCCGACATGGAGACGGATACGAGTTGGCGATATAGCTTATCCGACAGCGAAATCCGCGAGCTGGACGACGCCATGCGTTCCACCATGGCGCAAGGTTTGGGGATCATCGAGATCAACAGCGCGAATTTTCCGTTGCCCAGGCTCGGCGATCGATTGCGGCAATTGCGCGGCGAGGTGTTGCATGGCCGCGGCTTTTCGCTCATCCAAGGTCTGCCCATCGGCGCCTACTCAAAGGAGGAAGCGGCGCGGGTCTTTTTTGGTATTGGCGCCCATATGGGCTCCCTACGCTCGCAAAACGCCGAAGGCCATGTCCTGGGACATGTTTGCGATCTTAGCCATGACTATAAAAACGATGCCGATCTGCGCGCCTACCGCGCTGCGGGGCCGTTGCGTTTCCACACGGATTCGGTTGATATCGTCGGCCTGTTTTGCCTTCGCGCCGCCATGCGGGGTGGTGAAAGCAAAATCGTCAGCGCCGCGACCATTCATAATGAAATGCTCAAGCGGCGGCCCGATTTGGTCCCGGAACTGTACCGGCCGATCCACCGGGACCGGCGCGGCGAGGTGCCTGAGGGCAAGGATCCCTGGTGGATCATGCCAATTTTCCAATGGTACGAAGGACGCATCAACAGCCATTTCTCAAAGGTGTACATAAAGTCCGCCGAACGATTTCCCGAAGTGCCGCGCTTTAGCAAAGCACAACTCGAGACTTTCGATTTGATCGAAGAGATTGCCGAAGATCCCCTCAACCACGTGAGCATTGAGTTCAAGGAAGGCGACCTGCAATTTATTCACAATCACGAAATACTACACAGCCGGGGTGACTATCGCGACTGGGACGACCCGGACCGCCGGCGTTATCTGTTGCGTCTTTGGATTTGCCCGCCCAATGGCAGGCCGCTCCCGCCCGCCTATGCCGAGCGATACGGCAGCACCGTCATTGGCGATCGGGGCGGCATTGTCTGTCCCGGCACTGAATTCAGGGCGCCAATGGAGCCGATTACGCGAACGGATGATGACCATGGTTAATTCGAACGGCGTGGAGGCCCCGGCGGACGATCGTGATGGGACAGGCGTGCCCGCGGCCTCGATTATGTTCACCGGCTCCTGGGGGATCATCGCGGCTTTCACCGTTCTGCTGGGCATTCTCGGTATGCACGGTTGGACGACCAATGAGACGACCAAGGCGTCCGATTGGGTGGCGCATACGTATAAGGTCAGTGGCAATCTTCAAAATGTGTTGTCGGTACTTCAAGACGCCGAAACCGGCCAACGCGGTTACCTGCTTACAAGAAATGATGCCTATCTTGAGCCGTTCTCTCGCGCGACCGCTTATATCGACAGCAGTGTCCGAAAATTGCGCGAACTTACGGGCGATAATCAACGTCAGCAAAATTCGATCGACCGCTTGGAACCGCTCATCGCCGATAAACTCGACGAACTCAAGGCGACCATATCGCTGGGGCAAGCGGAAAAGATAGATGAAGCGCTCGCCATAGTCCGGTCCGATCGGGGGAAACTGATTATGGATAGGGTCCGGCTCGTCATTGCGGAAATGGAGGGGGAGGAGGCCGAGCTTCTCAAAGTCAGACAACGTGACCGGGAACGAGAGACGACCCTCATGTATCTTGGGCAAGGTATTGGAGTTATTGTTCTCATTGGCATTGCCTGGATCGTTGTATTGAGGATAGGCCAGACCCCAACAATTCGCCGGCAGGCCGAGGAAGACGTGCGCCAGGCCCGCGACAATCTCCAGAACCAGGTCGAGGAAAGAACCCGCGAGCTGACCGACGAGATCGCTGAGCGCAAGCAGGCGCAAACACAGTTGATCCAGGCCGCGAAGCTCGCCACCTTGGGTGAGATGTCGACCTCGGTTGCCCATGAACTGAACCAGCCCTTGAACGTCATCCGCATGGCGGCCGGGAATGTTTTGCGAACAGTAAAAAGAGGTGATGCCGATCCAACCTATCTCAACGAAAAGCTGGAACGCATTCAAAATCAGACAGAACGCGCCGCAATCATTATCGACCACATGAGGATGTTCGGCCGCAAGGCGGAAGGAAGCGACGAGAAACTTGACCCAAAGACAATCATTTCGAACACCCTTGATCTGATGGGTGAGCAATTGCGTCTTGCCGAGATTGAGGTCGTCACCGAATTCCCCGACGATTGTTCATCCATCAGGGGAAACTTAATCCAGATGGAACAGGTCATTATCAACCTCATGACCAATGCCCGCGACGCCATCGAAGATCACAATGGGGAGAAGAAGATCATCTTACGGGTGGCCGAAGAGAACGGCGCCGTGCAGCTCATTGTCGAGGATACCGGCGGCGGCATGCCGGATGACGTCATGGGCCGAATTTTCGAACCGTTCTATACGAACAAGGTGGTGGGCAAGGGAACCGGTCTCGGGCTCTCGGTCAGTTATGGCATTATTCGCGACATGGACGGAACGATTACGGCCAGCAACGCGGCGCAAGGTGCAAGGTTCGTGATCTCGCTGCCGAAAGTTGACGGCTCGGAGCAACCTTGAATGGCGCCAAACGTCGGATCCATGAATTCAACCGAAAAATATTCGTGCTGAATTCACGGGCCGCAAGACATGAGTTCGATCGCCATTCACGTCATGGGCCGTCCCGAAATATTACTTACCCCTGGATTTACCCTTGGGTGGCTTGGACGGGGTTCCGCCCTTTGAATGCATCGCCAATGCCTCGCCGTCAATGCGGGTAATGATCGGCGCCGCGTAAACCGTTGCCGCCGTTAGACCCAACCGGGTTAGAGCTTTGCGGCGATGTAAGTCGACCTCGTCTTTAGTTTTTGGCACGTTTTCTACCCAGCACTCAGTTTGTGAAGTTCCGGACCGCCCTTCAGCGCCTGGTCAGGAACTTTGGGATATCCATGGACATGCTGGGTATCCTGACGGGCCGATGTCGTCTGGGTGCGTCAGAATCTTGGAAAAATGTACAAAGATGTATCAGCGTTGCAGGAACGAGACGCCATTGAAGTCAATCAAAGCAATGGTAGAGGCCATGCGATTTAGTTCGCCCCACCCGAGCCGGTGCATCGCGCGGCTTTATCCGTCTTTGTTTGTGATAAGTCTCCAGCGATCCGGACTCGAGCCATCGCCGATTGCATGTTATACCAACATCATGCAGATGCTCAGAGACGATGATAGACGGCGCGGCTATGGGTTCGCCAAGCGGATTTCGGGCGGCGAGGCGTCATGAACCGCAGCAAACCGTTTGGATTTGTGGTTTTTGTTCTGATCGAGGGTGTGTTGACGCTGGCGGGGATCATCACCGTCATCACGCCCTTGGCCCTGTGGGCGGTTCCCCAGCACGATGATATTTCCATTCTGGTTTACTACTATGTTTCATCGGTCGGCATCGGCTGCATCCTTGTCGTCATCGCTCTGTCGCAATTGCAAAAATTTCTATTCCATAGGAGTTCAACGGGTGACGAAATCAAGGATCTCGAAGAACTGCGTCAACGGCGGACCGATTGGGAACAGGAGCAAGAGGCAAAACTCCGGGCCGGACGGGTGCGGCAGACCGGCAAGGGATATGCCCGGCGCGACCTCGGCCATATGGCACGTATTGCCGGCCTTTTGACGATGGCATTCTTGATGATTTTTCTGCCGGGCTGGGCCCTCATTGAGTTCACTACCGTGCTGGGAGCCAAGCATACGATCCTTGTCGTTGACGAAGATGATGACGACCGCGCCAGGATCCGGCGCCTGCTCTTGAGATCCGGCTACAAGGTGCTGGAAGCGCAGTCGGGACACCAAGGTCTGAGCATGTTGGATGTAGCCGTGGGCATCAATCTGGTGCTGACGGATGTGCTGCTGTCCGATGGCATGAAGGGATCGGAAATGATGCGGCGCGCGCAGCGCGCGGCCCCGAAGCTGAAGGCGGTTTATATCGGCAACAAGAGCGACGAATGGGAAATCCGCGAGGCGCTCGGCAGCGCGGCGATAGTGGTTCTGAAACCTTTTCTTGCAACCGAGCTGCGCGCGGAAGTCAGAGCCGAACTGGCCCGGAATTAACGGCGTTTCCCGCCAAGGTCCGGCCCGCGGGAATGACGCGCAGGGTCAAAACCGCCCTGTTGTCGTCTGCGAATATAACGCGCGAAGCTAGAGCGGACACTAGAGCAACCCGCATTCAATTGGATTCAACTGAATGCGGATAAGTTGCTCGATCTTAAAGGTTTTGGCGCATGGCCTCGCGTTCAATTGAACGCGACATGCGCTAGCCCGACGCCGCCTGATGCTTGCCAGGAGCTGCCATTCTTTGTTCTGGAATACGAACAGCCAGGTGCCATGCGGTCTCCGTGAAGCCGTTCAGCGCATTGAAGGCTCGCGTTGATGGGGCCGACGGGAGGGCAAATTTGCTTTCCGGGGAGTGCTAGTGTTAGGCTTGTCGCGCGATCAAACATCGCAACTTTGTCTGCCGACGCACTTTTGCGTGGATTAGGAGTCACCTCCTCCGGCGTGGCAAGAGTCGAGCTGTTTTGGCGTTCCAGTCGAAAACGGTCTGAAATTTCCGCCCTCCGGCGCGAGCGACTTTTGCATTTATTTTGCTGCTGAACATGATTTCGAAGCAGCGCGCACGGCACCCAACATGGAGCAAGTACAATGAGTGAGGAACTGAATGCGGCCGCCTCGGCCGCGGCAAAGCAACGTTATGATGCGCCTATCTACAATTTGCTGACGCAAGCCTGGGGAGGGGAGATGATCCACGTGGGCATGTTCGAGGATGACGAAGAGCCGCTGGAAGTCGGCATGGAGCGCAGTAATGGTTACCTGGCCGAGGCGGCCGCGCTGGGTCCGGACATGGTGGTGGCTGAAGTCGCCTGCGGCGTGGCCGGTGTGGCGCGGCAATTGGCCAAGACCTATAACTGTAAGGTCCGTGCCTCCAACATATCCGAAACCCAATTGGCCCGTGCGCAAGAGCTGACGGAGGCCGACGGCTTGGCGGACAGGGTCACGGTCGAGTACGGCGATTTCCATGAGCTGCCGTACGATGATGGGTCGATGGACTGTTGGTGGTCACAGGATTCACTGTATCACGGTGGGGATCGCCTTCGCGTCCTGACCGAGGCCTATCGTGTGCTCAAGTCCGGCGGGCGCCTGGCCCTTTCTGATTTTGTTCTCGATTCGAAGGTTTCAGATGCCGAGCGGCCGCACATAGAAGATGTGGTCGGTGGCCCGAACATGTGGTCGTACGAACGTTACCGTAGTGCTTTGGATGTGATGGGGTTCCAGCTGGTTGAGACATTTCAGGGCTTCCGCCCCGTGAGCGATACGTTTGCCCGCTTGCGTGCGCGCTTCGCCGAACTTGAGGCCGACCCCGCGGTGCAGGAAGCCGGCCCGGAAGCGTATGACCGGACGCTCTATCGACTGGGTCTGTGGATTGAAGAAGCCAACAATCATCATATTGGCTGGGGCTATTGGGT
>JAPYPT010000241.1 GCA_029937535.1 Alphaproteobacteria bacterium
CTGAACAATTCAAACTTAAACCTACCCATCACACGCTGGGACTAAACATCTAGCGCGTGAAAGTCCATTTTTTCGAAGCATGACCGGCGTACACGGCGGGTTTCGCCTTGCGGACAAAGCTTATGATGGCGAGGCCAATGGCGAGAACCAGAAGACCACCCAGGATCATCCGATGCTGGCGTAAACTTTCCAGTTCCGTGTCCTTTTGTCTGTCCGCACTGCGGATTTTGATGCGTTCCGAGCGCAAGGTGACGATCTGCCCGGCGAGATCGCTATCCGACTCGCCCTGCTCGGCGATCTGGCTGCTAACGTTCTTGAATTGTCCAGTGAGTGCCGCCAGTTTTTCGGTTGCCTGGCCAAGTTCGGATTTCAGACCGTTTATGACGCCGCTTTTGGCCGATACCTGGTCTTTAAATCCAGCCAGTAATGCGTCCTTTTCCCCGACACTCGATTTTAGGCCGGCAAGCAGTTTGTCCTTTTCGCCAAGCTGTGATTGCAGGCCGGACAGCAATCTATCTTTTTGACCTATCTGCGACTGCAAATTCGATAGTAGCCCGTCGCGATTTTCCAATTGCGATTGCCGGTCGGACAGTGATCCGTCCTTTTTTGTTAGTTGGGATTGTAGGCCCGACAGCACACCCTCGCGCGCTTCCAGCTTCGTTTGCAAGACCGATAACAGGCCGTCGCGCTCTCCCAACTGCGATTTCATGGTGGACAGCAGGCTGTCTTTCTCGCTGAGCTGCGATTGCAAGCCGGAGACCAAGTCGCCGCGTTCTCCCATCCGTGATTTCATGGTGGACAGCAGGCCGTCTTTCTCGCTGAGCTGCGATTGCAAGCCCGAGACCAAGTCGCCGCGTTCTCCCATCTGTGATTTCATGGTGGATAGCAGGCCATCTTTTTCGCTGAGTTGCGCTTGCAAGTCCGACAACAGGCCGTCGCGCTCTCCCAACTGCGATTTCATGGTGGATAGCAAGCGGTCTTTCTCGCTGAGCCGCGATTGCAGGCCCGACAACAGGCCGCCGCGTTCTCCCATCTGTGATTTCATGGTGGATAGCAGGCCGTCTTTCTCGCTGAGCTGCGATTGCAAGCCCGAAAGCAGACCATCGCGTTCGCTCAACTGCGATTTCATGTTGGATAGCAGGCCGTCTTTCTCGTTGAGTTGCGACCGTAAGCCCGACAACAGGCCGTCGCGCTCTCCCAACCGCGCTGTCATGCCGGACAAAAGCCCGTCTTTTTGCTTGAGCTGCGAACGCATACTCGATAACAGACCGTCGCGCTTTCCCACGCGCGTTTGCAGGGCAGATAACTGACCGTCTTTTTTGCTCAGTTGAGTTCGAAGATTTGAGAGCAACCCGTCCTTTCGGCTCATTTGCGCCCGAAGCGTCGATATTACGCCATCTTTTTGCCCGATCCGGTTTTGCAACTGGGCAAGGTTTGCGCCGCCCACCGCACGGGGGGGAGCCGCGGTCACGGTGGACGCGGCAGGCTCGGGAGGTGCCGGAGCGGCGGCATCGGGTGCTGCCGGTTCGGATTCGCTCTCGCCGGAGGTATCCCGTAAACCGGGCAATGCCTTCAGGAGGAAGTCCGGCAATTTCAGACCATCGTTCGTTTGTGCCAATGATTCAGCCGGCCAGATCAACTGCAAGCTTATGGCAACCAGAACAAACCATTTAGATGAATCGGACGAAATCGGCATGCCGCCCCTCGCTGGAAAATGACCGCGACAGGTTGCACTCTAAATAAAGGCTGGTCAATTCCATGATCTCGAATGCATTTATCAATGTCTGCCATGGAATGGGCGCCGGTTAGTCCACGTTGCTTTCTTCATCCGCGCTTCAGGCCGGCTTCAATTCCTCGCCATTCATCTCCCTCTGTTGGTGGAACGGGCTTGTTATTTGAGCGGAGAATGCGCGGCGGGCAGCATTAAGGTCGAATGCATTTCCTCGATAAGCCCACCGCTCTTGGCGACAAATGCCTGCCAGGCGGGATCTTCGGCCACCTGACCCCGGACCTTGAGGCGGGCCTCAAAACTGGGGTAGGCCCAGATGTGGCAGATTTCGTTGGGTTGGCCGGCTTCCGTCGACCAAAGACCAACAATGCGGGAGTATTTCTCCCGCGTCGGCAGCACCTCGGTGTAATGGCCAAGCCATTCCTTCATCGCGCCGGGGCGGAGGCGATAGTTTCTGAATTCATATAAATTACCCTCGGTCTCGGGCGCATGGGGCCCGACGACGGCATTGAGAAGACGAATATCCTGGCGGATCAACAATGGCCGCATCTCCGGCAGATACTCTTTGTTCCAGCGTTCGTTGGCCCCCAGCGCCGTACGGAGACGGGCCCGTTCATTGAGATCGGAATAACTCCACAAATGCATGACCTGGTTTAGGGGGCCGACTTCGGTCATCCAGTAACCTTCAAGCTTGCCGTAGTCGTCACCGCGGATGGCGCGGCCGACATCGCCGGAATGGGCGGCGGCCTTGACCGCCGCGCCGGCCTTCATGGTGTAGGTGCGTAGTTCATAAATCATCGTTTCTGTGTCCTCTGTGGATTATTGGCGCTTTGAAATTCAAATTTCCAATTCAATGATCACCGGAGCATGATCCGATGCCGGTTGGTAACCACGCGCCGCCTTGAATATTTCCGCACCGCGTAGGCCTTCCCGCAAGGCAGGGGTGATCCAGACATGGTCCAGACGGCGGCCCTTGTCGGCCTTTTCCCAATTGGGGGAGCGGTAACTCCACCAGGAATAGATGTTCTCGGTCTCGGGGATGAAATGGCGAACGGCATCGACCCAGTCGTGGGAGGCATACCAGGCGTCCATGTGCGCGACCTCGACGGGTGTGTGGCTGACCACGCGGAGGAGTTGTTTGTGGTTCCAGACATCCGTTTCCAGCGGCGCCACGTTCAGGTCACCGAGCAGTATGAAGCGATTCTTCTTGCGTTTGCGTCCCTTGAACCAGGCCGAAACGTCCGTCATGAAATCCAGCTTGTGTTTGAACTTGTCGTTCTTTTCCACATCCGGCTTGTCGCCGCCCGCGGGGACATAGAAATTATGCAACTCCACCCCGCCCGGCAGGGTGCAATAGACATGGCGGGCCTGCTCAATGCCGCACCAGTCCTTGCGTTTCACCTTGTCCAACGGCAGGTGGGCCTTGGCGAAAATGGCAACGCCATGATAGGCCTTTTGCCCATGCAGGGCGTGATGCACGTAGCCGTTCGCCTCGAACAGCTCCAATGGGAAGATCTCGTTGGTGACCTTAATCTCCTGCAGGCACAGGACGTCGGGCTGCCGTTCGGCGAGAAATTGCTCAATGGTCGGCAGGTGTGCCCGGACTGAATTGACGTTCCACGTCGCAATGGAAATTTTCACGGCGCCGGCGTCCTAGGAGGCCGGAATGTAGGAAACGGACAGGGTCGCGATGCCTTCGACTTCGCCATCCAGGCGGTCGCCCGGTCCAACGGCGGCAACGCCCGCGGGCGTGCCGGTGAAGATCATATCGCCGGGTTGTAGATGAAACAGGCCCGATAGATAGGCAATTGTCTCCGGCACATTCCAGATCATCTGGTTGATATTGCCGTCCTGGCGGCTTTCCCCATTCACTGACAAGGAAATACGGGCATCGGTCGGATGGCCGATATCGGCCACGGTGCGCAGGGCGCTGATGGGGGCGGAGTTGTCGAAGCCCTTGCCCGTATCCCACGGACGGCCCTTGTCCTTGGCCGCGCCCTGCAAATCCCGCCGGGTCATGTCCAGACCGACGGTGTAGCCGAAGACATGCGCCAAGGCCTGGTCTTCCGGAATATCGGCCCCGCCCTTGGAAAGTGCGACCACCAGTTCAATTTCGTGGTGCAGATCTCCCGTCGCGGGGGGATAGGCGATTTCGCTGCCGTCCATGGTCACCGCATCGGCCGGCTTCATGAAGAAAAACGGCGGCTCGCGATCGGGGTCATGGCCCATCTCGCGGGCATGGGCGGCATAGTTGCGGCCGACGCAATAAATGCGCCGCACGGGAAACGGATCGCCGCCCTGAACGGGAACGGTTGCTTGCGGTGGTGGGTTAATGGCGAAAACCATTCGTGGGATCTCCAGTACGGGCTAAAAAATATGAAAGCTGTTGCCGACGACGCCGATGGGCCAGCGGCCGGATTCGAATAGTTTGTATTTCAGGGCGAAGACGTGATGTTCATCGTCCTCGTTCTCGGCCGCCAGCAACAGGCCGGCCTGATAGATCGCCTGGGCCCCGGCGCCGGCCAGGGCGCGGATCAATTCCTCGTCATCGACCCCGCCCGCCGACCCGGCCAGCGCCGCCGGTTCCGCGACAGCCTCGATGGCCTGGTTTTGTAGGTGGGTGAGGGCGATCATGACGGTTTCTTCATCGGCCCGCAGGCAGGCCTCGCTGACCAGGGCGACCCGGACCTGTTCCTCCGCCTCCCACCAATCGGTGTTCCAATCCGGGTTGGCGGCGGCATCGGCTGCTTCCTCCCAATCCGCCACGGGGGCGATGCGCGCATCGGGGAAGCCCAGGGCCAAAAGATAATCTTCCGACAGCAATTCCTCCCGCCCATCCAATTCCAAGCCAAGACCGCCGAACCAGGGCACATCGCCCAGCATGCGGACGAATTGGGAGACCGCCATCAGGCCGGGAAAATCTCTCAATTCGGCTTCGTCAAGGAATTCGTATTCGCCGGCAGCCATATTTAGTGATTGTCCATTCAGTGATTGCCGCGATCCTGGCGCCACAGGCCCAGTTTTTCTTGGATCGGACGGTCGGAAAAGCTGAACAGCACCACATCGCCATCCGCCTCGTGGTGATGACGGGCCCAACTTGGGATGACGAAGGTATCCCGCGGTCCCCAGGTCAGTTCCCGGTCGCCAACGATGGTGCGGCCGGTCCCCTCGACCACGCTGTAGACCATGCCGTCGGTGGAGCGGTAGGGCGCCGTCGTCATGCCATCGGGCAGCAATTGCATGAAGGTGGCCATGGTCGGCATGGCATAGTCGCCGTTGACCGGATTGATGTAGCGCATTTTTAGGCCGTGGCAAGGGTCCCATTCCGCCGCCTTGCGCATCTGCTCCAAGGCCTCGCGGGTCCGCTCATAGGGATAGTTGAAGACCGGCGAGGCGGGCGTTGTGCTCTCATAGCCCACGGGCAGCAGGCCGGCGCCAAAACGGGCCAGACTGTCGCCCGTCGGCCTGGACACGTCCTGGCTGTCCTCGTCCAGTTCCTCGGCGAAGGAGGCATCGAAAAAGCCGACAATGGGCACATCCAGGCCATCCAGCCAGACCATGGGTTCATCCGAATCGTTGCCGTGATCGTGCCAGGTCCAGGACGGCGTGGTCACGAAATCGCCGGGATGCATGATGGTCCGCTCCCCCTCGACGGCGGTATAGGCGCCGGTCCCCTCGACGATGAAACGCAGCGCGGTCTGGCTGTGGCGATGGGCGGGCGCCACTTCGCCGGGCAAGATTAGTTGCAGGCCGGCGTATAGGGTATTGGTAATTTTTGATTGGCCCTGATAATTCGGATTTTCAAGGATCAGCACCCGGCGGATGGCTTCCTTGGCCGTGATCAAACTGCCCGATTCCATGATGTAGGGGCGAATTTCATCGTAGTGCCAGACCGCCGGGGCCGTCTGGACTTGTGGTTCCGGCGTCACTAGGCCCGAAAGCACTTCCCACAGCGGCGTCAAATTCGACGGCGCAATGCGGTCATAAAATTCCTGCCGTGAAGGGTCTGTCTGGGTCATGATTTTCCCTGCTCCGCGAGTTCATGCACAGTGTAGAACGGATCGGCGTGAAGGTCTTCCGTCCGGGCTTTCAGGTCCTCGGCCAGGGCGCGCACGGCGTCAACCATGGGCGGCGGGCCGGCGGCATAGATTTTGCAGCCGTCCATGGTGGTGAAATCCGACCGCATGGCGTCGTGCAAAAATCCGGTTCGCCGCGATGTCTCGCCGGTTGGTTCCGACAGCACGGGTATGAATTTGAAATTACCGTGTTTTGCCGCCAAACCTTCGAAATGTTCGACCAGATACAAATCCCGCTCGTCCCGAACCCCGAAATAAAGCGTGATCGGCTGCGCCAGACCCTTGGCCAGGGCGGTTTCGACGATGGATTTGATCGGCGCCAGGCCGGAGCCGCCCGCGACCGCCAAAATTGGACCGGTGTGCAGTTCACGCAAAAATGCCAGGCCCATGGGCCCCGACAGCGCCACTTTATCGCCGACCTGAATATTTTGCGCGGCCTGGCTGACCTGGCCGTCCTCGATGGCGCGGATATGAAATTCCAAAGTGTCGCCATAGGGTTCCCCGGCCATGGAGAAATCCCGTGGGGGCTGACCGGGCAGGGTGAGGGAGGCATATTGCCCGGCGGAAAAGGCCAGGGCGCTACCCGCCTTTAGTTGCAAAACGACGATATCATGGGTAGCTTTTTCAACTGCCGTGACGGTGCAATCCAGGCTTTGCATGGCGTGTTGGACGGTCTCTTCCAGATCCAGCCAGACGACGTCGCAATCGGCCACGGGAACGGAGCTGCAGGCCAAAATCTGTCCCTGGTCCCGTTCTTCGTCCGTCAAGGCGTATTCGGAATAATCCGACATCTCCACCTCGCCCGCCAGCAGCCGGGATTTACACGCCCCGCAATTGCCCGATTGGCAGCCGAACGGATAGTCAATGCCGGCCTCAAGTGCGGCTTCGAGAATTGTTTCATCTTCCCCCACCGACAACGTCTTATCGGTGCCGCGTACTTTAACTTGATAGCTCACGGTCTCTCGTTCCCCTCACGGTCCCTATCTTTCGTTGGCGCCAATCTAGTGCACAAATTCGCTTTCTCCAATCCGAGATGTGGCCTAGCCTCGCTAGCCATGAGCGACCACGATTATGATCTTTTGCCCAGCCTGATCGGCTATAACCTGCGCCGGGCGCAAACCGCCGTGTTTCTCGATTTTACCGAGGGTCTGAAGGATTGCGGCATCACGCCGGGACAATTCGGCGTGTTGGTGCTGATCAAGGCCAATGCGGGCCTGAACCAAACCAGTCTGGGCCGGGCCTTGGGCATCGACCGCTCCACGGTGGTGGCGGTGATCGATAAGCTTGAAGGCCGCGGCCTGGTAACCCGCGCGCCTGCGCCCGGCGACCGCCGCTCCTATTCCCTGCGCCTATCGGACCAGGGCGCGGCCCTGTTGGCCCAGGCCACCGGCCTGGTCGGGGAACATGAGACGCGCATCGCCGGCGATCTGACGGCGGCGGAACAAGATCAATTGATTGAACTGTTGGCCCGGCTGGGCGCCGGGCCGTGAATTAAATCTGGGAAGCCATGATGAACCGAAACGTCATTATCACCTGCGCCGTCACGGGGTCCGCCGACACCACTGATAAACACCCGGCCATCCCCGTCACCCCGGAACAGATCGCCGCTGCATCGATTGAGGCGGCGAAGGCCGGAGCGGCGGCCGTTCATATTCACGTGCGCGACCCTGACACGGGCGAGGCCAGCCGCGATCCGAACCTATACCGCGAGGTGGTGGCGCGGATCCGCGACAGCGCCACGGATGTGGTGTTGAACCTGACCACGGGCATGGGCGGTGATATCTTCCTCGGCCCGCCCGAAGACCCCATGCGCCTGGGCCAGGCCACGGACATGGCGGATGCCGAAACCCGTCTCGAACATGTGGCGGAACTGAAGCCGGAGATCTGTACCCTTGATTGCGGCACCATGAATTTCGGTGAAGGCAATTACATCATGACCAATTCGGTCGATATGCTTCGCGTCATGGCCGGGCGCATACAGGAATTGGGCGTCAAGCCGGAGGTGGAATTGTTCGATTTCGGCCACCTGCGGTTCGCCAAACAGCTCCTGGACGAGGGTTTGCTGGACCCGGCCCCGCTCTACCAACTCTGCCTCGGCATCCCCTACGGCGCGGAGGCCAATACCCAGACCATGAAGGCCATGGTGGACAACCTGCCCCCCGGCGCGATCTGGTCGGGTTTTGGCATCGGGGCCATGCAAATGCCCATGGTGGCCCAGGC
>JAPYPT010000242.1 GCA_029937535.1 Alphaproteobacteria bacterium
GCCCAGGGTGGTGGCATCCATGATGCCGAGGCTGCGCCGCGCCGCCAGAACCTCCCGGTCCACGGCCTGTTCCATGCTCTCGTCCGTGCGGGGGTAATAGTAGGGCCGGTGCCACTGCCCGACCAATTCAAAGACCGCGCCGTTGGCTTCATGCCAGCCGTGCAAGGGCGTGCGCCGCACCGGATCCAGCAGTGGCCCGATACGCCGGCCCGCCAAGGCGCCGAAGGTGACGGGGGAAAACGGCGGCCGGAAAGTGGTATGGCCAACTTGCGGAATGGGTACGTCCAGGGCCTGGGCGACGATGCCCAAGGCATTGATGTTCGACGTCCGGCCTTGATCGGTGCCCATGCCGACCGTGGTGTAACGCTTCACGTGCTCGATGGAGCGGTAACCTTCCAAGGCAGCCAGGCGCAGATCGTCGGCGGTGACATCCGATTGGAAATCGACGAACGCCTTGCCGCCCCGCGGACCTTGACCCGGAACGGACCAGATCGGCCGTGGCGCGGTGGCTTCGGGTTCCCCCCCGGCGATGGGTTTGCGCGGTCCCCGGCCCCGGCGGCGGTGGCCGGCGTCATTGGCGGCCCCGTTGCCGGCTTCCGCGCCACCTAGCAGGCACGCCCGCAGGCTGAAATCGGCCGCCGCCGCGCCGGTCGCGCGCACGGCCTGGCCGGTCGCGCCGATTACACCGGGGCGGAAGCAGCCCAGCCCCTCGTCCCACAGCAATTTCGCGCCTGATTGGGAGAGCAGATGCAGGCTGGGCGTCCAGCCCCCCGACAGGCACAACAGATCGCAGTCCAGGCGCCGGCCCATGCCGCCGACCACACCTGTCCCGCTATCGTTCAATTTGGAGATGCTGACGCCACTGACCGCGCGCCGGCCTGCCACCGCCGTCACCGCGCGCCCGGCCATGACCTCGATCCCGGCCTCGTCCAGGGCCGAAAGCCAACCCAGCGGCACCGCGGCCCGCAATTCAACCACCGCCGCGACCTCCACCCCGGCCCGGGCCAGATCCAGCGCCACCGGGTAGGCGCTGTCGTTATTGGTCATCAACACGGCCCGTTGCCCGGGCCGCACGCCGTGGTGGTTCACATAGCGCTGGGCGGCGCCCGCCGTCATCACGCCGGGGCGGTCGTTGTTGGCCAGGACCAGGGGCCGCTCCAGGGCGCCCGTCGCCAACACCACCTGTTTGGCCCGCACCTGCCACAGGCGCTGGCGGGGCTGGTTGGGCGCCGGTTCCAGCCAATGGTCGGCGACCCGCTCCAGCATGGTCAGGGAATTGTGGTCGTAGTATCCGCTCACCGTGGTACGGGACAGCAAGGTGACATTTTCTGATTTGCTCAATTCCGCCGTGATCCCCGCCACCCAGTCCATGCCCGGCCTACCGTCGATGGTCTGGCCGTTGCCCAGCAGGGCGCCGCCCGCCTCCATGCCCTCGTCGGCCAATATGACCCGGGCGCCGGTCCGCCCCGCCCAAAGTGCCGCCGCCAGACCGGCCGGTCCCGCGCCCACCACCAGGACGTCGCAATGGGCATGGCGTTTTTCGTAACGGTCGGGGTCCGGCTCCGTCGCCGCCCGGCCCAGGCCCGCCATGCGCCGGATCACCGCCTCGTAAGTGGGCCACATGTTGGCCGGCCACATGAAGGTCTTGTAATAAAAGCCGGCGGGAAACAGCGGCGAGAGGCGGTCATTCAGGGCGCCCAGATCGAACTTCAGGTTCGGCCAGCGGTTCTGGCTTTCCGCCACCAGGCCGTCATACAGCGCCACTTCCGTGGCCCGTACATTGGGCTCGGCCCGGCCGCCCAGGCGCAGGCGCACCAAGCCGTTGGGCTCCTCCCCGCCCGCCGCCATCAGGCCGCGCGGGCGGTGGTACTTGAAGCTGCGCCCAACCAGTCGGACCCCATTGGCCATGAGGGCGGAGGCCAGGGTATCGCCTGGATGGCCCTGCATGGTTTCACCATCGAAACGGAATGTCAGGCGTTCCGAACGCGCAATGCGCCCGCCGCTCTCCAGGCGGTTTATCTGGGCTCTCATCCGGGCAGCTCCGGCTTGTCATCGCCGACCCGGTAAACGGCCAGGATTTCATGGCTCAGGGTATCGCGGGCCAGGTTGAACCAGCGGCCGCAGCCATGGGCATGGCGCCAGCGTTCGAAAAACACGCCCTTTTGGTTCGACCGCATGAAGACATAATCACCCCAGGCGGCATCGTCCATAGCGGCGGAATTCACGGGCCGGACGATATGGCCCTCGCCGCCGCAGGCATATTCCTCCTCCGAACGGGGGCCACACCAGGGGCAGGATAGCATCAGCATCAGTGGGCCACCGCCGCGGCGCCGTGTTCGGCCACCAGGGCGCCGCTGTAAAAACGTTCCAGGGAAAAGGGTGCATTGATGGGATGGGGCTCCCGCTTGGCCAGGGTGTGGGCAAAAAGGTGCCCCGAACCCGGTGTCGCCTTGAAGCCGCCCGTCCCCCAGCCGCAGTTGAAATACAGCCCCTCCACCGGTGTGTTGGAGATGATCGGGCTGGCGTCGGGGCAAATATCCACGATGCCGGCCCATTGCCGCATCATTTTAAGGCGCGAGGTGATGGGGAACAGCTCGACAACCGCCCGAATAGTCTCTTCGATCACCGGCAGGCTGCCGCGCTGGGCATAGGAATTGTAGGGATCGATGCCGGCGCCGATAACCAACTCGCCCTTGTCCGATTGGCTCATGTAGGCATGCACCTTGTTGGACATGACAACGGTCGGCATCACGGGTTTGATGGGTTCCGAAACAAGCGCCTGGAGGGGGTGGCTGTCCAGGGGCAGGCGGATGCCGGCCATGGCCGCCAAATGGGTGGAATGGCCCGCCGCCACCACGCCGATTAAGGGCGCGCGGATATCGCCAAAGCTGGTTTGCACCCCTTCCATGCGGCCGGCACGGATGTCAAAGCCGGTGACCTCGCAATTCTGAATGATATCCACGCCCTGGCGGTCGGCGCCACGGGCATAGCCCCAGGCCACCGCATCATGGCGGGCCACGCCGGCGCGCCGCTGCAAGGTGCCGCCCACGACGGGATAGCGGATATTTGGGTCCAGGTTCAGGATCGGGCACAGCTCGGCCAACTGGTTCGGCCCCACCCATTCCGCGTCCACGCCGGCCAGTTGGTTGGCATAGATGCGCCGGCGCAATTCCCGCTCCTCGCCTGGATCATGGGCCAGGTTGATGACGCCGCGCGGCGAGAACATGACGTTGAAGTTCAATTCCTGGCTCAAGCCCTCCCAGAGTTTGAGCGCATGGTCGTAGATCGCCGCACTTTCCGGGTGCAGATAGTTGGAGCGGACGATGGTGGTGTTGCGCCCCGTATTGCCGCCGCCGATCCAGCCCTTTTCCAGCACCGCGATGTCATGCATGCCATGGCGCTTGGCCAGATAATACGCCGTCGCCAAGCCATGGCCGCCGCCACCCACGATGATGGCGTCATAGGACGGCTTCGGCTTCGGGCTGCGCCAGGCCTCGGGCCAATGGCGGTGACGCCGCAATGCATTGCGCGCAAGGGCCAGTATGGAATAGTTTGCCATTGTCTTCGGTTTAATATCCCAGAATAGAACCACACTATCTTATAGCGCTTTGGAAAGGCCGACCATGAGTAACGATCCGATTTATATGACCAAAACTGGCGAGATCGCCGAAATTGTCCTGAACCGCCCGGACAAGCTGAACGCCCTAAACGCCGAAGTGTGGCAGGGCATCATCGATTTGTTCGGCCAGGCCGGCGCCGATGATGAGGTCAAGGTGGTGATACTGCGCTCCTCCGCCCCGCGCGCCTTCGCCGCCGGCGCGGATATTTCCGAATTTCCCATCGTCCATGCCACGGCGGAAAGTGCCGGCGCCTATCACGACAAGATCCGCACCGCCTATGACGCCATTTGCAATCTGAACAAGCCGACCATCGCCATGATCCGGGGTGTGTGTTTCGGCGGCGGCTGCGCCATCGCCCTGAACTGCGACCTGCGTTATGCGGATACCACATCGCGTTTTTGCATACCGCCGGCGCGCCTGGGCATCGCCTATTCCCTGATGGAAACCAAACGCCTGTCCGATCTGATCGGGCCAAGCCGGGCCAAGGAAATGTTGATGGGCGCCAAGGTGATCGAGGCGCAAGAGGCTCTGGCCATCGGCCTGGCCACCCGTCTGTTCGATCCGGACGAGCTGGAGGCGGGTACCCAGGAATTCGCGCAAAATCTATGTAATCTGTCGCAATTCACCATCCGCGCCGTGAAGACCATGGTCAGCGAAATCTCCGGCGGCGCCACGGACGAAACCGACACCTCCCGCCGCCTGCGTTCCGAGGGCTTCCAAGGCGCCGATTATATCGAAGGCCGCGACGCCTTCCTGGAGAAACGTAAGGCCAGCTTTACCTACCGGTAGCGGCGGCATCATGGCGAAACCACGGGCCCGTGATTTAGGCCTCGATTTCCAGGGCGAAACCGGGCCCTACAACGCCATCACGGATGTGCCCGGCATCGAGGTCGGCTATGCCACCATCATCGCGGGGAGTGGCCCGTTAAATCAGGGTGTCGGGCCGGTCCGCACCGGCGTCACGGCGATCTTGCCCAGGGGACGGAACGGTGAACCGCGTCCCGTATGGGCGGGCGGTTTCGCCTTGAACGGTAATGGCGAGATGACCGGCAGCCACTGGATCAACGACGGTGGTTATTTCGTCGGGCCCGTGTGCATCACCAACACCCATAGCGTCGGCATGGTGCACCATGGCGTGACGCGCTGGATGATCGACACCTACGGCGAACGTTGGCGCAACCGCCACCTCTGGGCCATGCCGGTGGTGGCGGAAACCTATGATGGCGTGCTCAACGACATCAACGGCCAGCATGTCAGCGAACAACACGCCCTCGATGCCCTCAATTCAGCCGCCGCGGGCGCCATCGCCGAAGGCAATGTCGGTGGTGGCACGGGCATGATCTGCTATGAATTCAAGGGCGGCACGGGAACCGCTTCCCGCATCCTCGATGTGGATGGCAAGGGCGTCACCGTGGCGGCCCTGGTTCAGGCCAACCACGGCGCACGGCCTTCGTTGAGTGTGCTGGGCGTTCCGGTGGGCCGCCATTTGACGGAGGATTTGGTGCGGGGGCCGGCGGAACTGGGTTCCATCATCGTCATTATCGCCACCGACGGACCCATGATGCCCCATCAATTGCGCCGCCTGGCGAAACGCGCCACCATCGGCGTGGGCCGGGGCGGCAGTGCGGGGGGCAACGGTTCGGGCGATATCTTCCTGGCCTTCAGCACGGCCAATGAAATGCCCCTGCCGCAGCTATCCGATACCCACCGCACATTCGACTTTATCAACGACGAGGCCTTCGACCCCCTCTACCTGGCTGCGGTCGAAGCAGTCGAGGAAGCCGTCATCAACGCCATGGTGGCGGCCGAAGACACCCCGACCCTGCGCGCCCCTGGCCGCATCTGCCGCGCCATCGATCATGACGCATTGGTCGATGTAATGCGCCGGTACGGCCGGCTCCGCCAGGGCTAATCGTATCCCGGCGGGGGCTGAAAACCGACGATGTCCTGGGCGACCAGGCGGCAGAATTCGATCGACGTTTTGTCCTCGCCTTCCGCCGCCACGGCTTGCAGGCCCAGGGGCAGGCCTTCGGGGCTGAGGCCGGCGGGGGAGACGGTGGAGGGCAGGAAAACCATGTTGGGGTAGCCGGCCCAGAACATCTGATCGACGCCATATTGCGGCTTGCCGTTCACGGTGATGGTGCGGTTATGGCGCTCGCCCTCCTGATCGTGGGGCCAGGCGGGGGAGGTGGCGGCGGGGCAGAGCAGAATGTCCCATTCCTTGAAGAAATCGGCCCAGGCCCGGCGCATGGCCCAGCGCTCGTTATCCATGTGCAGCCATTCCCGATGGGGCAGCAGCACGCCCTGGGCCATGCGGGCCAGATATAAATTTGTATCTGCGTCTCCGTCCGCGACGATTTGTTCAAAGCGGGAGATTTCCGCCGGGCCGGAGCGCCGGGAGGTGGCGGCGCGCAGCATGATGATATAGAGCTCCATGGCCCGCGCCGTATCGATGTCCGGACGGGCCGTATGGCTGACCGTAGCACCCGCCTTGGCCAGGGCGTCGGCCACGCCGGACAGGCAATCCTGATAGGATTGTTCAACCTCGGCCATGGGATCGCTGAGCATCACCGCCACCTTGAAATCCTTTAGGGCGGTCTTGCGCGGGGCCGGCAGATCCAGGCGCCAGGCGGTGGAAGCGTAACGATTTGGCCCGGCGACGATATCAAGAGCCAGGGCCAGGTCCTCGGCGCTGCGCGCCAACGGCCCGACCACGGTGATATCCGACTCATTGAACGTGCCCGGCAAGGATTGGCCCTCGCCGTCAACGATGCCGAAGGTCGGCTTGTGCCCGAAGACGCCGCAATAATGCGCCGGATTACGGATCGAGGCGCCGATATCGCTACCCGCGTCCAAACCGGTCAGGCCCGCGGCGAGGGCCGCCGCGGAACCTCCCGAGGAACCGCCCGGTGTCAGGCCCAGGTCCCATGGATTGTTGGTGGTGCCGTAGATCTCGTTATAGGACTGCCAATCAGCCAGATTGATGGGCACATTGGTCTTGCCGAAAATCACCGCGCCGGCGCCGAGCAGACGATCCACCAAAACGGCGTTACCTTGCGTGATATTGTCCTTCATCTCGGGCCGGCCAAAGGTTGTCGGGCTGCCCGAGAGGTTGAAGGATTCCTTCACGGTCATGGGCAGGCCGTGGAGGGGGCCCCAGTCCTCGCCCCGGGCCAGGGCCTCGTCCGCCGCCCGCGCCCGTGTCCGCGCGCCGTCCCGGTCCATCCAGATGATGGCGTTCAAACTTTGGTTATGGCGGTCGACCCGATCCAGGAAGTGATCCAGCAGTTCCAGGGCGCTGATTTCCTTGGCCTTGATCTTGGCCGCCAGCTCGATCGCCGTGGCGTAATGCAGTTCGGTCACAGCGCTAGTCCTCCCGCGCTTCGAAAACGTCCTTGGCGATGGCGGCGGCGGTCAGGGCGGTGGGCCAGCCGGAGTAAAAGGCCATGTGGGTAATGGCCTCGATCAGCTCCTCCTGGGTCACGCCATTATCGAGCGCCCGGTGCAGATGGCCGGGCAATTGCCTCTCGCGGTTCATGGCGACCAGGCCGGCGACGGTGATCAGGCTGCGGTCGCGCTTGGATAGTTCGGGCCGTTCCCAAACATCGGCATAGGCCACCTGTTCCGTCAACTCCACCAGCTTCGGCGCCAGTTCGCGCAGGGGGTCCAGTCTGTTGGGTCTTTTACTCATGACAAGTTACTCCAGTTCAATAGGTATACATGTGTAACCCATTGTTTTTAAACATCTTTTAAATTGTTTGTATCAAGTTTGTATTTGTTCCTGTAAGTTATTGATAATGCTCATACTTTTTTCACCATCACAAAATCCTACGATTTCAAAAGGTTAGGTGATGTCCATTATAATCTCTGATGCAACCTTTGTATGATTAAAAATGGGAGTTACAAAGTGCGCAATTTTTTGAAAAAATACCCCCGAATATTTTTTTCCAGTTAAGTGAACGAAGGTTGCTGAGGATTTGCACCACCCGTATTTTTTTCCCAGTTAAGACAGCATCATCGGCTCAGTATTTGCCCCCTATTCGTTATTTTTCAGGGAACCTAGATTGCAATTATAGATCAACTAAAAAGTAATTCTTTTTAAGTCAGATAACTCTCGTAAGGTTTTGACCCCCATGCTGATCCATCATGGTGTCTGGGATCGTCTGTAGTGCATCAGGAACGTCAACGTCTGTAATGCTTGTGTCGTATGTCATCCTAAAATTAGAAACGTCTGTAGAACGATCCTAGACATACTACGGATGATTGCCGTAATACTACTAACCTGTTGTTATTGCTGTAAATTTCTTGACATTTTCTCTCTGATGGTATACTATTAGAGGGTAAAATTCACTACATTTTGAAGAGGAAATATCATGCTCAAAAGAGTGTGCGTC
>JAPYPT010000243.1 GCA_029937535.1 Alphaproteobacteria bacterium
AAAAGAACAAAGCGGGGGGCCGGCGCGGCGGCTCAGCGGCCGGTGCGGCCGGTGCGGCCGGTGCGGCCGCGACCCCGCGCCGCCAGGCATGCATGCGGTCCAGACGCGGCATGCCGGTAATGGTCACCGCTTCGGCGGACGCAATCCCGGCGGCGGTCTGCACCTGGCGCTCAATAGCGTTGTAGACGAGAATGCGCCGGCCCGCGAAAGGGCCGCGGCGGTTGCGGTAAATATCGATGAAAAACGCGCCGCGCCCCTCGCTCTTGAGGTTTTCCTTGTGCAGGGCGATGAACGGCGTGCCGCGCGCCTGCAACACCGCCTGGACCTCGCGTTCGGCGTAGTAGGCGAAGTTGCCGGTCAGCACCGCATCAATACGCCGACGCCTGGCCAACAGAGCCCATGTCCGCGTCATGAAGGCGCGATAGGCGGCGCGCCCGGCCACCACGGCCGGGGTCTCGTTGACGTAATTATTGTCGTCAATTTCGGGCGGCAGAAACACCGAGACCATGGCCTTGAAAGCCTTTATGCCGACGGTATCGAGGACGAACAGGCGAAATCTGGGATCGCCGTCAAAGGCGGCGCGGGCATCCTCCGACATGCCCGGCTTGTCCAGCACCAGGACGTTTGCGGGCTGCCCATCGCGGGCAATACCGCCCCGGGCCGCCGCATCCTGGGATGCTTCTATGGCATGGTCCAGCAGCCTGGCGGCAAGGCCGGGGCGGTCCAGACGCGCGGCCCACTGAAAGGCCTTCCACCACAGATCGCGCCGCAAGGATTGTGAGATCATGGCGCTGATTTCCGGGCCGCCGCCGCCGCCGCCAGCACCGCATCGGCGACCCGCCGCCCGGCCTGGCCGTCGGCGTTACCCAGCCAGTGATCAAGCACCTGGGCCGCGGCCGGGGTCAACGTCGTTTGCAGCGCCCGGTCATTGCCGGCGCCATTTTTGCCGGGCGCCAGATGATCGAGCACGCCCTCGATCAGCTCTTCCGCCGAGGCGGCATGGCCGGCGGCGGCTTCGAGATCGATGACATAGGGCGAAATGGCGGGATCGGCGGCTTCGGCGAATTCTGGAACGATGACCGGCACGGCGGCGGCCAGGGCCTCGAACAGCACCGTACTGTTGAAGCCGACCACGACATCCGCCGAGGTGATCAGATCAAAAGGATCACCGCCGGAGATGATCGAAAGGTTGGCGGGCGGCGCGAAGTCGGCCCCAAAGGAGGCCCGTAATCCGGCCAGGGCGCGGGCATCGTCCTTGGCCTTGATCACAATCTCGGCGCCGGGCGCGCGGCGCGCTGTTTCGACCGCCGCGGCATGGACTTCCTCGGCCAGACGGTTGAAGCCGACACCGGCATATTCGGCATCCAGCGCCTCATACCGCAGGGGTCCCTTGCGCGGCATCATGGGCGCCCCGGTGCGTTCCGAGAATGACATGAAGACAGCCCGCGGGACCGCCCCCAGGGTCCGGGGCTTGCCGCCAAAAGCGGCCCGCCAGCGATGCACGGTATCGAGGCGCGGCATCCCGGTCAGCAGGTTGCTCGCCGCCGCCGTGATGCCGTTGTCCAGTTGCAGGCCACGTTCGATGCGGTTGTAGTTGCAGACCAGGCGGCCGGAGAAAGTTTGCCGCCGCTCGCGGTAAAGCGCGCCATAAAATGGCTCCAGCCCCGGTGTCTTAAGACATTCCTTTTGCACCGTGATGAAGGGTGTGCCCCGCGCCTCGGCGGCGGCGGCCATTTCCTGCTCTGCGCAATAGGCGAAATTGCCGGTCAGCACCGCATCAATCCGAACGGCCCTCATGAAGCGGGGCCACACCGCCGCCCAGAATTCACGCAACGCGGCCTTGGCGCCATCGTATTCGGCGCCGGCCGAGCGGTAGTTGTTGTCGTCCACCTGGAGCGGCAGGAAGGCGGCGTAAATGGCTTTCGTCAGAATGCGGTCCAGCGCCAGCAGGCGCACGCCAGGCTCCGTATCGAACGTCGCGGCCATATCCTCGGTAAATCCGGATTTGCACAACAGCAGGAGGCGTACAACATTCCGGCCCGTCCCGCCCGCACCGCCTACAAAGCGCACCTGATTGGCCAACAAACGCGCCGCCAGGGAAACCGCGCCGCGCCGCGCCGCCAAGGTCAAAAGGGGCGCCGCCCAGGCCGTGCCGAGGCGCCGGCGCATACGGTAGGACAGCGTCGACGTCAGCACCGCGAATACTCCCATCCCGCCTTGACGGTGAATTTGGCAGTGTCCGGCCCGCTCGCGGCGCCCTGAGTGTTGACTACGTGGACCATGACGCCAGGTGCCTTGATCTTGGATTGCAAGTTCACAAAGAATACGCCCTTGTGACAGGCCGGGTCGAGCCTTTCACGCCCGCCAACCGTAGGGTCAAATTCGTAATTTACATATGTAAATAATACCAGGCCAATTTGTCTAATTGTCCCGATTTTGATCGGCATTTTGCGCCAGCGCGTTCGCGACGGTCTCAAGCAACTTGTCAATATCGACGGGTTTGCGCAGGTATTGGAATTCTTCCATATTAATCCCGAAACTCTCCGGCGATCCTGAAATTATGACAAAGCCAATACCAGGGCCGAATTCAGCGCGCACTTGATTAATGAGATCCAAGCCGGACTTGCCCGGCATTTTTAGATCCGTGACGATGAGATCGACCGTGTCGTTACCACGTAATACGTTGAGCGCATCGTCAACATTATCGACGCATGTGGTTTCATAACCTTCGATTGTCAAAGCCTCGTCGACTTCCGTCAGAATATCCCGTTCGTCGTCGACCACCAAAATTTTGCTCATGCCGGTTACCCAATTAAGCCGGTTTATCGAGCCGCCGGTCCTTCGGCAACAGGCAGCGTGATTTCGAACCGGGCGCCTTGATTTGTGTTGCTGGCGGCAATTGTTCCGCCCATGTCGCGAACAATACCATAGGAAACGGAAAGCCCAAGCCCGGTTCCCTTGCCCATATCCTTGGTGGTGTAGAAAGGTTCGAAAATGCGGTTGATCAGCTTTTCAGGAATGCCGCCGCCCGTGTCCTCGACAATAATTTGCACCGCATCGGCGGCGCCCGTGTCGATTTTCAAAACGATCTGTTTTTTCTCGGCACCGTCCCGGGTCTCAATTGCATCCCGGGCATTGGTCAGAAGGTTGAGCAAGACCTGCTCGGCCTGCACCCTATGGCCCATGATTGGCGGACAAGGGTCGGGGAGGTCGATCTCGACGAAAATCTCAGCCAGGCGCAGTTGCTCGCCCATCAAATTGAGCGCGCCCCGTATGACGTCCCTGGGATCAATCGCGGACGGTTCTTCCGAAGCCTTGCGGCCGAACATGCGCATATGATCGATGATGGCGGCCGCGCGCACGGTTTGGGCCGATATTCTGTTCAGTTTCTCCAAAAGATAACTGGCGTCCGCATCTCCTTGTTGGAGCTTGCGAATCGTATTCCCGGCCGCCATCTGAATGACATTGAGCGGTTGGTTCAGTTCGTGCGCGACACCGGTCGCCATTTCACCCAAAGTTGCCAGCTTGGAGGCCTGTACGACCTGCGCCAAGGCGCGTTTGCGCTCCGTGTTGTCCTGACCGACGCCGACCACGCCGATAATGTCGCCGTGGGTATCCCGCCGTGTCGATGAGTTCAGCAGGATTTCTATTCGGTCGCCGGATTTGCTGAGCAACGGAAACTCGAAATTGGCCAGCTCTTCACCCTTCAGCGCCTGGTCGAGAACATCCTTCACCGAGGCCTTATGGTCATCGGCCACGAATTCGTCGACCAGATGGCAATGCATGACCTCGTCACTGCCATATCCCGTGATTTCGGCCGCCTTGAGATTCCAATCGGTGATATGGCCCCGTACATCGACCCCGAAGATGGGGGCATTCGCCGTATCGATCAGGTTCGTCATTTCGTTGGCTATGCGGGTCTGCTCATTGCGGGCGGCGATCAACTCGGAAACATCCGTGAACACGCAATGAGTGACGGTTTTGCCGTCTTCATTCCTGCGGCACACAATGTGGCCGTCGAGATCGAGGATCCTGCCGGTTTTCGATACAAATTCCGTTGTTACGGACTGGGGGCCTTCGCCTGAATTGGCGGCCTCGAAGAGCGCCTCGCAATGCTCAAGCGCGGGGGGATGGACGATGTTTCTGAAATCAAGGCCTTTTGCCTCTGCTTCGGTGTAGCCCAAGGCGGACAACCAGCTTTTGTTAACGAACAATAACCTGCCCGTTGCGGAGTCTATGGATTGGATCAAGGCCTGTGTGTTGTCGACGATATCGCCGTATCGGGATTCGCTCACCTGTAGTTGCCTCAGGAAAGATTCGGTAACCTGCAATTGGCTCAGAAATTTCAGGGTGGCGGTTCTTTGTTTCATCAACATTCGCACGTAGGCGGCCAGAATTGAGAATATCAAAAGCCCGGCGATCAGTGCGCTAATCGATACCGTGTGGTGGGTCAGGGAGGCATGCCCGTTCGAAGGGCAGTGAATGATATTCCAAGTGCGCCCGCCAACTTCCGTGGCGGAACCGACACAGCTCTCACCCTTGATATCACCGGGAACCTGGTAATGGCTCTGGGTGGGGGAGAGGCGCTGTTGGCCCGGCGGCGCCGCCGTATCGAAAACGAACGTATCCACGTCATCAAATCGGCGCTCGCCCGGTCTACCGGAACTCAGAATATCACTGATCCTCAATACACCGAGGCCAAAGCCGATCAATGCCCGCCTTCGCTTGGCGATCGTGCCGGGATCCATGCCATCGCGATATACCGGGCGAAAGACCAATAACCCGAAACTCTTCGCCTCTTCCTGAACCAGCGTAATCCTGCCGGTCGCCGTCATTTTACCACTGTCACGGGCCGCGGTCAGGGCCGCGAGCCGGGTCGGGTTGGAGGCTAGGTCGAAACCCATGGCCGCCTCGTTGCCCTGCATGGGCTCGGCATAGTAAACGGGAAAGAATTCATCACGTTCGCCGGCGACCACCAAGCCGCCGCGCGTATCTCTTTCGGTGAAGGTGAAACCCGCGACGCCATCCGCATGGGCACTGCTTTCAAACGCGCCACGTTCCGATGCCGCCACCTTGGGTATCCATTCAAGGGCCTGGATGTCGGGTTGCCCGGCCAACTCTATCCTCGAGAACTTCGAAAAAGCCGACCGCTTGACGTTTCCGGAAGCCGCAAACAGGGCTGCCACTGAGTTCACTGTGTCGATGGTATGGGCAAGTGATTTCTCGATGTCCACGGAATGCTGTTCGACGACGGCGGAAAAATCAGCCCGGGCCTTTTCGTCTTCCAGCATGTCGAGGAAGGCAAACGAAAACACTGAAACGATGACGCCGACAACCAGGATGGCAAGCGCGGGCAGATTTTCGCTCCTCGGCGTCATCGCGGCCGTAAATTTGGCCTCTGCTGCCACCTCAACTCTCAACGTCAGCCATGGCGGCAGGGATCGTGATCGTTATTCGGGTGCCACCGGCCGGAAGAGGCAATCCATGGCCCCCAACCGCAATGCCTCGATGGCCGATTTACTGTCTCCGCATTCGGCAATGGCGATCACCGCGATCTCGGGATCCCCTGCACGGCTATCTTGAAGTGTGCGAATGATATCCAGGTTGTCCGGGTCCGGCGTATTGAAAGTGGCCACTACAATCGTGATTGTTCGATCGGCCCGGATCATATCCAGGGCTTCTAGCGGACCGCCCGCGATCTCGCACTGGAAGCCGGCATCGATCAGCGTCGCCACCATCTCTTCGGCGGCCATACGCTCCTCATCAATCACCAGCACTTTGGTTGGCGGAATCTGGGCGGCCGGGCCGATAGCGTGCCGTTCCGAAATATCTTGGCCTGCGCTCGCACAAATTTCAGACGCCGCGACGGGGATCGTTGTCCTTTGAATATTCATGGAAGTTCCTTTCAGATCCACCGATTGGTTAAGGCGCGGGCCGCCTGGGGTTCCGGTCAGTTTTTTCGGCGCGCCCCGGTCACTATCATTGACAAGAACGGGTCTCGAGGAATTTGACTGGAATAACGTCATGGTGCACGCCGCCTGCGGTGGTTATTACCGTAATAAGTGCTCCTGAGTTGTCGCTGCCTGATCCCGGCCTTGTTAAAGAATGTTTAAAATTGTCGTTGCGTCGGGCGCTGGATCGCGTACAGATTGCACATAACCCTTGGGCCGTTTAGGTTTTGCACCACATGACAGGTTCGGAGACCGACCCACCGAAAGTATTTCATATCGCCGTGGTTGATGATGATCGCGACGCACGGGACGAACTTGCCGAATATTTGGAGCATTACGGCTACAGGGTCTCGTCTCTCGAAAGCGGCGTGGCTCTAAAATCCCTGATGGCGCGGGACGAACCGGATTTGATCGTTCTTGATTTGATCATGCCGGGCGAGAACGGCATTACCATCACCCGGGAGCTCCGCGAAACATCCCAGGTGGGCATCATCATGCTGACCGGCGCGGGCGACGAATTCGACGAGATCGTGGGCCTGGAAATTGGCGCCGACGATTACCTGACCAAGCCGTGCAACATGCGCGAGCTTTTGGCCCGCGTCCGCACAATACTGCGGCGCAGCAGCGTCCCGGCGCAACCGTCCAATGAAAAGGAAGAACGGGGGTTTGAATTTGATGGCTGGAAAGTCGAGTTGGCGGCGCGGCAGGTTTACAACCCCAACGGCGACGAGGTTTCGTTCACCACGGCGGAATATGATCTGTTGCTGGTCATGTTACGAAACGTCAATCGCGTGCTGTCCCGCGACCAATTGCTGACGATGACCAAAAACCGCGAAGCAGGCCCGTTCGATCGCTCCATCGACAATCTGGTCAGCCGCATCCGGCGCAAAATCGAAGTTGACCCAAGCGTGCCGCGGATCGTCAAAACCGTACAATCCGTCGGCTATGTTTGCGCGGCGGAAGTCAAACAGCTTACTTAGAGCAATCCGAATGAGATCAGTCGGTGCGGCTGGTGACCTCAAGCAAGTGATAACCGAACTGGGTTTTCACCGGGCCCTGAACTTCGTTGACATCGGCGCTGAATACCACCGCGTCGAATTCCGGAACCATCTGGCCGGGACCAAAGGAACCAAGATCGCCGCCGCTGGCGCTTGATGGGCAGGACGAGTGCGCCCGGGCCAGTTCAGCGAAATCGCCGCCATCGGCAATCTTCGTTTTGAGCTCGGCGCAAAGTTCCTCGCTGTCGACCAGAATATGTCTTGCAGTGGCTTGAGCCATCGATCCGCTCCTTCGTGGTATTAATGAAATTGAACTTCAGAGCAGTCAATAACGGCTTGCGAGCCGGATATCAACATTCCTGACCTGTTAAGCGGCGGAAAACACCGGATTTACGACGCACCGCAGCATTTTTTGTATTTTTTGCCCGACCCGCAGGGACATGGGTCGTTGCGTCCGACCTTATTGCTCTTGACCGTCGCCGCCTTCGGATTCATCTCGCAGCCCGAGAAGACCCAAGCCCCCTCCTCGCGGGTAAAATAGGACAATTCGTGATGGACGCCATGTTGCAGCCCCATGCGGTAGCGGGCCACGAATTCCACCTCTCCGCTGTCGTCCGCCTCACCGCCCTTGGCGGTCCGGCGAATTTCCAGGCCAAGCCATTTCGTGTCGGCGAAGGATTGCTCCGCCTCCTCCCGGTCGTAATCGGCGCGTTGATCGCCCGACAGCGTGGCGGCGAGATGGCTGGCGTTGCCCAGGACGTGGGCGCTGTAACGCGAGCGCATGGTGGCCTCCGCCGTGGGCGCCGGGGCGCCGTCCATATAGGGGCCGCAACAGGCAGCAAGCGGTTTCGCCGATCCGCAGGGGCATTCACTCATTGTTTCGTATTCCTTCGTTTCCGGTATCACGGAACTTCGAACCGCCACGGCCTGATCGCCGTCCGGCCGCTGATAATATCACCTTATACCAACCTGCAATGATAGGGACCCATATAGATCGCCTCCGCGCGCCCTCGGGTAGGAGAGAAGGTGCAGGCGATGTGGGATAT
>JAPYPT010000244.1 GCA_029937535.1 Alphaproteobacteria bacterium
TTCCAATCCAGTAGAATGGCATCGGGCATTTCCGAAAGGCAGGCATCAAGAGCTTCCTGACCGTCCGTCGCCTCGACTATTTCAAAGTCTAGAGTTTCGAGAATTCGACGCGCCACCATACGGATGACTTTCGAATCATCAACGACCAAACAAGATTTCATAATACGCTCCGTCGTTCCCGGTCAGTCAGTCATCGCCAATGTGATGGTCCGGGAAAACTATGTTGTGCAGGCACGAGAGCAATTTTCAATTGCTCATGATCTTAAGTGTTCAAGCATGTTTCAAAAGAACCGTCGCTAGGCGGCGGCGGCGACCTTGATGATGTCCAATAGCCTCTGAACTTGCAAAATCACCAGCAAGCGTCCATCCAGGCGAAATATCCCCTGGGAGATATCCCGCCAACGCGGATCCAAGGTTGGCGGATTGCGCTCGTAATTCTCCAGCGGAACCCGTAGCACCTCGCCAACTTCATCAATCAAAAGGCTGTACAACTCGCCATGGTGATCGACCACGATGGACATGGATTTTTCCCGGTCCGCGGACTCCATGCCCAAGCGTTTGCGCAAGTCGATCGCCGTTACGATACGCCCGCGAAGGTTCAATGAACCCGCGACCTCGGGCGGCGCCAGAGGTATGTTGGCCAGTTTTTGCGGGCCGAGGACATCCTGCACCGCCAGCACCGGGATACCGAACAATTGTCCGTCCAGCACCGCCGTTACATACTCCTCGGAATCCGTTTCCTTTAGTTTGTCGCTTACCGTGTCCAACGAAAGGTCCTCTACGTCGTTCTGATCAAGATCGCTCATGCCACTTCCACCTTTTCGGCCAGAGTTTGCGACAGGGTCGTAAGCAGGGCGTCCCGGTCAAATTTTCCTACATAATCGCTAAAGCCAACGTCCCGACCGCGTTGCAGGTCCCTTGGATTGGAATGTGATGACAACGCCACGATCGGTGTCTCCTGCCAACGGCCGTCACTCTTCACCTGTTCGGCAAGCTCGAAGCCGTTCATGCCGGGCATTTCGATATCGCTGACAATGCAATCAAATTCCACGCCTTCTTCACGCAATGCCAGGGCTTCGTCGCCATTGCTTGCGACCGTGACTTGATAGCCCGCAACTTCCAGCAACGGTGTTAGCATGTTGCGGAAAAACGGCGAGTCATCCACCAAAAGCAGCCGGCGTGCGTCTTCGGCCCCGAAGGCAGCCGCATCCGCGGCACCAAACCAATCGGAGAAGGCGTCGTTCAAATAATGACCGACGTCGACGATGTTGGTCGCCTTGTCTTCTATCACGGCGCTGCCGAGGTAGCCGGGTCGGCTGGATGAAAGCTCGATGTCGAGGCGGGCTTCAACGATATCCACAATATCATCGACCACCAGGCCCATGGAATGATCGCCGTCAGCGAATACCAAGATCGGCTGCCGGCCACTTTCGCGGATCGTGCATTCATCGTCCATCTTCACCAATGGCATCAGCTTGCCGCGATACTGCACCAGGCTTTGTCCATTTGCATATTCGACGGATTCGACTGCGATTTCCTCCAACCGCGCGACCAATGACAACGGTACGCTCTTGGGTTCTTCGGAGCCGGCCCGGAAAACCAGCATGGTTGTGGTATCGGCGGCGGCGACCGTTTGGCTCTGTTCCTGATCGCTGTCGGACCGCTCTCCAATCTTGGTCTCGGATGTAGAGGCGGCGATGCCATTTGGATCAAGGATCATGATGACGCTGCCGTCCCCCAATATGGTATTGCCCGAGAACATTGTGATATCCCGCAACAACGGCGTCACCGGCTTGACCACGATTTCCTCGGTATCGAACACTCGGTCGACCACGATGCCGAAGGTGTAGGAACCCACCTGGGATACCACGACGAATACTTCGGCGCCTTCCGTCAATGTGTGTTCGGATGCGTTGGCCAGCTTCAGGCAATCGCCCAGATAGACCAAAGGCAGCAAGCGGTTCCGCAGGCGCAGGACCGGTGTATCCTTGATCATTTCAATCCGATGTTCGGAATCTTTCGAGGCACGGACCAGTTCAACCACGCTCAATTGCGGAATGGCGAAACGGTCTTCACAGCTTTCCACGATCAAGGCTGAAACGATGGCCAAGGTCAGCGGGATCTTGATGGTAAATTTACTGCCCTTGCCCCATTCGGAGTCCAGCTCAATCGTGCCGCCAATTTTTTCGATATTGGTGCGCACGACATCCATGCCGACGCCGCGGCCGGAAACCGCCGTCACCTGTTCGGCGGTCGAGAAACCAGCGGCGAAGATCTGCATTTGTATTTGTTGCTCGGACATCTCCGCGACTTCGGCTTCCGTCGCGGCGCCGCTGGAAAGCATTTTCGCGCGCAGCTTCTCAACGTCGATACCGCGGCCATCGTCCTTGATCTGGATGATGATATGACCGCCTTCGTGATAGGCGTTCAAAACCACCTTGCCGGTTTCCATCTTGCCGGCCGCGATCCGCTCATCGGGCGTTTCCAAACCATGGTCGGCGGAATTGCGCACCATGTGCGTCAGCGGATCCTTAATCAGCTCCAGAACCTGGCGATCCAACTCGGTATCGGCCCCCAGCATCTGCAGATCGATCTTCTTGTTCAATTCAAGGCTTAGATCCCGGACGATGCGGGGCAATTTGGCCCATGCGTTGCCGATGGGCTGCATGCGGGTCTTCATCACGCCTTCCTGCAGTTCGGTCGTGACATGGCTCAACCGTTGCAAGGGCACTTTGAATTCGCTATCTGAATGACCGCGCACCATCTGCATCAGCTGATTGCGGGTTAGCACCAATTCGGAGACCATGGTCATTAGGTCTTCCAGTACATCGACGCTGACGCGGATGCTTTGGCTGGCCACCGAAGGCTCGCCTGATTTCTCAGCGGTAAATTCGGCATCGACCTTTATGGCGGCCACGGCGGCCGTGGGCGCGGCGGCAGGCTCCGGCGCGGCCGCGACGGGTTCCGTTTCGGTTTCCCGGAAGGCGCGCTCCAACTCGTCCTCGGTCGCCTCGCCTTCTTTCAATTCGCGCACCGGTGCGACACTTTCAGCTTGTACCGGGACTTCAATTATTCAAGAAACATCCTCACCCAGGGCCATGGCATCCAACAAAGTGATCAGTCCGGCGTCGTCACCCTCGGGCTCCGCCTCGGTCGCTTCCAGCGCGGCCAACAAATCCTTGATCCGATCCAGCGACTCGAGGATCAGGGATACGGTATCCGCCGTCACCACCAAGTTACCGTCCCGGACCTTGCCCAGGACGTTCTCGGCGGAATGTGCAACTGCTTCCAAACGGGGCAGGCCAAGGAAGCCGCAAGTTCCCTTGATGGTGTGAACCAATCGGAAGATGTTATCAATCAGATCCGGTGCATTGGGATCTTGTTCCAATTTGACCAGTTCGAGATCCAGCGTTGCCAGACTTTCGGACGTCTCGGTCAAAAATTCACTGAGTAGCTCATCCATAGCGGCCACCTTTTCGGTTGTTGCATCGAGACCGGCAACGGGACTTTCCTCCCCCGAGGCGGCCGTGCTGCAAAGATGGCTGAAATAGGTTAAGAAGCGATGAACCAAAAGCGGCGGAAATCGGTAATTCTTAGCGTGCCGGCAACATTTCAACCGAAAATTCAACCGACTCAATTCCGGGCATAACCGAAACAATCCGGCCATAAGATTCGGCCATTTTCGCGGCCAAACATGCGGGCGCCGATTTGGGGTTCAAAGCGTCTATATCCCGCGCTGTATCGAATGCCTCCTCAACCCCATCGCCTAGCCGCGCCCCAGTCCCCTCGGCCTGGATGACAGCCCGGATGACCGATTGGCCCCCACCCTCGGAACGCGCCAATTTAATCCGCACCACACCGCCCCTTGGTATAGCGTCGTTGGCGATTAGAATCAGATTCAGCAGAATTTTTATGCCCGTCTTATTCGGTCCTAAATTTTCTTCATCATCCGCAATGGGCCATTCCAAATCACTTCGACCGTCGGCCAGAAAATCGGCTGCCGTCCGGCGCGCCTCGTTCAGGCTGATCGCAACCCCTCGCCGCCCGCCGCGCCAAAAGCCAGACGCATGAATTTAAGCCGGTTGGCCGCCAGTTCCGCACTGTGGGCCAGCAATTCCACAGCCTGTTTCCGCATGCCGGGATCTTCTTCATCTTCAAGAATTTCGACGCCATTGCCGATGGCGCTGATTGGGCCCACGAGGTCGTGGCAGAGTTTCGAACACAAGAGGGATAGAAGCATGAGATCTTGCATTTTTGAATCAGATCCGTGTTTTGGCTTCCCAGCACGCCATCTCCAGAAATTGACAATCGGATTGGAGACGCTAGGCCGCGGTTACGATATGATGTTGAGCATGACCCTAACCAAAACCGACTTCGCGGTCCATGACGACTTCGCCGCTTGGTCCGGGTTGGCTGGGGCCATTAGTGATGAAGGGTGATGCAATGCCGTCTCGGGGTAAGAATGAAAATCCGGTCAACCGCCTCGGGCGCCCGCCTGGCAAGGGCCAGGGCAAGGGCCGTGCCCAACAGCGCGGCCGGCAAGTCGATGTCGATGCAATGGCCGAAGTGCGGGATATCATTAACGCGCCGGAAATGCAGACCGATATGTTGGTTGAGTATCTGCACCAAATCCAAGATGCCACGGGCTGTCTGCGCCATTCTCATCTTACGGCGTTGGCCCAATGTTTGACCCTGTCACTGGCGGCGGTCTACGAGGTTGCGACGTTCTATCACAGCTTTGATGTGCTGGCCGACGACGCAGCCTTGCCGCCTCGGACCATTCGAATTTGTAACGGGCTGCCCTGCCAAATGGCCGGCGCCGACAGCGTCGCCGAAGCCTTGAGCGATGCGGCGGCGCGGGAGAGCGGTTACCGCATCATCAGGGCTGCGTGCATGGGCCGTTGCGATCGGGCGCCGGTCGCATCCAGAGCTGAAATTTATGTGGAACAGGCCGACGCCGCCGCCGTTCAGGCGCTTGCCTCGACGCCGGATCGAGCCGCCGATTGGGCACCGGAAATCGATCTGGACAGCTATCGGGATGGCGGCGGATATCAATTGCTGCGGGCCTGTCTGGCCGGCGAAAGGGAGCGGACGGCGGTCATTGCCCAGCTTGAACAAAGCGGCCTGCGCGGCTTGGGCGGGGCGGGTTTTCCAACCGGGCGAAAATGGGGACTGGTGGCGGCGGAACCCGGCCCCCGCCTCATGGCCGTCAACGGTGACGAGAGCGAGCCGGGAACTTTCAAGGATCGCCATTACCTGGAAACCGATCCCCACCGCTTTATCGAAGGGATGTTGTTGGCGGCCTGGGCCGTGGATGTGGACGCGGTTTATCTTTATGTGCGCGATGAATATCCGCACCTACGCGGACTTTTGCAAAACGAGCTTGCCGCCGTCGCCAAGGCAGGCTTGCGGCATGTGCCGGTCCACATGCGCCGCGGCGCGGGCGCTTACATCTGTGGTGAAGAATCGGCCATGCTGGAAAGCATCGAAGGCAAACGCGGCCTGCCCCGCCAACGCCCCCCCTTCCCCTCGCAAGCCGGCTTATTCGGCCTTCCCACGCTGATCAATAATATCGAAACCCTGTACTGGGCCCGCGACGCCGTGGAGCAGGGGGATGGGTGGCAAAACATGCGCAGCTTTTCGGTTTCCGGACGCGTTCGCCGCCCCGGCGTCAAACGCGTGCCGGCCGGCATCAGCGCCCGCGCCCTGATCGAGGAGCATTGCGGCGGTATGTTGGATGGCCATGAGTTTACCGCCTTTTTACCCGGTGGCGCCTCGGGCGGAATTCTGCCCGCCGCCCTGGCCGATGAAGCCATGGATTTTGGCACCCTGGAACCCCATGGCGCCTTGGTCGGTTCCGCCGCCTTGATTGTATTATCCCAACACGACGACATAGGTGACGTGGTGCGAAATTTGATGGCCTTCTTCGCCCATGAAAGCTGCGGCCAGTGCACGCCCTGCCGGGTTGGCACGGAAAAGGCGGTCGCCATGCTGGACGGCGGCCGGGATAGACCTGAATGCGATGCCTTGGCCGATTTGGCGCAGGTCATGGCGGATGCATCCATTTGCGGCCTTGGCCATGCGGCGGCCAATCCATTGCGCTGTGCATTACGCTATTTCCCCGGTGCGCTCACATGAGCGGGACCATCACATTCGAACTTGATGGCGTCTCCGTCGATGCCTTGCCGGGCGAAAGCATCTGGGCCGTGGCGGCCCGCCTGGGCCAATCCCTACCGCACCTTTGCCATACGGAAGAACAGGGTTATCGGGCGGACGGCAATTGCCGCGCCTGTGTCGTGGAGATAGATGGCGAGCGGGCTTTGGCGGCTTCCTGCCGGCGCATGCCGGAGGCGGGGATGTCCGTGAAGACGGCGTCGGACCGCTCGGTCAAGGCACGGGCCATGGTCATGGAACTACTGCTCGCCGATCAACCGGCCCGGACGGAGGCGTTGGATGCGAATTCGCAATTTTGGCAATGGGCCGATGCCCAGGATATCGCGGTCAGCCGATATCCGGCCCGCGAAGCCGCGCCGGGGCCCGACCCGAGCCACCCCGCCATGCAGGTCAATCTGGATGCCTGCATCCAATGCAATCTATGTGTCAGGGCCTGCCGCGAGGTACAGGTCAACGACGTTATCGCCATGGCCGGGCGTGGCGCGGACAGCCACATTGCCTTTGATTTTGATGATCCCATGGGCGACAGCCGCTGTGTCGGCTGCGGCGAATGTGTACGGGTCTGCCCAACCGGCGCGCTGTTGCCCAGCGCGGGACCGATAGAGGCGGATCGCCAGGTCGCCTCCGTCTGTCCCTATTGCGGTGTCGGCTGCCAGTTGACCTTTCACGTGCGCGACGAAAAAATAGTCGGCGTGGAGGGCCGCGACGGACCGGCCAATTTTGGCCGCCTGTGTGTCAAGGGCCGCTTTGGTTTTGATTATATCCATAGCCCGGAACGCCTGACCACGCCGTTGATCAGGCGCGACGGCATTGCCAAGGATGACGTCAATATCGATCCCGCCAATCCATTGAGCCATTTCCGGGAAGCCAGTTGGGAAGAAGCCTTGGCCTTTGCCACCGCCGGTTTGAAGTCAATCCGTGATCACGACGGCGGCCGCGCCCTGGCGGGCTTCGGCTCGGCCAAGGGTTCGAATGAAGAGGCTTATCTGTTTCAAAAGCTGGTGCGCACGGGCTTTGGCACCAACAACGTTGATCACTGCACGCGGCTTTGTCATGCTTCATCCGTTGCCGCGTTGATGCAAACCATTGGCTCGGGCGCCGTCACGGCGCCGTTCACGGATGCCTTGGAGGCCGATGTCATTCTAACCATCGGCTGCAATCCGGAGGTAAACCATCCGGTGGCGGCGACTTATTTCAAGCAGGCCGCCAATCGGGGCGCGAAGCTAATCGTTGTCGATCCCAACGGCGCTGTTTTGAAACAATCGGCCACATGGATGCTGCAACTCAAACCGGCCACGGATGTGGCGCTGCTGAACGCCATGTTGCATGTCATCATCACCGAGGATCTGGTGGATCACGCCTATATCGCCGCGCACACGTCGGGTTTCGAGGCGCTGGCGGAACATATTGCCGCCTTTCCGCCCGACGCCATGGCCGAGCTGACCGGCGTGCCCGCCGACGACATCCGCGCCGCCGCCCGTGCCTTCGCGGGCGCCCGCAATGCGATGATTTTCTGGGGCATGGGCATTTCGCAGCACATCCATGGCACGGACAATGCCCGCTGCCTCATATCCCTATGCCTGGCGACCGGCCATGTGGGCCGCCCCGGCAATGGCTTGCACCCCTTGCGCGGGCAAAACAATGTCCAGGGCGCTTCGGACGCCGGCTTGATCCCCATGCTCTACCCCGATTATCAGCCGGTGTCCGATCCCGCCGCCAGAGCCAGGTTCGAGAAGCTGTGGCAGGCGGAGCTTGACCCCGAGCCTGGACTGACCGTGGTCGAGATCACCGAAGCCATTCACAACGAAACGATCAAGGG
>JAPYPT010000245.1:0-4553 GCA_029937535.1 Alphaproteobacteria bacterium
ATCAATGGCCGCATGGGCTAACTCGTGCAGCCTCTTGGCGTCGCCGGCTTCTATTGCGGCGGCCATCTGGTCGGGCGACCGCGCCACTGAATCCCAAAAATACGAAAGCATTTCGTTGATAAAAGCTTCATCGTCCAGGCCCAACAGCCTGCCAAGCCGCTGTCGGTCGATCGGCACACCATCGCCGCTCGCCGCCAAGTCGTTCGACGCCGGCGGCTCGATTTTAGTCACCGGTCATCGCCTTCGCCCCACATCGACGTCCGCCATCGATTGAAAGCCCGCCGGTGACATTGAGATACAACGCCCATGTCACCCCTATGTTGCCTATTTCGGCCATTGTCAATCAATCTAGCCCCCCTGCTCCCGGTTTCAAGCCAGTACATGCATTGATAATCCGCCATTTACAACAACTGTCAGGGGCGTGCCGCTGTCATTGGTCCAGGAAGTCCTCGGCCACGCCGACAGCACCACGACGAGGCGCCAAACTCGCCGCCCTCGAAGCCCTAACCGGCGCCAGCGGCGCTCGCCAATCGCTTACCGGCGCGGTTGGGTCAAATGTTTTCATTTGGTCATTGTGTCGCACTTTCACCCCCATCCCATGTCGGGTAGGATCTGGATAATTCGAACAGAATATTTTCAGCGCCAAAGGACCAGGTAAATGAGCAAAATACCCGAAGCATTGCATGAGCATATCAACGACGCATTTCCCCAGAACGTCTGCCTTGTGGGTTCCATACGCGAAGATGGCTTCGCCCAGATCAGTCCCCGTGGCAGTGTCCAGGTGGTTGACGGCGATACCTTGGGTATTTGGGACCGGGGCGGGCGCGCCTCCTCCGAGGCGCTGGTGGATGGCGCTAAACTGACGGTCTATTTCCGCAATCCCGCACTCAGCGCCGTGGCGCGGGGCGGCAACGGGCTATTGCCCGTGGGCGGTATCGCGCGGTTCTATGGCGCGGCGGAACTGCATCACGAGGGCGCGGCCTACGAACAGGTCTGGAACAACATGGTGCAGCAGGAGCGCGACGCCGATCCCGACAAGAAGGGTTTTGCGGTATTGATCCGTGTCGCCCTTGCGGAGGATCTGCGCGGTAGTGCCCTGCCGGAAGATTTGGCGCTTCCGGAGAGCTGATTTTGCAAAGTCGGGAGTGGCACGATGATTAAGCTGGGGCTGTATTCCTCCGTCGCCAATCCGCCCGCCGGCGAGGACCTCGACCGCTGCGTGCAAGAAGCGATCGAGGAAGCGGTATTGGCGGAAGACTGCGGTTTCGCCGGGTTTTTCTTTGGCGAACATCACCAGGACCAGGACGGCTTTCTCCCCTCCCCGCTGATCGCCTGCGCCGCCGTCGCCGCGCGGACCAAGCGCATTCAGATCGGCACTTCCGTCATTCTGTTGCCCTTGCATCATCCCCTCCACGTGGCGGAAGATGTCGTCACCCTGGATATTGTGTCGGGCGGCCGGGTCGCCCTGGGCGTGGGGCTGGCCTATCAGGAGGCTGATTTCCGCGCCTTCGGCATCGAAAAGCGCCATCGCGTGGGGCGCTTCGAGGAAGCGATCGAGATCCTGGAATTGGCCTTCAGCGGCGAACGCTTCACATACCATGGCAAACATTTTCAAATCGACGACGTCAGAATTCTGCCCCGGCCCATCCAGCGGCCCCGGCCGCCGTTATGGATCGGCGCCTGGGTGCCCCCCGCCATCGAACGCGCGGCGCGCCTGGGCGATGCCCTGGTGTTTAGCCCGAGCATGCCCCTGGCCCCGTCCGTGGAAGCCGCCGCCCTTTACCGTAAGACTGCGCAGGCGGCGGGCCGGGAGCCGGAAATCGTCATGATGCGCGATGCCTGGGTCGCCGATAGCCTGGAAGATGCCGCCCGCGTGTACGGCCCCGAGGCCATGGCGGCCTACAAATACTATTGGCGCAACGGCGCCGAGGCCTTCAAGGATATTGGTTCGGAAGATGATTTTGAGTTCGAGAGCATGTGGAAGGACCGCATCATCACCGGATCGCCCGAAACCTGCATCGCCGAATTCAAACGCTGGAGCGAGGCCATGGGCAGCAATTATTTCCTCCTCCGCCTCCGCCACGCCCATTCGGGCGGCCCCTCGCACCTGGAAATCATGAAGACCATCGAACGTTTCGGCCGCGACGTGATCCCGCATCTGGGCCCATAAGGTCCAGACCGCGTCTCAGTCTCCGGTCCACAGACACCATATCGCCAGCAGCGGCGTGTCCATGGATTGCATGGCATGCCAGGCGTTGGGCGGATTGTGTACCAGGTCGCCGGATTGCTTGGCCGCCAGGGGATTATCGTTCTGCATCCATTTACCAGGGGCCAGGACGATGTAAAGTTCCTCGGGCGGATGGTGGTGGCGGGGATAGTCAATGCCGGGCGCCACCAGGCTGACACCGATGCGCACGTCCTGGCGCGCCTCCAAGCCGCCGAGGCCGATGATTGATGCGTTGGCGTGGCTGTCATAGAAATCGGCGCCGACCCGCGCGGCCTCGGGCCTGCGGGCCCAGGCAAACTCCGGCTCGATTGCCGCGAACGCATCCGCCAAGGCGGGAATGGGCTCTGGTCCGTTTTGCGCCAGGTCCAACGCGCCTTTGAGATGGCTGCATACCGGCAAACGGGCCGGCGTGTTCTGGGTATTGGCTTCATCATTGTTTTTTAGCGCAGAAAACATTCGGTCCGCCATCGCCATTGCATCGGGAAACTGCGCTGCCCTGGCTTGGATCGCCGTTTCGGCGGCATTGATGAAACGTTGTAAATTTTCAGTCCTACCGGTCATGACGTATACCCTGATCGTTAAAATCCAACCCACGGGGCTCTCGGCAATTATCCGACATACCGCCCCGCGCCGCTACGACAAACCAGCCTTGCGCAGGCCGTCTAAAAAATATTCCCTCACCTCCAAGTCACGATATGGGGACCAACTAGCGGCCAGAGCCAGGTCTGCGCCCGGAAACATTTCCTGCATGCGCGCGATGGCGGTGCGGCCTTCATCCATCTTACGGAGATGGCCACAGGCGGAAATTAAATATCGCTGACCTATAATCCAGTCAGAATTTTCGGCTTGAGACTTGGTGGCATAGTCGTAGGCCTCTTGCGGGCGTCGGGCGATCAAATGGGCTATGGCCATTCCGCCATGTATATGAAAAGTTAACGGGTCCAGCGGGCTCAGCAATTTGGACCTTTCGAACCATTGTATGGCTTCTTCCGCCGCGCCATCGAAGGCATGGCAAAATCCCGCATGCATGCAGACATAGGCGGAGTTAACATTCAATTCCAAGGCGCGCCGCGCCGCCGCCAAACCAGCGCTAAACTCCCGTGCCGAGACCACCAAGACAAACCCGGCGGTGGCCAAAGCAGATGCTTGGTTTTGACCGACGGCGATGGCGCGCCGGGCTATATCGGCAACTACGGCCCGACCTTCATGGGTTTGCTTTTGCCAGCCAAAGGAAGCTCTTTGCTGCAGGCACCATGCTTGCAGCGCCAAAGCCGGCGCTAGTTCAGGATCGAGATCAATGGCTTTTTCGAGCAGCGAAATGGCCACGGTATTTTCGTCTTTCTTGAAGGCGAAAAGGTTGGGCATCGAACGCAACAGAAAATCATAGGCATCGAGATTTTTAGGCCCCTTGCGTTGAGAGCGGGCAATTTCCGCCTCCCTCAGAGTTGGTTCGACGACGCCGACAACGCTTTCGGCGATGCTGTCCTGAAGATCGAAAATGTTTTCCAGATCGCCATCGAACCTGTCGGCCCAAAGGTGGGCGCCGTTCTCGGCATCGATCAGCTGACCGGTTATGCGCACCTTGCCGCCCCCACGTCTGACGCTGCCTTCCAGGACGTAGCGCACGCCCAGTTCACGGGCCACATCACGAACGTCAACAGAGCGCCCCTTGAAGGTGAAGGAGGAGTTGCGCGCAATCACGAAGATTGAATCGATCCGCGACAGCGCGGTGATAATTTCTTCCGTCATCCCGTCGGCGAAATATTCCTGCTCGGGATCACCGGACATGTTTTCGAACGGCAGCACGGCGATGGACGGCTTGTCGGTCACCGTCCTCTGCCTCTCCGACGGCGGGCTCGGCGCCTGCCCGTCCATCAGGACCCGATAGGAATGAATGGGTTGATCAATGTTCTTGACCAGTTGCGCGCCAAGATCCTCGAAATCGACATCGAGAGCGGTGCCGATATGTTCTTGAACGTTGCCCGAAACACAGATCCCGCCGGGTTCCGCCAAGGCCTCCATGCGGGCCGCGACATTGACGGCATTACCGAACAGATCATCACCATCAACGATGACATCGCCAAGGCTGATGCCGATCCTGACAACGATGCCATCATCTTCCGCGAGCGCGGCAAGGGCTTGCTGGACCTCCATGGCGGATTGCACCGCATCGACCGCGCTGGAAAATTCCGCCAAGGCGCCGTCACCGGTATTCTTGAAAATCCGCCCGCCCAGTTTGGCGGTAATGGGGTCGAATACCTCGGCCCGAAGCGCCTTGAGCTTGGCCAAGGTCCCGGCCTCGTCGGCGGCCATCATCCGCGAATAG
>JAPYPT010000245.1:4653-7988 GCA_029937535.1 Alphaproteobacteria bacterium
TAGGCGGGATCGAACGCGGCCTGGTCCCAGGCTTCGCAAAAATGCACGCAGGCCTCAAAGTGGGGATGGTCGCGGTAACGGTCCCGCTCGTGGCGGTCGCCACCCAGATGGTGGGCATAATAATACTTTTGGAACAGGCCATGATGGGCGGCGATCCAAACGCATTCCTCGCGCAAATAGGGCTGCAGGATCGCGGCCGCCAGATCACCGTGGTTCCAGGGCGCCAGACCGTCGCCGATATCGTGCAGCAGCGCGGTCACCACCATTTCCGGGTCGGCGCCGTCGCGCTCCGCCCTGGTCGCGGTCTGAAGTGAATGTTCAAGCCGGGATACCTGGTAGCCGGACATGGAATGCGCCAAATCCGCCAGCGCCGTCAGCACGCGGTCCGCGGTCCGCGGTCTGGGCGGCAAACGCCCGCTCCTGAGTGTCCAGGAATTGGTAGTCCTCGACGCCGCCGTCTTTCATCTGTGTAAATCGAACTGTGTCCATGACACCGAACCTAATACATATGCCGACACAATGCAGTGAATTTGCCGGCCATGGTCACAGCATGGGTCGTGTTGCCAAGCCTACCCAACGATGAGAGAGTGATTTGTCGAGACCGTGGAATGCGGGCAAATACTGGGAGCGTGGGGAATGGCGCGGCTTGTACTTGGAATTGGGATATCTCACACCCCCATGCTGAATGCAGAGTTGGAAGACTGGCCGCTGTTTATCGAAGCGGACCGGGCGCGCGCCCATCTCGACAAGGACGGAAATTCCGTCTCTTACGAAGATTTACTCCGCGCCGCCGATGCCGCCACCGCAGGGCAAATCGAACCGGAAAAGCTGGCGGCCCGTCACGGGGCGGCGATGTCCAATCTGCGGAAAATCCGCCAGGCAATCCGCGCCGCCGCCCTCGATGCCCTCATTGTGGTGGGCGACGATCAGGACGAGCTGTATGGCGAGACCAATATTCCATGCGTGTTGATCTATCGCGGTGAAACCATTCGCAATGTTCCCCCCGTCCATAATCCCAATCGCCCGGAATGGGCGCGGCGGCTTTCCGCGAAATATTTCGAAACCGAATCCCCTCGGGATTACCCGGTCGATGCCGGCCTGGCCCATCACCTCATCGAGGCGCTGATCGAACAGGAGTTTGATATTGCCACCGCCACCAACCTTGCGCCGGATCAGGGCGAAGGGCACGCCTTCGGCTTTGTTCACAACAGGCTGTTGCAGGGTGATGCGCCGCCCGTGGTGCCGATTTTTCTCAATACCTATTTTCCGCCCAATCAAGCCAGCCCGCGCCGTTGTTACCGGCTGGGGCAGGCCATTTCAGCGGCGATCGCCTCCTATCCCGAAGCATCCCGCGTCGGCATCCTGGCCTCGGGCGGCCTTAGTCATTTCACGGTCGACGAGGAGCTGGATGGCGAGGTTATGCGTGCGCTGCGGGAAAAAGACGGGGAGGCCCTTTGCACCCTGCCACCCAACAAGCTGAATGGCGGCAGTTCGGAAATTAGAAATTGGATTTGCGCCGCCGGCGCGCTTGAGGACGTGCCCTTGAGCTGGATGGATTATCAGCCGGGATACAGGACGCCGGCGGGGACGGGTACGGGCCTGGGCTTCGCGATCTGGTCCAGCTAAACTGAATTTGCGATAACCGATATTGCGCCAGCGCGAAAAATCGGAAGGGAGGAACGGGATGCTTTCGAGAGAAGATAATGAACTACTGTGCCGGGTGGGCCGCGGCACGCCCATGGGCAACTTGATGCGGGAATACTGGATACCGTGTCTGCCGTCATCGGAATTCCCCGAACCGGATTCGCCGGTCAAGCGGATGACCCTGCTGGGCGAGAATTTCGTCATGTGGCGCGATACCAAGGGCCGCATGGGCGCCATGACGGAAGCCTGCCCTCATCGCGGCGCTAGTATGTATTTCGCCCGCAACGAGGAATGCGGCCTGCGCTGCGTCTATCACGGCTGGAAATTCGATACCGAGGGCAACTGCATCGACATGCCCTCGGAGCCGCCCGAAAGCACCTTCAAGGACAAGATCAAGGCCAAGGCCTATCCCTGCCGGGAGGTCAACCACATGATCTGGGTCTATCTGGGCCCGCGCAAGGAACCGCCGCCCTTTCCCGCCTTCGAGATCAATACCCTGCCCGCCGACCGGGTCGGCCCCCCCACCATCATGATGGAGGAGGCCAATTGGATGCAGAACATGGAAGGCGATATCGATACGGTGCATCTGGATTGGGTGCATGCCAAGCTATCCAAGGATGCGCCCTATGCCGGCGCCGGTGTTCCGGGCTTTTGGAACGATGACAAGCGGCCGCCCAGATTGGATGTGGTGCCGACCGAATACGGCGCCTATTACACCGCCATGCGGACCCTTGACGACGGCCGCGACTGGCACCGCATCAACCAGTTCATTTTTCCCTTCCATACGATGATTTCCAGCGGCATCCACGCCGGGCTGCGTTCTTTCGTGCCCATTGATGATGAATGGGCCATGCTGATCGCCCAGACCGGACAGCCCGGCACGGCGCCCGTGGCCAAGGCGACCAAGGACCGTTGGAAGGCGGCGGCCGATCCGTTCAAGGACTGGCATGGTTACGCGCCCCGCACCAACGACCCGCGGTCATATTTCTACACCGTCGCCAACCGACATAACGACTACCTGATCGACCCAAGGATCGCCAAGGAGTCTCTGAACATCGGCATGCCGTTCATTATGAATTTGCAGGACCGGGCCATGACCGAATTGATGATGGGCCCCGATGGCGAGCATATCTATGACCGCCCGCACGAGCATCTGGGGACTTCCGACGCGATGATCATCGCCGTCCGCAAACAGCTTATCGAGGCCGCCAAGCATTTCGATAAAACCGGCGAGTTACCCGCCAATGTGGACGACGGCACCCACAACCGCGTCCGCTGCGCGACCCTGCTGCTGGACAAGGACATCGATTGGGTCACGGCATCGGCACCGGCCCGCGCCGTCGATGAAAGCAAGGAAGTCGCCTTCGAGCACCATTTGGTGCCCGACAGCTAAAGCATTTTTAACTACGTCGAATGGCCGGGTTGACGACATTGAAAGCACGTTAGCGGACTACTGAAAAACACGTAACTCTGACCACTCAAGGCCATTCTCGCCCCCGCCTTCGCGAGGACGGCCACATCGTGGTGACCGACCGCCCCGGCTGGGGCACCGACCCGGTGGAGGAGGCCTTGGCCGCGCACCCGCCGACCGGCGCCACGGGTAACGCGGACTGGGCGGTGCGGAAAAACTAATTTGCCTATCCGGTTAATGCAGAGTTCCCCCACATTTAAAGCAACCGATGCGCCATGGC
>JAPYPT010000246.1 GCA_029937535.1 Alphaproteobacteria bacterium
TTCCGTGGGTGGCCGGGAGGGGGAGCGGGCGGCTTGGCGACTCGATGAATATCGAAAATGGTCTAGCGGCTCAGGCAGGCGGCGGCGCAGGCGTTGAGGATGGCGTCGCGGTCGATGCCGTGCAGGCGGTATAGATCCTGGATATCGCCTGATTGGCCAAATGTCTCGACACCAAGGCTGAAAACCCGGCGCCGGGAGGCGGAGCCGAGCCAGGACAGGGCCGAGGGGTGGCCGTCGATCACCGTCACCAAGGCGGCGTCCGCCGAGAGCGGATCCAACAGGCGGCCAATATGGCTGCGCGCCTCGTATGCGCCCGAGGCCCGGTGCCGCCAGGCATGGTTCCAGTCCCGATAGGCCAAATCCGGCGAAGTGACCACGAGCAGGCCCGCGCCTGGCACGTCTTCAAGGATGTCTTCATGGGCCGCCTTGGCTTCCGGCGTGATGGCGCCGCAACAGACGATGGCCAGTTCGGCGCCCGGGTGCGGCGGCTCCAGCCAATAGGCCCCGGCGATAACCTGCCGGCGCAAATCCTCTGTCATTTGCCGCGCCGGCTGGTCCAGGGTGCGCGTGGTCAGGCGCAGATAGACCGAGCCGCCGCTCACGTCGTCCTGCATATGTTCAAAGCCCCAATGCATGATTTCCGCCAATTCGTCGACAAAGGCCGGCTCGAACGCGCTCAACCCAGCCTGGGTCAGGCCAATCAGCGGCGTGGCAATGGATTGATGGGCGCCGCCTTCGGGCGCCAGGGTAATACCCGACGGGGTACCGATCAGCATGAAGCGGGCGTCCTGATAACAGGCGTAGTTCAGGGCATCCAGGCCGCGGCTGACGAAGGGGTCGTACAATGTGCCCACCGGCAACAGCCGCTCGCCAAACAGCGACGAGGAGAGGCCCAGGGCGGCCAGGGTCAGGAACAGGTTATGTTCGGCAATGCCCAGTTCAATGTGCTGGCCGTCGGGATGCATGGCCCAGCGCTGGGCCGAGACGACTTTCTCCTCGCGGAATATATCCTCCCGGCGATGGCGGTCGAAGATGCCCCGGCGGTTGACCCAGCCGCCCAGATTTGTGGAGACGGTGACATCGGGCGAGGTGGTGACGATGCGCCGGGCGAATTCATCGGTCCCCCCCGCGATATCGAACAGAATGCGGCCGAAGGCTTCCTGGGTGGACATGGCCTTGTCCGTGTCCGGTTTCGGCAATGCGCTGGGCACGGCGATCTTGGCCGCCCGACGGCGCCGGGCCGGGCCTTGGGCAAAGGGCACTTGATCCAGAAATGCCTGAAATTCGCCGGGATCGATATCCAGGCCCGCCATGGGCTCCCATTCGTCGCCGGCGGGAACGTTCATGCGGGATTGGAATTCCGCCATCTGCTCCACGCTCATCAGGCCCGCGTGATTGTCCTTGTGGCCGGCAAGCGGTAATTCCTTGCCCTTGACGGTGTAGGCGATGAAACAGGTGGGTTCGTCGCCCTCGATATTCTGGAAACAATCCAACACCGAGACCATGTCGTGACCGGCCAGATTGGTCATCAGGTCATGCAGCTCCCGATCATCGTAGTCTTCGATAATCGGGCGCAGGCCGGGCACGTCGCCCAGATCCTTGCGCAGATGTTCCCGCCAGCCCGGCCCGCCCTTGTAGGTCAGGGCGGAATAGAGCGAGTTGGGACAATCGTCGATCCATTGGCGCAGGGCCTCGCCGTCGCCGGTCTCGAAGACCGCTTGCAGCATGGTGCCGTATTTCAAGGTGATCACGCGCCAGCCGGTGGTGCGGAAGACATCGTCGACCCGTCCGAACAGACGGTCGGTGATCACCGAATCCAGGCTTTGCCGGTTGTAATCGACGATCCACCAGGTGTTGCGCACATCGTGCTTCCAGCCTTCCAGCATGGCTTCGAAGACATTGCCCTCGTCCAGTTCCGCATCGCCCATCAGCGCCACCATGCGGCCCGTTTCGCGCTCGGGGGTTGTGGCCTCGTTGCCCCAATCTTTCAGCGCGACATAGTCCTGCACCAGGGCGGCGAAGGCGGTCATGGCCACGCCCAGGCCGACCGAGCCGGTGGAAAAATCAACCTCGTCCATATCCTTGGTGCGCGAGGGATAGGACTGCGCCCCGCCCAGGGCGCGGAAATCGATCAGCTTTTCCCGGGTCTGGCGGCCCAGAAGATATTGAATGGCATGGAATACCGGGCTGGCATGGGGTTTTACGGCAACCCGGTCGGCGGGCCGCAGAATGTTGAAATACAACGCCGTCATCAATGTGGTCAGCGAGGCGGAGGAGGCCTGATGTCCGCCTACCTTCAGGCCATCGCGGTTGGGCCGAATATGGTTGGCGTTATGGATCATCCAGCTGGACAGCCACAAGACCTTGCGCTCCAAGGCACACAGCAGTTCCAGTTCCCGCAGCTGATTGGAAGGCGGGGTGTTTTTATTGGCCGGCTTGTTCATGAACCAAGCACCTATCACGGAATCCGAATCCCACTATAGCCTGCCGTGGCTCGAATTACAGGCTTCTCGCTCTGGGGCCAGGGCGGTACCATGTGCCGATTGCGTGGTTTTCGGATGAGTGAACAATGGCAATGACCAAGACTTCCACGAGCGGCATCGAAGTGCGGCCACTGAGCGGATCCATTGGCGCCGCGGTCACGGGCGTGACATTGGCGGAACTCGACGATGACCAGTTCTCCGTTCTGCGCGATGCCTTCCTGGAAAACTGCATGTTGGTCTTTCCGCGGCAAGATTTGTCCGCCGGCGCGCTCGAGGCCTTTTCAAAATGGTGGGGGGAGCCGGTTACGACCTTCTTTCTTGAATATCTCGAAGGCCATCACGGCGTATCGCAGCTTTTCAACCGGGGTAAAGCCAACTCGGTCACCGAAAACTGGCACTCCGACACACCGTTCCTGGCCGAACCGCCATCGATAAACTTTCTCTCCGCCCGAGACGTCCCCATCGGCGGCGATACCATGTGGTGCAATCAATACCTGGCCTACGAGACCCTGTCATCGGGCATGCAAGACCTGCTGGCGGGCCTCAAGATTGAATTCAACGGCGATAGTTTGGCGGGCCTGTCGGGCGCCCCGGAAAAACTCCGCACCGCCCACCCGGTGGTCCGCACGCACCCCGAGACCGGACGAAAATCCCTATTCATTGGCTCGCCGACGATAACCGCCCGCCGTTTCGAGACCATGACCGAAGCGGAAAGCTTTCCCCTGATCCAGTGGCTGTATCAGCATTCCTCCCAGCCCCACCGGGTTTACCGCCATCACTGGAGCAATGGCGACGTCGTCATGTGGGACAACCGCTGCACCCTGCACTACGCCGTTCACGACCACGGCGACGACGTCCGCCGGGAACTCTACCGGATCACCACCCGAGCCGAAGCGCCTGTTTAGAATTTGATGCGCCTGCCCCCTTTGTGTACGAACAAATGGTTTAGCTGAGAATGTCCCGACCCGGCGTCTGACGCCAAACGGGGACATCATATGAGGTGTCGCTGTGTAAAACGCCTTTTCGCCAGCAAACAATTTGGTGTCCCCGTTTTGCGGGCGATGTTTTGTCGGAAGAAACCGACGGGACGCGGATGATATGACCCCAGCGTTGCGGTCCTTTTGCTGCATATAGGCCATTGGCATATATAAGCCAATGGCCTATATATATAATTCATGACAAGCGAACGTCACACAGTCATTGAAACCCCGGACTTCATCGCGGCGGCAAAGTCCATTCTGAGTAACGACGAACGGAACGAATTGATTTCCCACCTCTCCACCCACCCCATGGCGGGCAAGGCCATGCGCGGAACGGGCGGCGCGCGGAAACTGCGTTGGGCAGCCAAGGGCAAAGGTAAAAGCGGCGGTGCGCGGGTCGTCTATTTCTACAGCGGCGCGAAGGTTCCAGTATTTCTTCTGGACATCTACGGCAAGAACGAAAAGGACAACCTGACCAAAGCCGAAACCAAATTATTGAAAGGCATCTTGAGCGAACTCGTAAGTTCGTATCAGAAACAAGAAAGGAATACCCCATGACCACAGCAGGCGAACGCCTCATCAAAAGCGCCCGGCAGGCCCTGGCCCATGCCAAGGGCGAAGACATCGGCGCCGTTGTTCATGAACCGGCCAAGGTGCCGGGCGACGTGGATATCAAGGCCATCCGCGAGAGCCTCAAGCTCTCTCAAGCCGCCTTTGCCATGCAATTCGGCTTTACCACCCATTCCATTCGAAATTGGGAACAAGGGAAGAGAACGCCGGAATTGCCCACCCGTGCATTCTTGAAGGTTATCGAGAGAGACCCCGAAGCTGTGCGTAAAGCGTTGGTGGCCTGAAACAAAAATGGCCTGGACGTGACGATCGATGATCTGGTGGATTGATGGCCCATCCGTGGATTTTCCGAACACGACAAATGGCGTTAGACAATTTATACAGAAGCGCCCCGCCCATAAGAAACAATAAGGTTAGCGCCCCCCTTTGCCCGCACCAACACACCCAGCTTCCCTTTTATCTTGTCGATAGCACTTGCAGCAAAGCGGCCGACACCGACCCTCCCAGACGACACCGGCCGACTAAATAGTCGCAACGGATGCGATTCATGCTAAAATGCGGTGTGATGTTTTTCCCGGCTGTTACGTTGGGGTTGCAACAGAATCAAAAGTTGACTTTAATGGCAACAATACAAGATTTAGAAGACAGCGACTCTCTTGTACGATATGAACCTGTTGGGTTGCGTCCAAACGAAATGCCGGTGCGCGTATTGTTGGCTTCTCAAGCGTTTTGCCGTTGGGCGGAGGAAGAATTGTCTAAATTGCCAGCCAAACCTGGGCGAGACCTAACGCCATTTGAACAGGTGTCCGATGTATTCCGCCGGTTCGTAGTAGACCCAAATTTTAAAGGAACTGGCGTGTTTCAAAACATCATTCCTCAAGGCGAAGGGGTTTACGAAATAAAAACCACCGATATGCGAATATTTGGCTGGTTCTATCGGCGAGGCATTTTCATAACTCACGCCGGTGCTCCAAAAGGCGGTTTGCGTTTCCCGGAAATCGCTGCCATTCGGAAAACTATTACTGTGTTTAGAAAACAACTGCGGTTGGAAGAACCGCCATATATACGGAGCTCGTTCATCAGTGACCTCCTTTAATTTAAAAATTGACCCCCGCCGACAAAAATTTGTGCGTGGTGTTTCCGACGCTCATGTGGCAATTGAGAGAGCAATTTCCGAAGAGGGTCTTACTCGGTCTGCAATTGCGGAATTGCTCGGTGTGAACAAAGCTGTTGTGACCAGGGCGCTCAACGGAACTTCAAACATTACGCTAAAAACTATTACCGACTTGGCCTGGGCTTTAGACAGGGAGTTTGTGATCGATCTTGTTCGTCCTTCCGAATTTGGCAACCACAACCACACCACTGTCACATCCGGTGGTGCAATTAGCCATTTTCAGACGGACGCTCCCCCAGTTTCGGCCGGTTCCCAGACCCGGATCAAAGAAGCCGTCGGATGAAGACGCCGCCAGTACAAGCATTTTTCATTTGCCAAGACGTCCGGCAAGAAGCTAACGGCCTTTTGAGCATAATTGGGATGTATGGCGACACTATTAATGTCCATGGCAAGTTTCCCGCATCGTTAGGCCGCCCACTTATTTTTACTTTCTATGTGTTAATACCTACAGAACCGGTTGGTGGATTGAGATTTACGCTAACGCCCGATGGATCTCGCAAACCTCTCTACGACGGAGTCATAAGCCCCGAGCCCGAAAAGGATGGCGTTGCGGGTTTCGGCTTCGCATGGCAAAATCCAGTTTTTAAAGACCCTGGCACATATCGAGTGCGGCTTTACATAGGCGAGAAATTGATCCTTACTAGGCCAATTTATGTCGTTGAGGCGTCGCCAGAAACTCTGTAAGCCGCGACAACGTTCAGATATTTAATCTCCAATCACCACAGGACGCTGGGCAAGTGTAAATAAGAGGGGACGCTACCCATATCCGTCATCCCCCGTCGTCGACCGTCCTCGCCTCCCAAACCCTTCGGCCCTATTCGGCGGCGACGTTGCGGTGGGTTTCCGCCGCCTTTGCCGCCTTGGCGAAATGGGTTTCGTCGAAATTGTATAGGTGTGCCCCGCCCATGAAAATCTGGGCGGCGGTTTCTTTCGAGACGTTGGCGAGCAGGTTGTTGGAGACATTCGGAAAGTTGGAATCGAAATGCGGATAGTCGGTGGAGATGCACATGCGGTCGGCGCCGATCAGGCCCGCCGTGGCCTCGATTTCCGGTTCGCTGCCCTCGACAGCCGCCCAGCAGTTGCGCTGGAAATATTCCATCGGCGTCAGGGAAAGATAGGGCGCGTGTGAATCCCGGTATTGCGGATAGTCCCATTCAATCCGGGTCAGAATGCCCGGCACCCAGGAATTCTGCGCCTCCAGGAAGCCGACGCGGAGCTTCGGATAGAACTCGAAAACCCCGCCGATCAGCATGGCGATCAGGGTTTGCTGCATCTCGATCCAGTGGCTGGCCACGTGGCGGTAGAAACGGTTTTCGCCGTACAGTGTGTTCATGTGTGAATAGGCCGCACCCGTGCCCTCGTGAAAGCCCAGGGTGACGTCGAGTTCCTCGTGCAGGGCAAAAAGCGGGTTCCAATAATTGGAATGCCAGAAATGCCCATCGACGCGATTGGGCCGCATGAAGGAGCCGACGGCGCCAAGCTCGGTCACGCAACGGACCAGTTCGGCGCAGGCCAGGTTCACATCGTGGGGCGGCAGCATGGCCGAGAATTTCAATTGGTCGGGGCTGTGCTGGCAGAACTCGGAGACCCAATTGTTGTAGGCCTGGGCCAGGGCCAGGGACAATTTTGGGTCCATGCCGTCGCGGGAGAGCAGGCTGAGGCCCATGGTCGGGAACAGCACGGCGATGTCGATGCCCTCCATCTCCATGCCCATGATCTGCGCCTCGCCGTCGTAATTACGCTCGATCGCGAAGTCCAGATAGCCGCCCGCGCTGATGCGGGAGCCTGACAGGGGCTGGGAGTCCGCCGTGTCTCCGAGACCCTTATGGGGCTTGCGGTGCTGCTGGGTTTCAACATCGTAGGTGGTGGGTGCGCCGTCGATGATGATGACGCCGCGTTTGGGCTTGCCATTGGCGCCAACAGGCAGGGTGACCCGGTCGCGGAACTGGCGGTCCAGATAACGCTCGAACAGATCCGCCGGCTCCATGATATGCATGTCGCAATCCACGAACCGCATGCCGTCCTTCATGACCCTATCCTTCCCGTTTCAAAAGTTTCGTCCTATAATGCAGCAAGTCATCCTATCAACAGGCACATGGGCGCGGCAATCCCCGGCACCCGGGGCGGAAATAATACGAGCGGCGCCAATAGCCTTAACCTGATCCCGGATATCCGCGACTGTAGCCAGATTAAGTAGAGGTGAGACCGTGTCGATCCAAATAGACCCAAACACCGGCCTGAAAATCTTCAACACCCGCGCCTCCATCGCGAACGATAAAATCACGGGCAAGGGTTACTCCGTCATCGAGGACGAGGCCCTGACAACCCTGCCTCCCGCCCCCCCCGGCGCGGCCTTCAATGCCGAGGAACAGGCCAAGTACCGCGCCTTCAAGGAAACGCGGCAGGGCGCGGCGGATTACATGGCCATGGAGGGGGAGTTCAGCAAATACCTGGAGGATGTCTACTCGGCCGAACCCGTTGAGCGGGACGCGCTGGAGGACGAGTGTGAAATTCTGGTGGTCGGCGCCGGCTTCGCCGGTCTTTTGCTGTGGTACAAGCTGCAAAAGGCGGGCTTCAAAGACGTTCGGTTTTGCGAAAAAGGCGGCGATGTGGGCGGCACCTGGTATTGGAACCGCTATCCCGGCATCGCCTGCGATGTGGAATCCTACAGCTACCTGCCATTGTTGGAGGAGATGGAATATTTCCCCACCATGAAATTCGCCTCCGGCTTCGAAATTCTGGAATACTGCCAGATGATCGC